>NZ_CP138214.1:1240625-1550781 GCF_034043515.1 Pseudomonas sp. MUP55 | reverse complement strand
GGGTGTCCGGCACGCAGTTGTAGATCGGGTCGTATTCGAGCAGCGGGTCGCCGGGGAAGTACATTTGCGTGACCAGGCGCGTCAGCACGCTCGGGCCGAACAGCGAAAAGTGGATATGCGCCGGGCGCCAGGCGTTGTGATGGTTGCCCCACGGGTAGGCGCCGGGCTTGATGGTCTGGAACTGGTACCAGCCTTCTGCGTCGGTGACGGTGCGCCCGGTGCCGGTGAAGTTCGGGTCCAGCGGCGCGTCGTGCAGGTCGCGCTTGTGGTTGTAGCGACCGGCGGCGTTGGCTTGCCAGATTTCCACCAGGATGCCGGGCACCGGCAGGCCGTTTTCATCCAGTACGCGCCCGTGAATGATGATGCGTTCGCCCTGGGGCTCGCCTTCATGCTGGGCGGTGAGGTCATTGTCCTTGGCGTTGAGCCGCTCGGCACCGATGGTCGGGCCGGTGATTTCCGACAAGGAATGAGGCAGGAACACCAACGGCTGGGACGGCGAGCGCAAGTTCGTCGACTGGTAGGCCGGGTGCAGGTAATCAGGTTGAGTGCCCGCTTGCGGGCGCCGGTAACCGGGCTTGTCACTCATGAAACAGTCCTCTTTTATCAGATGCGTTCAATGGCCAGGGCCAAGCCTTGGCCGACGCCCACACACATGGTCGCCAGGCCTTTGCGCCCGCCGGTTTTTTCCAGCTGATGCAGGGCGGTCAGTACCAGCCGCGCGCCGCTCATGCCCAGGGGGTGGCCCAGGGCGATGGCGCCGCCGTTGGGGTTGACCTGGGGCGCATCGTCGGCCAGGCCCAGTTCGCGCAGCACCGCCAGGCCTTGGCTGGCGAACGCTTCGTTGAGTTCGATCACGTCGAAATCAGTGACCGCCAGCCCCAGCCGTTCCACCAGCTTGCGTACTGCCGGCACCGGGCCGATGCCCATCACACGCGGGGCGACACCGGCGCTGGCCATGCCCAATACCCGCGCGCGCGCGGTAAGGCCGTGTTGCTTCACGGCTTCGCCAGAAGCGAGGATCAGCGCGGCAGCGCCATCGTTGACGCCCGAGGCGTTGCCGGCGGTAACGGTCTTGTCCGGGCCGTTGACCGGTTTGAGTTTGGTCAGCGCTTCCAGGCTGGTGTCCCGGGGATGCTCGTCGTGCTCCACCAGGGTTTCGCCTTTTTTATGCGCGACCCGCACCGGCACGATCTCTTCGGCAAAGAAGCCGGCAGCCTGGGCGGCGGCGGTCCGCTGCTGGCTGCGCAGGGCGAACGCGTCCTGATCGGCGCGGGAGATGGCGTAGTCGTCGGCGACGTTATCGGCGGTCTGCGGCATCGCATCCACGCCGTATTGGGCTTTCATCAACGGGTTGATAAAGCGCCAGCCGATGGTGGTGTCTTCGAGCTTCATGTTGCGCGAAAACGCGGCATCGGCCTTGCCCATCACGAACGGCGCACGGGACATCGACTCGACGCCACCGGCAATCGCCAGCTCCATTTCGCCGCTGGCAATTGCGCGGAAGGCCGTGCCGATGGCGTCCATGCCCGAGGCGCAAAGGCGGTTGAGGGTCACGCCGGGAACGCTCTGCGGCAGGCCCGCCAGCAGCAGCGCCATGCGCGCCACGTTGCGGTTGTCTTCGCCGGCCTGGTTGGCGCAGCCGAGGAACACTTCATCAACCGCGGTCCAATCCACCGTCGGGTTGCGCTCCATCAGTGCCTTGATCGGCAACGCGGCGAGGTCATCGGCGCGCACCGTGGACAGGCCACCGCCGAAACGGCCGATGGGCGTTCGAATGGCATCACAGATAAAGACATCGCGCATCAGGCTTCTCCGGGTGCTTGGCCGTGGGCGGCTGCGGTGCGTGCCTCAAGGTCACGCAGGGCGCTCAGCTCAACCTCGGTCGGTTCGGCGGTGACTTCGACCTGGTCGGCAAAACGGATTGCCCAACCGGTCGCCGCTATTACCTGCTCACGGGTCACGCCGGGGTGCAACGCAGTGACCACGAACTCATGGGTGCCCTGCTCCGGCTCCATGATGCACAGGTCGGTGATGATGCCGACGGGACCCGCGCCCGGCAGGCCCAGGCGCTTACGCGAATCGCCGCCTTCGCCGTGGCCAACCGAGGTGATGAAGTCCAGCTTGTCGACAAACGAACGGGACGACTGTTTAAGGATGATCAACACGCTCTTGGCGGAACCTGCGATCTCCGGCGCGCCGCCGGCACCCGGCAAACGTACCTTGGGCTGGTGATAGTCGCCGACCACGGTGGTGTTGATGTTGCCGAAGCGGTCAACCTGAGCCGCGCCGAGAAAGCCGACATCAATGCGCCCGCCTTGCAGCCAGTAGCGGAAGATTTCACCGGTGGGCACCACGGTGTCGGCGGTTTCCGCCAGCTCACCGTCACCGATGGACAGCGGCAGCACCGATGGCTTGGCGCCAATCGGACCGGACTCGTAGATCAGCACCACGTCAGGCGATGAGGTCAGGCGCGCCAGGTTGGCCGCCTTGGACGGCAGGCCGATGCCGACGAAGCACACCGAGCCATTCTTGAGGCGGCGCGCAGCGGCGACGGTCATCATTTCATTGGTGGAGTAAGCCATTACTTGGCCTCCTGCTGGGTGGCCAGCTTGACCTGGAATTCACGGAAGTCGGCGGTGCCATGGATGTACTCGTCGATCCAGGCGGTAAACGTCTCACGGTCGCGGGCGATTGGGTCCCACGCCTGGTAGAAGCGGTTGTCACGTTCGTTATAGCCGTGGGCGTAGGACGGATGCGCGCCACCCGGCACATGGCACACCGCAGTCAAGGCCCAGGTGGGCAGCACGCAGCTGTTCATGGGCGCATTCAGGTCATCGACGATTTCCTCGACGGTGACGATGCAGCGCTGGGCCGCCAGGGCCGCTTCCTTCTGCACCCCGAGAATGCCCCAGAGCAGCACGTTGCCCTTGCGGTCGGCCTTCTGCGCATGGATCACCGTGACATCCGGACGTACCGACGGCACCGCCGCCAGCACCTCGCCCGTGAACGGGCAGGTGACGGTCTTGATCAGCGGGTTGACCTTGGGCAAGTCGGAACCGGCATAGGCACGCAGCACCGCAAACGGCAGGCCGGAGGCGCCGGCGACGTAGGCATTGGCCAAGTCGGCATGGCTGTGTTCCTCGATCTCAAGCGGCTGCGGCCACTGTTTTTCCACGGCGTCGCGCAGGCGATGCAGGGAGCCCACGCCAGGGTTGCCGCCCCAGGAAAAAATCAACTTGCGCGCACAGCCGGCACCGATCAACTGGTCGTAGATCAGGTCAGGCGTCATGCGCACCAGCGTCAGGTCTTTCTTGCCCTGACGAATGATTTCATGACCTGCGGCCGTAGGGATCAGGTGAGTGAAGCCTTCGAGGGCGACGGTATCGCCGTCGTTCACGAAGCGCTTGACCGCATCACGCAGGGTGAGAATTTCAGCCATGGGGTTGAGCTCCCGATGTTGATCGAAAAAGGCGCTGAGGTGGCGCCGAAGTGCTTGAAGGTTAAGCCGGGGACATGGGCCGAACAATCCGATAATCGACTCAGCGTTCGATTATCGAACGGATTGTTGGCGAGCTAATTTCCTTAACGAAGACGATCCAATGTGGGAGGGGGCTTGCCCCCGATAGCGGTGGGTCAGTTGAATGATTTATGACTGATATACCGCCATCGGGGGCAAGCCCCCTCCCACATTTTTGGCCGTGCCAGGGATCAGGTGGCGTCGGCGTGGCTGACCATGCCCTTGATCACCACGGCAGCCGTGGCGAGTGCAGCCGGGATCACCAACGCGGTCAGCACTTGTTCAAAGTTCCAGCCCAGGCCCAGCAGGGTCGCGCCCATCCACGCCCCCAGGATGGCGCCGAAACGACCAATGCCGAGCATCCATGAAACGCCGGTGGCGCGGCCCTGGGTTGGGTAGAAGCGCGCGGCCAGGGAAGGCATCGCCGATTGCGCCCCGTTGACGCACATCCCGGCAATCAGCACCTGGGTCGCCAATACAGTGATGTTGCCCAGGCTCTGCCCAACCGCGTAGGCAAACACCCCGGCCAGCAGGTAGAAGGTGCCAATCACCTTGTGCGGGTTGAACCGGTCCATCGCCCAGCCCACGCCCACGGCGCTCAATACACCGCCAAACTGGAACAAGGCACCGATAAACGCGGCCTGCTCCATACTGGCGCCGCTGTCGCGCATCAGGGTCGGCAACCAGCTGGTGAGCAGGTAAACAATCACCAGGCCCATGAAGTAGGTGAGCCACAGCAACAGCGTGCCGGCGCTGTAGGTGCCGGAGAAAATCACCGCAAACACGTTGCGCGCCTTGACGGTCTTTTGCTCCGGCACGCTGAAGGCGGCGGCCTGGGCAACGATAGCGGGCTGGATCGGTGACAGGGTTTTGCGCACCTTGTCGGTACCACGGTTGCGCACCACCAGGTAACGCGCCGATTCCGGCAACCACACCAGCAGCACGACGGCCAGGATCAACGGCAGGATGCCACCGATCAGCAACAGGCTGTGCCAGCCGAAGGCCGGGATCAACTTGGCCGAGATAAACCCGCCACCGGCCATGCCCAGGTTGAAGCCGCAGAACATGCTGGTCACCAGCAACGACTTGTGGCGCTCGGGGGTGTATTCGGAAAGCAGCGTGGTGGCGTTGGGCATGCCGGCACCCAGGCCCAGGCCGGTCAGGAAACGCAACACCAGCAGTTGGTCGACATTGCTGCTGTACGCCGACGCCAGGCTGAAGCCACCAAACACCAGCACCGCGCCCACCAGCACGCCTTTGCGCCCGAAGCGGTCGGCCAGCGGGCCGGAACCCAGCGCGCCAAACACCATGCCGATCAACGCGGCGCTCATCACCGGGCCGAGGCTGGCGCGGTCGATACCCCAATCCTGGGACAACGCAGGCGCGATAAAGCCCATGGCGGCGGTGTCGAGGCCGTCGAGAAAAACAATCAGGAAGCACAGAATCACCACACGCCATTGGTAACGTGACAAGGGCTGGGCATTGATGAAGGACTGAACGTCCAGGGTGGTACCGACAGATGGCTGATTCATTATTTTTATTCCACACCGATGGCGGGCGGTCGACCGGGGGGTCACCATTATTATTGGAGCGCGCTCTGCAGCGCTGCCGCACAGTAATAAGCCAGGGGAAACAGCGTCAATTGATCACGCCGGGATCTGTGCGGTCACCGAACACTTAGGCAAACAGCTGCGTACTCAGCTCGCGACTGGCGCTGAGCATGCTCGGCAGGAAACGCTGCTCCAACTCGCTGCGGCTGACCCGTCCGGCGTGGGTGCTGACATTGAGTGCAGCCAGCACCTGGCCGGACGCGTCGTAAACCGGTACGGCGATTGACCGCAGGCCCTGCTCCAATTCCTGGTCAACAATGCACCAACCCTGCTGACGCACTTGCTGCAAGCATTCGAACAAGGCTTCAGGCGTGGTCAAGGTACGACTGGTCTTGGTTTGCAGATCGGCATGATCCAGATAGTCCTGCAACGAGGCATCGTCGAGAGCGGCAAGCAGAATGCGGCCCATGGAGGTGCAGTACGCCGGCAGGCGTCCTCCCACGGAAAGGTCCACGGAAATCAGGCGCTGCGTGGTGGCGGAGCGGGCGATATACAGGATGTCGTCACCTTCAAGGGTCGCCATGTTGCAGGCTTCGTGAAGCTGTTCGCTCATGCGGTCCAAATAAGGCTGGGCCGACACGGCCAACGGCGTGGACGATAAATACGCATGGCCAAGCGTCAGCACCTTGGGCAGCAACGAATAGGTACGGCCGTCGGTAGTGGCGTAACCGAGCTTGATCAGGGTGTGCAGGCAACGGCGCACGGCAGCGCGCGGGATCTCGGTGCGATGGCTGATCTGGGCGATGGTCAGGTGACGCTTGCGCTCCTGAAACGCTTGCACCACGGCCAGGCCGCGGGCCAGGGAGGTCATGAAATCCGGATCGCCGGTGAATGCCTGGATGCGCTTGGCCGGTGAAGCCACAATCGGCGGCGCCACTGACGCGAAGGAGTTGCGCAATTGATCATTCATTTCAGGGATCCTTTTTCTTGTGTTCAACCACAGAAGGGTTGGCTGCTATTACAAGCTGCACCGGTGCAGATGTACAAGGCAGGGGCGGCAACATTGGGCGATTATCGGACGATCATTCGATTATCGCAATTTGCCGCCCTCCGGCCGGCTGCACAGGTATGCCAAGAAACACGCCGCTTAGGTAGATAGTTTCACCGACACTTAGGGTGTGATGTAACAAAACTCAAACATGAACTTGAAGCTTTTTTAACTTTATGCCGATAGCGTTATCCAGATGCGTCGCTATAATGCAGCCTGTACAGAGGTCAGCCCAATTTACCTATTGGGAGCAGAGCTCGCCCGGCGCCGCATTCAGAGCGCCGCGTCGATTAAAGTATCGAATTGAAACGCGATCCCGGGTGCTTACTTCAAACCTGGATAGGGAATCTGTTCAAGTTTGTACACCCCGAGGCTGCCTTTTGGCATGACGTCGTACCCTATTAAACTCAACTCAACATTAGGTAACACTGTGACGAAAGATGAACTGCGCGCGGAACTTGAGCGCCAGGAGCAACGTTACAAGGACGTTTACGGCGGGGAAGTCACCACCTACGCCGCCCAGCCTGAGCCGGAACGTAAGCCATGGCGCAAACGCGCCAGTGTGCTCGACCAGGCATTCGCCCAGGAAATTCAGAAGATCGAGCAGGAACTCAAAGCCGAGGAGCCCTGACCCCTCTTGAAGCCAGTCACCAGGTTTTGCTGCCTGCACCGGCCCACCACCGGCGCAGGTCAACGGATCCAGGCGGCCACTGGTCGGCGCCCTACAATCTCAAACGAAATTTCATACAAATGTTTCACATATGACTTTTTTGTGACGAAACCACGTCTTTTTGCGCCCCGACTATAGAAATCAAAGACTTGCCAAAGCCCCGAAAACCTTGGGATGCGCGTGTTTCAAGCAATTTTTTTCCAGGTAGATTCTTACCGATGAGCAGCTAATGCATCGATTACCGAGGTTTTCTGGCATAATCGCGCCCCCTTACGACCGGGTCAGAAAACCTTCATGATCGATTTATTCAGCGGACTGGATGCCTGGGTTCTAGTGAGCCTGTTGCTCGCCCTCGCCTTTGTCCTCGCCTTCGAGTTCATCAATGGCTTTCATGACACCGCTAACGCGGTGGCCACAGTCATCTATACCAAAGCCATGCCGCCGCACCTGGCCGTGTTTTTCTCCGGGGTGTTCAACTTCCTCGGCGTGTTGCTCGGGGGTGTGGGTGTCGCCTACGCCATCGTGCATTTGCTGCCGGTGGAGTTGCTGATCAATGTGAACACCGGCCATGGTCTGGCGATGGTCTTCTCATTGCTGGCGGCGGCCATCACCTGGAACCTGGGCACCTGGTACTTCGGTATCCCCGCCTCCAGCTCCCACACCCTGATCGGTTCGATCCTCGGTGTAGGCCTGGCCAACGCCCTGATCAACGATATTCCCTTGGCGGACGGTGTGAACTGGCAGAAAGCGATCGATATCGGTGCGTCCCTGGTGTTCTCGCCGATGGCCGGTTTCCTGGTCGCAGCCCTGGTGCTGATCGGCCTGAAGTGGTGGCGTCCGCTGTCCAAGATGCACAAGACCCCGGACCAGCGCCGCAAGCTTGACGACAAGAAGCATCCACCGTTCTGGAACCGCCTGGTCCTGGTGATTTCCGCCATGGCCGTAAGCTTCGTGCACGGCTCCAACGATGGCCAGAAAGGCATCGGCCTGATCATGCTCGTGCTGATCGGTATCGTGCCGGCGCAGTTCGTTCTCGACCTGGGCAGCACCACCTACCAGATCGAGCGTACCCGCGATGCCACTGTGCATTTGAGCCAGTTCTACCAGCGTAACAACGCCACCCTTGGCGAGTTCCTGGCGCTGGGCAAAAGCGTGAAGGACGATCTGCCGGGCAAGTTCCAGTGCAACCCGCAGCAGACCGAGCCGACCATCAACGCGCTTGTTGAAACGCTCAAAGGCGTTTCCGACTACCACTCTTTGAGCGCTGACCATCGTATTGAAGTGCGTCGCTACCTGCTCTGCCTGGACGACACCGCGAAGAAAGTCGGCAAGCTGCCTGGCCTGGATGCGCGTGAGAAGTCAGACCTGGACAAGCTGCGCAAAGACCTCACCGCTACCACCGAGTACGCGCCGTTCTGGGTGATTCTTGCGGTCGCACTGGCCCTGGGCCTGGGCACCATGGTGGGCTGGAAGCGCGTGGTTCTGACCATCGGTGAGAAGATCGGCAAGCAAGGCATGACCTATGCCCAAGGCATGTCGGCCCAGATCACCACCGCTACCATGATCGGCTTTGCCAATATCTTCGCCCTGCCGGTGTCTACCACCCATGTGCTGTCTTCTGGCGTGGCCGGTACCATGGTCGCCAACAAAAGCGGCCTGCAAGGCGGTACGGTCAAGACCATCCTGATGGCCTGGGTGCTGACCCTGCCGGCAACCGTAGCCCTCTCGGCCGGGTTGTTCTGGCTGGCGTCCAAGGCGCTGGGCAGCTGATAGCTGCCAATAACGAAAAAGGTGCGATCCGCGAGGACCGCACCTTTTTTTTGCCTGGAACCTCTGGGCATGAAACATAGGTTGGTTAAATCACGGCCAAAAAAAAAGGCGACCGAAGTCGCCCAAAATGCCTTGCGTGCCCTGTAACCCGGAAAAACTTAAGGTTTTTTACGCTTGTGGGCGTCTTTCCAGATAAAAATTCCAAACCCTGCAAAAAACACCACCATGAGGCTGACGGTCAGCACTCCGGCAAATACCACATTATCGATAAACATGACCGGCCTCCTGCACTTGCCCTGTTGCGATAGGGCTAAGTTAATGGAGAAGGCGGATTGAAAAATTGACGGGGATCAATGTCGCCCACGACGGGGCGTAAAGAAGGGCAATAACTGACCTGCATCAACTGAAGCAAGTTGCTTCAACGTTTTTTGGGCTTGTTCTTGGTTTTCTTCTTGGGCTTACCCAAGGGCATCGCCTGCTCAAAGGCCTGGCGCACTTCATTCAGGCGTTTGTCATTGAGGTCATGCACACGCTTGGCGCGTTCGGCATTCAGGTCGATCAGCTTGTCATCATCACTCATGGCGTGGCTTACGTTATGGCGGGAGTGCCCAATAATGCGGTCTCCTGCGCTCGGCGGCAAATCAGCGGGCGACAAAAAACACGCGATCAAACCTCGATGTCCACCCACAGGCCTTGGCGCGGCGCGTCTTCAATCAGCGGTGCCACGGGGACGGTGTTGTCGGCGTTGAGCAGGTCGCCGGGGATCGGCAGGTGCTGATCAGGATCATTGTCGGCTTCACGCCGGCGTTTTTGCTGTTCCTGCTGGCGGCGCTGCTCCTCGCGCAGCAGAAAGCTCGATTGCTCGGCATCGCCTTTCTTAAGGTCGATGGTGCTCTCGCTGGAGCCCGGTTGAACCGGCACCACGGGCGGAATATCCGGCTTCTGGCGCACCGGATCGAGTTGCGACGTGACCGGCACAACGCTGACGGGCAGCATGGGTGGCAACATAATCTTAATTCTCCTGGTCTACAGGCTGTCGGCGCCCCCCTGGGCGACTTGAACACTTGCTCGTCAAGCTGTGACCCAGTCGACACTTGTGAGTGCCCGCCACCCGTCGATTCGGCGTGTGGGCCCCTGCGCAGCAGAGTACTTTTTGTCAGGGTACTTTTGTCAGAGTCCTTGGGCGTGGGGCCTTGTTCCGTTAAGATAGTCGGCTTTTTCACGGCGGGAGTCAGGCAGCATGGCGCAGCAGTATCAACCGGGGCAACGCTGGATTAGTGACAGCGAAGCAGAGCTGGGGTTAGGCACCGTTCTGGCACAGGACGGCCGCTTGTTGACCGTGCTCTATCCGGCCACTGGCGATACTCGCCAGTATGCGCTACGGAATGCGCCCCTCACCCGCGTGAGGTTTTCGCCGGGCGACAGCATCACTCATTTCGAAGGTTGGAAAATGACCGTACAGGAAGTCGACGACGTCGATGGCCTGCTGGTCTACCACGGCCTCAACGGGCAGAACGAGCAGGTCACCCTGCCGGAAACCCAACTGTCGAACTTCATCCAGTTCCGCCTCGCCAGCGACCGCCTGTTCGCCGGGCAAATCGACCCGCTGGCCTGGTTCTCGCTGCGCTACCACACCCTGGAACACACCAGCCGCCAACTGCAGTCCTCGCTGTGGGGCCTGGGCGGCGTGCGTGCGCAACCGATCGCCCACCAACTGCACATCGCCCGTGAAGTCGCTGACCGTATCGCGCCGCGGGTATTGCTGGCCGACGAAGTGGGCCTGGGCAAAACCATCGAAGCGGGCCTGGTGATCCATCGCCAACTGCTGTCGGGCCGCGCCAGCCGCGTGCTGATCCTGGTTCCGGAAAACCTGCAGCACCAGTGGCTGGTGGAGATGCGCCGCCGCTTCAACCTGCAGGTTGCGCTGTTCGACGAAGAGCGCTTTATCGAAAGCGATGCCACCAACCCGTTCGAAGACACTCAGCTGGCGCTGGTCGCCCTGGAATGGCTGGTGGATGACGAGAAGGCCCAGGACGCGCTGTTCGCCGCCGGTTGGGACCTGCTGGTGGTCGACGAAGCCCACCACCTGGTCTGGCACGAAGACAAGGCCAGCGCCGAGTACTCGCTGGTCGAGCAACTTGCCGAAGTGATTCCTGGCGTGCTGCTGCTCACCGCCACCCCGGAACAACTGGGCCAGGACAGCCACTTTGCGCGCCTGCGCCTGCTCGATCCGAACCGCTTCCACGACCTGCATGCCTTCCGCGCCGAGAGCGAGAACTACCGCCCGGTGGCCGAAGCCGTGCAGGAGCTGCTGGACAAGGGTCGCTTGTCGCCTGCCGCGCACAAGACCATCCAGGGTTTCCTCGGCAACGAAGGCGAAGCCTTGCTTACCGCCGTCAACGATGGCGACAGCGAAGCCAGCGCACGCCTGGTGCGCGAACTGCTCGACCGCCACGGCACCGGCCGTGTGCTGTTTCGCAACACCCGCGCCGCCGTGCAGGGTTTCCCCGAGCGTAAACTGCACGCTTACCCGCTGCCGAACCCGGACGAATACCTTGAATTGCCCCTGGGCGAGCATGCCGAGCTGTACCCGGAAGTCAGCTTCCAGTCGCAGCCGGACATCGAGGAAGACAATCGCTGGTGGCGCTTCGACCCGCGCGTCGAGTGGCTGATCGACCAGTTGAAAATGCTCAAGCGCACCAAGGTCCTGGTGATCTGCGCCCACGCCGAAACCGCCATGGACCTGGAAGACGCGCTGCGCGTGCGCTCCGGCATTCCGGCCACGGTGTTCCACGAGGGCATGAATATCCTCGAACGTGACCGCGCCGCCGCCTACTTTGCCGATGAAGAATTCGGCGCCCAGGTGCTGATCTGCTCCGAGATCGGCAGCGAAGGTCGCAACTTCCAGTTCTCTCACCACCTGGTGCTGTTCGACCTGCCGTCCCACCCGGACCTGCTGGAACAGCGGATCGGCCGTCTGGACCGGATCGGCCAGAAACACGTGATCGAACTGCACGTGCCGTACCTGGAAACCAGCCCGCAGGAGCGCCTGTTCCAGTGGTACCACGAAGCGCTGAACGCGTTCCTCAACACCTGCCCGACCGGTAACGCCTTGCAGCATCAGTTCGGCCCGCGCCTGCTGCCGCTGCTGGAAAACGCCGACGACGGCGAGTGGCAGGCCCTGATCGACGAAGCCCGTGCCGAACGCGAGCGTCTGGAACAGGAGCTGCACACCGGTCGCGACCGTTTGCTGGAGCTCAACTCCGGTGGCGCCGGTGAAGGCGATGCGCTGGTCGAGGACATCCTTGAGCAGGACGACCAGTTCGCCCTGCCGATCTATATGGAAACCCTGTTCGACGCGTTCGGCATCGACAGCGAAGACCATTCGGAAAATGCGCTGATCCTCAAGCCCAGCGAGAAAATGCTCGACGCCAGCTTCCCCCTGGGCGACGACGAAGGCGTGACCATCACCTACGACCGCAACCAGGCGCTGTCGCGTGAAGACATGCAGTTCATCACCTGGGAACACCCGATGGTGCAGGGCGGCATGGACCTGGTGCTGTCCGGCTCCATGGGCAATACCGCCGTGGCGCTGATCAAGAACAAGGCGCTCAAGCCAGGCACCGTATTGCTGGAGCTGCTGTACGTCAGCGAAGTGGTTGCTCCGCGCTCGCTGCAGTTGGGTCGTTACCTGCCACCGGCGGCCCTGCGCTGCCTGCTGGATGCCAACGGCAATGACCTGTCCGGCCGCGTGTCGTTCGTGACCCTGAACGACCAGTTGGAAAGCGTGCCACGGGCCAGCGCCAACAAGTTCGTGCAGGCCCAACGCGACCAATTGACGCCGCGCATCAATGCCGGCGAAGAGAAGATCGCCCCGCGCCACGCAGAGCGTGTGGCCGAAGCCAAGCGTCGCCTGGCGGCGGACACCGACGAAGAGCTGGCGCGTTTGACCGCGCTGCAAGCGGTCAACCCGACCGTACGCGACAGCGAGTTGGTCGCCCTGCGCAACCAGCGCGAGCAAGGCCTGGCCATGCTCGACAAGGCGGCGCTGCGACTGGAAGCGATTCGGGTGCTGGTCGCGGGTTGATCACTGCCTGCTGAAAAAGAGAGGCCCGCACACAATGCGGGCCTTTTTTATAAGCCTTCAGGGCCTCACCGGGGCGTAGGTATCTACACACTTCGCAGGCTACAGCCTCCAACGCTAACCACGATGCGAAACGAGCCGCTCTTGCTCTTGATCTGCTTTTGATCTTAGGCGCCCCGTTAAACCACGCTGGCCGAACGCAGGCTTGAATCCGTGGGTAACCCGGCAGGACGCCGGGTTAGCCGCCCCGCGCCATGGATGGCGCGTGGCGGCGGCCCACGGATTCAAGCCGGAGAGAGGGCACACCGAGCCTGGGCGAGGTGCCGAGTGGTGGGGCAAGAGCGTTTTGCTTAATTTTGCGCTTTTCAAAAGTGAGCCGCTGTAAAAGCGGAACCCATAGCAGCCGTTACCGCAGAAACGGATATGTACTCGGTCCAATCCAGCACCCTAGTCGGCCCAGAGGCCGCCATCGGGGGCAAGCCCCCTCCCACACTTAACTGTGTTCACAAATCAAAATGTGTGGGGAGCCGATAGCATCACCCCCAATCTCAAGCCGTCGCCACCGCCGCCGGCACCTCAACCGCACTCAGCCCCTCTTTCATGCGCCTGGCATCACGCACAAAACTGCGCGAAGCCTGGAACAGAAACAGCATGGTCAGGAACAACGCCACCGGAATCAGGTACATGGCGTCATGCAAACCGACGGCTTTATACGCCTCGGTCATCTGCTGCGCCCCCGCTGCGTACATCGCCGCATGCGCAAAATGGTCGGACAGCCCGCCCACCACAATCGGCCCCATCCCCCCGCCCAACAGATACAAGCCGGCAAAGAACAACGCCATCGCCGTGGCCCGCAGGCGCGGTTCAACCACGTCCTGAATCGCCGTGTACACGCAGGTATAGAAGTTATAGGCAAACAGCCAGCCAACGCTGAACAGCACGACGAACACGCCGATCTCGATGCGCCCGGCGTGCAATGCCCAGCCGGTGGTGACCGTGGAGATAATCAGGCTGCATGCCGCGAACAGCAGCCGGCCATTGGCGACGCGCTGGTGGATCTTGTCGGCAATCCAGCCACCCAGGGTCAGGCCCACAAGGCCCGTCACGCCGACGATGACACCGGTGGCCACCGCCGCATCCTGCAACGGCATCAGAAAGTAACGCTGCAGCATCGGCACCAGGAATGAGTTGCACGCATAGGTGGCAAAGTTGAAGCACAACCCGGCCAGCACCAGCCACAGGAAGGTAGGCACCGCCAGCACGCGGCGGATTGGACGGTCGACGCGCTCCTGGGGCACTTGCACCGTTTCCGCCGCGCCGCGCTTGGGCTCCTTGATGTAGAACATGAACACCGCGAGGATCAGCCCCGGCACGGCAGCGATAAAGAACGGCGCACGCCAGCTGTCGAAGGCCTTGACCATCCAACCGATGGTAAAGAATGCCAGCAACAGGCCCAACGGCAGGCCGAGCATGAAGATCCCCATTGCGCGCGCACGACGATGGGCGGGAAACAGATCACCGATCAACGAATTGGCGGCAGGGGCATAGCTGGCTTCGCCGATACCAATGCCCATGCGCACCAACAGAAAGCTCCAGAAACTGCCGGCCAGACCATTGAGCGCCGTCAGCCCGCTCCAGGCAAACAGTCCCCAGCCCATCAGTTTGCTGCGCGAGCCGGTGTCGGCCAGACGCCCCAGCGGCAGCCCGGCGATGGCATAAACGATGGTGAAAGAGGTGCCGATGATCCCCAGCTGGAAGTCGCTCAGGTGCCATTCCATGCGGATCGGCTCGATGATGATTGCCGGGATGGTACGGTCGAAGAAGTTGAACAGGTTGGCGAGGAACAGCAGGAACAGAATGCGCCAGGCATTCGCCGCTTGGGTCGAGTTCTGCATGGGTCCGTCTCTTTTATTGTTATGAGAGCTGCGATGCCCACTGCATCCTGCTCGGGTCTTTGCAACATAGGCGGGCTGGCAGCGCTTGTCTGTAATGATTCGTAAAGCTGATAGGGCGTGATTTCACCCGGTATTACGGGACTTTCCTGACGAAAATATATGTGTGCGCCCCTCTTCCCAACGGCCACGGCCCGGATAGAATGGCGAGCCTTCCCGCAGTTCCCCTCTTACCTATCCTTTATTGATGACGCCCATGTCCGAAGCCAGTCCGTGTCTGAATTGCGGTGCCTGCTGTTCATACTTTCGTGTGTCTTTCTTCTGGGGCGAGTGCGCCTCATCGGGCGGCACAGTGCCCGATGACCTCGTGGTACAGATCAACCCCACCCGCGTGGCAATGATCGGAACCGACCAGAAGCCGGCACGCTGCTGCAGCCTTGAGGGCGAAGTAGGCAAAGGCACACGTTGTTCGATTTATGAGCAGCGTTCGAGCCCCTGCCGCGAGTTCGATGCCTCCTGGAGCCTGGGCGTGCAGAACGTCGATTGCGATGCCGCCCGCGCCGCCTTCGGCCTGGAGCCCCTGGAACAACCGCCTTTTGAGCGGGAGTTGCCCATCAGCGCTTAGCATCAAACGCTATGGGCGGGATGCCAAAATAATTAAAATCAAAGTGCCATTATTCATGGCAAATCCTCCGAGGCTTCTATACTCGACCTCATAGGTCATCGCCTCAGGCTGTGACGCGACTCTATGACGGGACATGCTATGGAATGGCTGGGGCTGCACTTTTTCACCGACCTTCCAGACAACGGGCACTTATTACTCAATTGCAGTCATAACCCCTTTCTGGTGCTGCTGGCGTATCTGGTCGCCTGCGCGGCGGGCTTCGGCACGCTGGACATGGCCGAACGCGTCGGCCATGTAGAAGACCCCACCGCCCGCCGCCGCTGGCGCTGGTTGGGTGCCAGTTGCCTGGCGGGCGGTATCTGGTCCACCCACTTCATCAGCATGTTGGCTTTCCAGGCCCCCATCGCCATTCATTACGAATTGCCCATGACCTTCGTCTCGCTGGTCATTGCCTTGATCGCTTCGCTGTTCGCCATGCAAACCCTCAGTCATGCGCACCTGCGGTTCCACCAGTACCTGCTGGCTTCGGTGTGGATGGGGCTGGGCATCGCCCTGATGCACTACGTCGGCATGTCGGCCATGCGCTCCCAGGCCCAGGTGTACTTCGAGTCAGGGCTATTCGTGGCATCGGTCGCGATTGCCATCGGTGCCAGCCTGGCAGCGTTGCTGCTGTCGAGCTACCTGCGCAACGGTACCGGCATGTTTCACCAGTTGCTCAAATACGCCGCCAGCCTGGTGCTGGGTGCCGGCATCCTGAGCATGCACTTCACTGGCATGGCAGCCATGCAAATGCTGATACCGAATGGCTCGAATCTGCAGTTGCCGATCGATCACAATCCGTTGCAATTGGGCCTGTCGGTGGCGGTGATTACCTTGCTGGTCATCGGCAGCAGCATCAGCGCGGCCCTGGCCGACAAGAAGCTGCAGCACAAGGAACGTGACCTGCGCCGGGTCAACGCGCTGCTCAGCGAACTGGACCAGGCCCGTGCCTCGTTGCAACAGGTGGCCCATTACGATGCGCTGACCAGCTTGCTCAACCGGCGGGGCTTCAACCAGATTTTCGCGGAAAAAGTCGCGGAAAAAACCGCAACCAACGGCATGATGGCGGTGATCTTCCTCGACATTGACCACTTCAAGCGCATCAACGACAGCCTTGGGCATGATGCCGGTGATCAATTGCTGACCGTGCTGGCCAGCCATATCAAAAGCTCGGTGCGCAGCCATGCCGACGTGGTGGCGCGCTTTGGTGGGGATGAGTTCTGCATCCTGATCAACATCCATCATCGCGAAGAAGCGCGGCACATGGCCCAGCGCATCATGCAAAAAATGAAAGAACCCATCGAGTTGGCGGGCCGGCGCATGGTCATGACCACCAGCATCGGTATCAGCCTGTTTCCCGAGGATGGCCAGACCTGCGAAGAACTGCTGAAAACCGCCGACCTGGCGCTTTACCAATCCAAGGACGCCGGGCGCAACAGTCTGCACTTCTTCAGTTCCAACCTGAAAACCCGCGCCTTCCTTGAGCTGCAACTGGAAGAAGAACTGCGCGCCGCCCTGCGCACGCGTAATGAACTGGTGCTGTTCTATCAGCCGATCTTCGACATGAAACTGGGCAAGGTCACGCGCCTGGAGGCCCTGGTGCGCTGGCAACATCCGCAACACGGGTTGCTGGCTCCGGACCGTTTTATCGGGATCGCCGAAAGCAACGGCTTGATTGCCGAACTGGACCACTGGGTGTTGCGCCAGGCCTGCCATGATCTGAGCCTGCTGTCCGATCGCGGCTACACCGAGCTGACCATGGCCGTGAACTGCTCGGCCCTGAACCTGGCCCGTGATGAACTGGCAGACGAAATCGAAGCCGCGCTGCGCTTTGCCGACATTGCCGCCAATCGCCTGGAGCTGGAAGTCACCGAAAACGCGTTGATGGGCAATATCAGCAGCACCCTGGCCTTGTTGCGGCAGATCCGCGCCCTGGGCGTATCCCTGGCGATCGATGACTTCGGTACCGGCTATTCATCACTGGCCTACCTCAAGCGTCTGCCGCTGAACACCTTGAAGATTGATCGTTCGTTTATCCAGGACATCCCCAAGTCCACCGCCGACAGCGAAATCGTCCAGGCCATCATCGGCATGGCGCATACCCTGCACCTGGAGGTGGTGACCGAAGGGGTGGAAACTCAAGCCCAATTCGAGCTGTTACTGCAGCACGGCTGCGACTTCATTCAGGGTTACCTGCTGAGCCCGGCGGTGGCGTTCAACGACATCATCGGCGTCATGCAAGGCATGCAGATACGCAACCCGCTCCACGCCGTCGGCACGGGCAGCACTAAAGCCCCCCTGCCGCCAACGGAACCCGTTGCAGCGCGCGTCAACCCGCCTTCGATCGTCAGGCCCATTCGCTGAAGGGGCGAGGGTTTAATACGTTGAAACAATTCCCCTGCCCTCGCCCCGGCCTCCTAACTGTTCCCGTGACGTTAACGTCACCGTCACCTGTGACCTTTCTCTACGGCAAGGTGCCATCACCGCTCAAGCGGTTACTCGGCTACACACTTGCCCAGGCACATTCGGCGCACCCATTTGGAGCAACAGCTTCTTACGCCGCCCTTTCCTGGATCAAAATCCAGGGCGATACCACCACCGCCCACAAGCCCGGGTCTCGTGCGACCAGGTCCACCGCCCGCGTCGCAGACACTTCGCCGAGGCTCCCTGCAGCCAGCCAGGCAGCGACTTTGTCGCGATTGTCTTCGGCCATCGCCTCGGCCGCCTCGATCAAATCCAGGCCAGCGTCGACCCACAATAGGGCACCCTTGGCAAAGAACGGTTCGAGCTCCTTCCAGGAAATTTCGGCGGTTTCACCGAGCAGCTTGGCATAGAGGGTGCTAGGTTCTTGCGTCATGGGAGTTCACCTGAGTAAAAAATCGGCGCAATCATAGCGTCGTGTCTCAGCCAGAAAAACCCAGTAGCAAATGAGGTAGCAATTGAAAGTGTCGGAAAAGCCAAGGAGTGCGCGCAACGCTGGCCTCACCCCGCCGCAATTCTGTCTTTTTCTTTCATTAAAGCGACACAACCCGGTTTCGCCCCCGACAGCCAGCTTTTCAAGCGCTCAACCGGCGCTCTACACTGTACCGGTACAGTTGCCAGGGCATCGCCGGGGGATATCCGAGATATCTGATCCGGTTCTGCAGCTCACAAGGCCGCTAGAACTATAAAAAATACAACAGTAAGAGTGGAGCACTATGAATAAGGCTACTAAGCAGATTTCCAAACTGTTTGCCGCTATGGTCCTGGCTGGGGTTGCCGGCCATTCGTTCGCAGCCGACACCATCAAGATCGGCATTGCCGGCCCCAAGACCGGGCCAGTAACGCAATACGGCGACATGCAATTCATGGGTGCCAAGCAGGCAATCGCCGACATCAACGCCAAGGGCGGCGTGGACGGCAAAATGCTTGAAGCCAAGGAATACGACGACGCGTGCGATCCGAAACAAGCCGTTGCCGTAGCCAACAAAGTGGTCAACGACGGCGTCAAGTTCGTGGTCGGTCACCTCTGCTCCAGCTCCACTCAGCCAGCGTCCGATATCTACGAAGACGAAGGCGTCATCATGATTACCCCCGCGGCCACCAGCCCGGAAATCACCTCCCGTGGCTACAAGCTGATCTTCCGCACCATCGGCCTGGACAGCGCACAAGGCCCGGCGGCCGGCAATTACATCGCCGACCACGTGAAGCCAAAAATCGTTGCCGTGCTGCATGACAAGCAGCAATACGGTGAAGGCATCGCCAGCGCCGTGAAGAAAACCCTCGAAGAAAAAGGCACCAAGGTTGCCGTCTTCGAAGGCCTGAACGCCGGCGACAAGGACTTCTCCTCGATCATCCAGAAACTCAAGCAAGCCAACGTCGACTTCGTCTACTACGGCGGCTACCACCCTGAGCTGGGCCTGATTCTGCGCCAAGCCAAGGAAAAAGGTCTGAACGCCAAGTTCATGGGCCCGGAAGGCGTCGGCAACGACTCCATCTCGCAAATCGCCCAAGGCGCTTCCGAAGGCCTGCTGGTGACCCTGCCTAAATCCTTCGACACCGATCCGGCCAACAAAGCCATCGTTGAAGAGTTCGCCAAGAACAAGCAGGACCCAACCGGTCCGTTCGTGTTCCCAGCCTACTCGGCCATCGAAGTGATCGCCGGCGGTATCAAGGCTGCCAAGAGCGAAGACACCGCCAAGGTGGCCGAGGCCATCCACGCGGGCACCTTCAAGACCCCTACCGGCGATCTCAGCTTCGACGCCAAGGGCGACCTGAAGGACTTCAAGTTCGTGGTCTACGAATGGCACTTCGGCAAGCCAAAAACCGAAGTTTCCCCTCAGTAAGCCAGGCGTTACTGGTCCAACAAGCCCACTGTGAGAGCAGTGGGCTTTGTTTTACGAGGTTTATGGGCCATGTCACCCGCGATCCGGGCGCTGGCTCACCTGAAAATCTTAAAACCGTCACCAGCGGTTCGCTGGCAAACGCTTTGTGCAAATGTGCTCATAGAACACAGCACAGGGCCGGAACATGACTCCACCAGTGAAATGCGTATCGGGTTTTTAGGAGCGCTGTAATGCCTGAGATCTATCATTTTTTCCAACAGCTGGTTAATGGCCTGACCATTGGCAGCACCTATGCCTTGATAGCCATTGGCTACACAATGGTTTACGGCATCATTGGAATGATCAACTTCGCCCATGGCGAGGTATACATGATTGGTTCCTACGTGGCCTTCATCGCCCTCGCCGGGCTGGCCATGATGGGTATCCACTCCCTGCCGCTGTTGATGACCGCTGCGTTCCTTGCGTCGATCGTCGTGACCAGTGCCTATGGCTACAGTATCGAGCGTGTTGCCTACCGTCCCTTGCGCGGCAGCAACCGGTTGATCCCGCTGATTTCCGCCATCGGCATGTCGATTTTCCTGCAGAACACCGTATTGCTGTCCCAGGACTCCAAGGACAAGTCCATCCCCAACCTGATTCCGGGGAGCATCTCCTTCGGCCCCGGTGGCGCGGAAGAAGTACTGATTTCCTACATGCAGATCCTGGTCTTCATCGTCACCCTGGTGGCCATGCTCGGCCTCACGCTGTTCATCTCCCGTTCTCGTCTGGGGCGCGCCTGCCGGGCCTGCGCCGAAGACATCAAGATGGCCAACCTGCTGGGCATCAACACTAATAACATCATCGCCCTGACCTTCGTGATCGGTGCTGCGCTGGCGGCGGTCGCTGCCGTGTTGCTGAGCATGCAGTACGGCGTGATCAACCCCAACGCCGGCTTCCTGGTAGGCCTCAAGGCCTTTACCGCGGCGGTATTGGGCGGTATCGGCAGTATTCCGGGCGCCATGCTCGGCGGGCTGGTGCTGGGCGTGGCCGAAGCCTTTGGCGCCGATATCTTCGGTGACCAGTACAAGGACGTCGTGGCGTTCGGCTTGTTGGTTCTGGTGTTGTTGTTCCGTCCGACCGGCATCCTGGGCCGTCCGGAGGTTGAGAAAGTATGAGCAGATATCTTAAATCGGCGTTTTTCAGCGCCTTGCTGGTATGGGCAGTGGCCTTCCCGGTACTGGGTCTCAAGTTGAGCATTGTTGGCATCAACCTGGAAGTGCATGGCACAGGGCCCCTGACCCTGACGGTGATCGCCCTGTGCTCGGTGCTGATGTTCCTGCGCGTGCTGTTCACCCAGCAGGTCGGCGCCCTGTTCAAGGGCAACCGTAGTCCGTTGGTGTCGCCCAAGGTCAGCCAATTCTTGACCCTCCCGCGCACCCAGCGCTACATCATCATCGGCCTGATCATCGCCGCGTTGATCTGGCCGTTCTTCGGCTCGCGCGGCGCGGTCGACATCGCCACCCTGATCCTGATCTACGTGTTGCTGGGCCTGGGCCTGAACATCGTGGTGGGCCTGGCCGGCCTGCTCGACCTGGGTTATGTGGGCTTCTACGCCGTGGGTGCCTACACCTACGCGCTGCTGTCGCACTACCTGGGCTGGAGCTTCTGGGTCTGCCTGCCACTGGCGGGGATGGCGGCAGCCACATTCGGCTTCCTGCTGGGTTTCCCGGTGTTGCGCCTGCGCGGTGACTACCTGGCAATCGTGACCCTGGGTTTCGGTGAAATCATCCGTCTGTTCCTGCGGAACCTGACCGATATCACCGGTGGCCCCAACGGCATCAGCAGCATCCCCAAGCCAACGTTCTTCGGCCTGTCGTTCGACCGTAGCGCAGCCGAGGGCATGCAGACTTTCCACGAGTACTTCGGGATTGCCTACAACCCGGTGAGCAAGGTGGTGTTCCTGTACCTGGTCGCCCTGTTGCTGGCGCTGGCGGCACTGTTCGTGATCAATCGCTTGCTGCGCATGCCGATCGGCCGCGCCTGGGAAGCCTTGCGCGAAGATGAAATCGCCTGCCGCGCTCTGGGCCTGAACCCGACCATCATCAAGCTCTCCGCTTTCACCCTGGGTGCTGCGTTCGCCGGTTTCGCCGGCAGCTTCTTCGCCGCGCGCCAGGGCCTGGTGACCCCGGAGTCGTTCACGTTCATCGAGTCGGCGATCATCCTTGCCATCGTGGTACTGGGTGGCATGGGCTCGCAACTGGGTGTGATCCTGGCCGCGATCGTGATGATCCTGCTGCCGGAAATGATGCGTGAGTTCAGCGAATACCGCATGTTGATGTTCGGCGCCATGATGGTGCTGATGATGATCTGGCGCCCTCAAGGCCTGCTGCCCATGCAACGTCCACACATGGAGCTGCGCAAATGAGCCGCGAGATCCTGAAAGTCGAAAATCTGAGCATGCGCTTCGGCGGCCTGCTCGCGGTCAACGGCGTCGCCCTGACCGTCAAGGAAAAACAAGTAGTCGCGCTGATCGGCCCCAACGGTGCCGGCAAGACCACGGTGTTCAACTGCCTCACCGGTTTCTACAAACCAAGCGGTGGCAGCATCCTGCTGGACGGCCAGCCGATCCAGGGCCTGGCCGGTCACGAGATCGCCCGCAAGGGCGTGGTGCGCACGTTCCAGAACGTGCGCCTGTTCAAGGACATGACAGCGGTCGAAAACCTGCTGATCGCCCAGCATCGTCACCTGAACACCAACTTCTTCGCAGGCCTGTTCAAGACGCCGGCGTTTCGCAAGAGCGAGCGCGAGGCCATGGAGTATGCGGCGTACTGGCTGGACAAGGTCAACCTGACCGAGTTCGCCAACCGCCCGGCCGGCACCCTGGCCTATGGTCAGCAGCGTCGCCTGGAAATCGCCCGCTGCATGATGACCCGCCCGCGGATCCTCATGCTCGACGAACCGGCCGCCGGCCTGAACCCCAAGGAAACCGAAGACCTCAAGGCGCTGATCAGCGTGCTGCGCGAGGAAAACAACGCCACCGTGCTGCTGATCGAACACGACATGAAACTGGTCATGAGCATTTCCGACCATATCGTCGTGATCAACCAGGGCACGCCGCTGGCCGACGGGACGCCGGAGCAGATCCGCGACAATCCCGAAGTGATCAAAGCCTATTTGGGGGAAGCGTAAAATGCTGCAATTCGAAAACGTTTCCACTTTCTACGGCAAGATCCAGGCCCTGCACAGCGTCAACGTGGAAGTGCGCCAGGGTGAGATCGTGACCCTGATCGGCGCCAACGGCGCCGGTAAGTCGACGTTGCTGATGACCCTGTGCGGTTCGCCCCAGGCCCACAGCGGCAGCATCCGCTACATGGGTGAAGAACTGGTGGGCAAGCACTCCGCCGAAATCATGCGCAAGAGCATCGCGGTGGTGCCAGAAGGCCGTCGCGTGTTCTCGCGCTTGACCGTGGAAGAGAACCTGGCCATGGGCGGCTTCTTTACCGACAAGGGCGACTACGAGGCGCAGATGGACAAGGTGCTGCACCTGTTCCCGCGGCTCAAGGAGCGTTTCAGCCAGCGCGGTGGCACCATGTCCGGCGGCGAGCAGCAGATGCTCGCCATCGGCCGGGCATTGATGAGCAAGCCCAAGCTGTTGCTGCTGGACGAACCGTCCCTGGGCCTGGCGCCGATCATCATCCAGCAGATCTTCGACATCATCGAGCAGTTGCGCAAGGACGGGGTGACGGTGTTCCTGGTGGAGCAGAACGCCAACCAGGCACTGAAAATTGCCGACCGCGCCTATGTGTTGGAGAACGGCCGCGTAGTGATGCAGGGCACTGGCGAGCAATTGCTGACCGATCCGAAGGTGCGTGAGGCCTACCTGGGCGGTTAAAACGCTGGCTGGTTACCGGCTCAAAATGTGGGAGGGGGCTCGCCCCCGATGACAGCGTGTCAGACAGCCTATGGGTATCTGATACACCGCCATCGGGAGCAAGCCCCCTCCCACATTTGCTTTGCGTGATGCTTACAATTATTTTCGGCCGGCTTGTAACGAAGTTCGTCCCCCTCTCTCTAGTGGTGCAAGCAGGCAATCAAGCCTGCCAATCAACCCACTGCTGGAGATACATCATGACGACCAAACTGTCCGCTGCCACCCTCGTCCTGGCCCTTGGCTCGGCCTTGAGCCTGTCTGCCCTGACCACCACCGCCCATGCGGCCGACGACATGCAGAAATGCTTCGGCATCGCCGAGGCCGGCAAGAACGACTGCGCCGCCGGCGCCGGCACCTCTTGCGCCGGTACGTCCAAAACCAAGGACCAGGCCAACGCCTGGAAGCTGGTACCCGCCGGCACTTGCACCACAACCCCAAGCACCACCTCACCGACCGGTTTCGGTCAGGAAGCAGTCTTTACCGCCAAGCCCTGAACCCCCGCAAACCTGAGGACAGATGATGACGCTTTCATCCCAGCCTACCGCCTCACCGGCTCAAGTGTCCGGCCTCCCTCACAGGGCGGGGCTGGGATTGAAGACCGAGCACATCAACCAAGTGCTTGAGACCTGCCCCGACATCGGTTTCTTTGAAGTGCATGCCGAAAACTACATGGTCGCCGGCGGCCCTTTTCACCACTATCTGGGCTTGATTCGCGAACGGTACCCACTGTCGTTGCACGGCGTGGGTCTCTCCATCGGCGGTGAAGGCCCACTCAACCCTGAGCACCTGGCACGGCTGGCCAGGCTGATCGAACGCTATCAACCCCACTCTTTTTCCGAACACCTGGCCTGGTCCAGCCACGGCCCGGTGTTTCTCAATGACTTGCTGCCCCTGGCCTACGACGCGCAAACCCTGGCGCGTGTCTGCGAGCACGTGGATCAGGTGCAAAGCGCGCTCAAGCGGCCGATGTTGCTGGAGAACCCGTCGACCTATGTGCAGTTTCAACGCTCCACCCTGGACGAAACGGACTTCCTCAGCGAAATTATTCGGCGCACCGGCTGCGGTTTGTTGCTGGACGTGAATAACGTCTACGTGTCGTGCATCAACCATCAGCGCGATCCGCTGGCCTACATCGATGCCTTACCTTTGCAGGCCGTCGGCGAGATACACCTGGCCGGCTTTGCCGAAGACACCGACAGCCTGGGCGACAGGTTGCTCATCGACGATCACGGCGCGCCGATCGACGAGGCGGTGTGGCAGCTATACAAACAGCTGCTCAACCGCACGGGGCCGGTCGCCACGCTGATCGAGCGAGATAACCAGGTGCCGGCCTTCAGCGTGCTGCACGCTGAAGCCAGGCAAGCCGAACGGCATCTGTTGCAGGTGATCTCATGAGCCTTCAGAACGCATTTGCCAACGCCCTGATCGCGGCGGACGGCTCCTGTCCGGACGGGTTGTTCAGCAGCAACGGCGCAGACCCGGCCAGTCGCTTCGCGGTGTATCGCAATAACGTCCACAGCTCGTTGATCAATGCCTTGGCGGCCAGCTATCCCGTGACGTTGCAATTGGTGGGCGATAAATTTTTCCGCGCCATGGCCGCTCTTTTCGTTCAGGCCAACCCTCCCACCAGCCCGCTGATCAACGAGTACGGCAGCAGTCTGGCGGACTTTATCCAGGCATTCGAACCGGCTGCCAGCGTGCCCTATCTCGCCGATGTCGCACGGCTGGAGCGCCTGCGTGTTCGTGCTTATCACGCGCCGGACATCCCGGCGCAGTGCCAGCAACACATTCTTCACTGCCTGCAAGGTGACGCAGACGTGGGGCAGTCAAGCCTGCAACTGCACCCGTCGCTCGCCACGTTGAACTCTTGCTATGCGGTCGTGGCGATATGGGCCGCGCACCAGACTGACGACGGCCTTGCCGGCTTGAACCCATGGCCTGCGCAAAACGCACTGATCCTGCGCCAGGGCTTGAAGGTGAAGGTGTTCGCCATCGACAGCGGCTCGGTGGCCTTTATTGAATGCCTGAGCCAAGGCATGAAACTGGAAACGGCTGTGGAGCATGCCTTACGGGTCTCGTCCGAATTCGAACTCCACCGGTGTCTGACGCTGTTGATCAGCCACGACGCCATTACTCATTTACACCTGGAACAAAAGGTATTGCCATGAACCGTCCCGCTGCCCACCTGCTCAACCGGGCCATCGCACTTTTCGAAAAAATCCCTTACAGCCTGATCGCTTTCATTGCACGCTTCTCTGTCGCGGCGGTGTTCTGGAAATCCGGGCAGACCAAAGTCGAAGGTTTCGCCATCGATCTGGTCAGCGGCACCTTCCAGCTCGGCGAACCCAAACTTGCGGCCTCGACCTTGCCGTTATTTCGCAGCGAATACCACGTGCCGCTGTTGTCGCCCGAAGTCGCCGCGCACCTGGCAGCGTTTGCCGAGCACTTTTTCCCGGTGCTGATCCTGCTGGGAGTTGCCACGCGGTTCTCGGCACTCGCCTTGGTCGGCATGACCCTGACCATTCAACTGTTTGTCTATCCGGACGCCTACCCAACCCATGGCACCTGGCTGGCGCTGTTGCTGCTGCTGGTGGCCAAGGGCCCGGGCCGCTTGTCCATCGACCACTGGATCGCCCGCCGCTACCGCTGAAGACGGTCCAGGGCCGCGCCGCTGCGCTTGAACCAGTCCACCAGGTAGTCAGCCAGTGCCTGGATGCGCCGCGGCAGGCCCCCCTGGTAGGGATGCACCAGGTACATCGGCTGGCTGCGCGTCTGATAGTCACGCAGCAGCCAGCGTAATCGACCATCCGCCAATTCCGCGGGCAACAGGTAGGACGGCAGGCGAGCGATACCGGCGCCCACCAATGCGGCTTTTTTCAAGAGGTTGTAGTGGTTGGAAGCGAAGGTGCCGCTGACCCGCACACGCACCAACTCATGCTGCTGGTGATACAGCCATTCCTCGCGGCCGCTGTAATGACTGTTGAGCAGACAGGTGTGGCCGGCCAGATCCTCCGGGCGCAGCGGTTCGCCGTGCTGTAGCAGATAGCCTGGGCTGGCGCAGGTCATCTCGTGCCAGGCCAGCAGTGGCTTGACCACCAGCCGCTCATTCTCGATGGCGTCCAAGCGTACACCCAGATCGAACCCGTCCCGCGCCAAATCCCGATAGCGGTTGTTGAGCTCCAGCTCGATCTGCACCTGTGGGTATTGCCTGGAAAACTCCAGCAACAAGCCATCGAAGAAGGTTTCTCCCAATGAAACCGGAACCGTCATACGCACCGACCCGGCCAGGTCATCGTTGAGTCGCGCCAGGGCCTGACGCGCACGTTCCACCTGCAACACCAGCGCCTGTGCCTGAGGCAGCAAGGCCGCACCTGCGGCGGTAAGGCTCAGCTTGCGCGTGGTGCGATGCAGCAGCACCACGGCGTACTGTGCCTCCAACTGGCTGATCCGCTTGGACAACTGCCCCTTGCTGCAACCCAGTTGCTCGGACGCCAAGGTAAAGCTACCGGCCTCGACCAACACGGCGAAGGCGGCAAGGTCATCCATTTCGCTCATTGATTGTTTCCATTTGAAAACCAAAGGTTGCCTATTAGCGCGTTTATCCGGTGAAAAAGCCACACTAGACTCTTCCTTCAACTGGCTCTTGGAGGAACAGCACGATGAAAATTCTTTTGATTGGTGCCAACGGCACGATCGGTTCAGCGGTCGGGGCAGAGCTGGCGCAGCGTCACGAAGTGATCGCCATCGGCCGCAACAGCGGCGACTTGCAGGTCGACATCAGTGACACGGCCTCGATTCGCAAGCTGTTCGAGCAGACCGGCACCTTCGACGCGCTGGTTTGCGCAGCAGGCAACGTGAACTTCGTAGCGCTGAGCGACATGGGCGAGACAGACTTCGAACTGGGCCTGTGTGACAAGCTGATGGGCCAGGTGAACCTGCTGCTGATCGGCCGTGAGTTCGCCAATGACGGCGCGTCGTTTACCTTCACCAGCGGCATTTTGAACCGTGACCCGATTCGCACCGGTGCCTCGGCGGCGCTGGTGAATGGCGCACTGGATGCGTTCGTCAAGGCAGCGGCGATTGAGCTACCGCGCGGTTTGCGCATTAACACCGTGAGCCCGACGGTGCTGTTGGAAGCCATGGGCAGCTACGCACCCTATTTCCGTGGCTTTAAACCAGTGCCCGCCGCCGAAGTGGCTTTGGCCTACGCAAAAAGCGTAGAGGGTCTACAGACCGGTCAGACCTTTATCGTGGGCTGAGTTTCACGGCTGTAAGAAACGCCTGAAGCTGGGTCACAGGCTTGTGATGCGGCGCAAGCCTGCGTAACGTGACGGCACCTGTCTGGAGACCGAAAATGCGTGCCGCCTCGACCCTTACATTGCTAGCCCTGCTCCCCTTCTTCGCCGCTTGCCAGATGTTCGACAGCGAGCCTGCCAAGGTCTCTACCGTCGGGCTGACCCGCATGCAGGGTGAACTGACGGCGGTGGACGGCAAGCTGCTGTTCCAGCCTTGCAACGACCAGCGCAACTACGTGGTCAACGACACCGGTGGCACCAGCATCCTGCAGGAAGCCGCCTCCCTGGCCGGTCAGCAAGGCGCGTTGTTTGCAGATTTGCGTGGCAAGTTTTCCGGCGTTGCCAGCGGCACCCAGGGCTCAGTGGACCTGCAACAGCTGTATCGCGTCGAACGCTCGACCTCAGCCTGTGGCGACCCGGACTTCAAACGCATGATCCTGCGCGCAAACGGCCACAAGCCGGCCTGGGCGATGAGCGTCACGGCCAAGGGCATGGTGCTCGAACGCGAAGGCCAGCCGCCCCTGGCCGTGCCGTATGTCGAGGAGCAACTGGGCGATGGGCGCTTCAACCTGATGACCGACGCCAATAACCAGCACATCGAGTTGTGGGTCGCCCCGCAGCGATGCGTCGACAGCATGAGCGGCAGCCTGCAACACATGAGCGCCGAGCTGCGTGTAAACGGCCAGGTACAGCGTGGTTGCGCGGCATTTGGCGGCTCGCGGGACGACTGATTGCGCCCTGCGCTGTTTTAACCTGACGGAAAAGCGCCATTGGGGCTTATAATCGCCGGTTTGCAAAACAGCCGGCCTCCTTGCCCGCCGCCTACCGGATCCTGTCATGTTACGAATCACCGAACTCAAGCTGCCCATCGACCATCCCGAAGAAGACCTGCGCCCTGCCATCGTGCAGCGCCTGGGCATCGCCAGTGATGACCTGCTCGATTTCACCTTGTTCAAGCGCAGCTACGATGCCCGCAAGAAGTCCTCGGAGCTGTGCTTCATCTACACCATTGACCTGAATGTGAAGGGCGAAGCCGCCTTGCTGCTCAAGTTTGCCGATGATCGCAACATCAACCCGGCACCGGATGTCAGCTACCACGTGGTGGGTAAGGCACCGCAAGGCCTGGTCGAACGGCCGGTCGTGGTTGGCTTTGGCCCCTGCGGAATCTTCGCCGGGCTGCTGCTGGCACAGATGGGCTTCAAGCCGATCATCCTTGAGCGTGGCAAGGAAGTGCGCCAGCGCACTAAGGACACCTGGGGCCTGTGGCGCAAAAACGTACTCAACCCCGAGTCCAACGTGCAGTTCGGCGAAGGCGGCGCCGGGACCTTCTCCGACGGCAAACTCTACAGCCAGATCAAGGACCCGAAATTCCACGGGCGCAAAGTGCTGCACGAGTTCGTCAAGGCCGGCGCGCCGGAAGAGATTCTGTATGTCAGCAAGCCGCACATCGGCACATTCCGTCTGACCGGCGTGGTGGAAAACATGCGCCAGCAGATCATTGCCCTGGGCGGTGAAGTGCGCTTCGAACAACGGGTTACCGACGTGCTGATCGAAGATGGCCAGTTGCACGGCGTGGTCATCGACGGCGGCGAACAAATCCTCTCCCGGCACGTGATCCTGGCCCTGGGCCACAGCGCCCGCGACACCTTCCGCATGCTTCACGGTCGGGGCGTGTACATGGAGGCCAAGCCGTTCTCGGTGGGCTTCCGTATCGAACACCCGCAGTCGTTGATCGATGCCGCGCGCCTGGGCAAATACGCCGGGCACCCGAAACTCGGCGCCGCCGACTACAAGTTGGTGCACCACGCCAAGAACGGTCGCTCGGTATACAGCTTCTGCATGTGCCCTGGCGGCACCGTGGTGGCTGCGACGTCGGAGCCCCATCGCGTCGTGACCAACGGCATGAGCCAGTATTCGCGTAACGAGCGCAACGCCAATTCGGGCATCGTGGTCGGGATCACGCCAGAAGTGGACTACCCAGGCGGCCCGCTCGCCGGTATCGAACTGCAGGAGCGCCTGGAGTCCCATGCCTACGTGCTCGGCGGCAGCAATTACGAGGCCCCGGCCCAGCTGGTCGGCGATTTCATCGCAGGCAAGCCGTCCACGGCCCTCGGCAGCGTAGAACCGTCCTACAAGCCTGGGGTAGCCCTGGGTGACTTGGCCCTGGCCCTGCCGGACTTCGCCATCGAAGCCATCCGCGAAGCCTTGCCGGCGTTCGAGAAGCAGATCAAAGGCTACTCGCTGCACGACGCGGTCTTGACCGGTATCGAGACGCGTACCTCCTCGCCGCTGCGGATTACCCGTAATGAGTCGATGCAGAGCCTGAATGTGAAAGGCTTGTTCCCGGCCGGTGAAGGCGCAGGTTATGCCGGTGGGATTCTGTCGGCAGGCGTTGACGGGATTCGTATCGCCGAGGCGTTGGCGCGGGACATGCTGGGCATCGAGGCCTAATAAAATGTGGGCGGGGGCTTGCCCCGATAGCAGTCGTTCAGTCGGAGCATCTTTGACTGATACACCGCAATCGGGGGCAAGCCCCCTCCCACATTTGGTTTGCGGTGTATCAGATATTGGCGCGCAGGACAGTACCCGGTAGCGCATCACCGCGTTCGACACTTGCTGCGACTGCGGCGATCAGGCCCTCCAACGCATAGCCCTGCCCCGCCAGCCATGCCTGATCATAATAAGTCGTGGCATAGCGCTCGCCCCCATCACACAAGATCGCCACGATCGAGCCCGACTCCCCCGCCGCTTTCATCTGTTGCGCCGCCACCAGGGCACCGATCAGGTTCGTCCCGCTGGAACCGCCCACTCGCCGCCCCAACCGCTCGGCCAGATAATGCATCGCCGCCAACGACAGCGCGTCCGGCACCTTGACCATCGCATCGATCACAGCCGGCAAAAACGAGGCTTCCACCCGTGGCCGGCCAATCCCTTCAATCCGCGAGCCGCAGTCCAGGCGCAGGCTGGCGTCGCCGCTCAGGTAGTAATCGAAAAATACCGAACGTTCGGCGTCGGCACACAACACGCGGGTGCAATGCTGGCGATAGCGCACATAGCGCCCCAGCGTCGCGGTAGTGCCGCCGGTTCCGGGGCTGGAAATCAACCAGCTCGGCTCCGGGTGTTGCTCGAAGCGCAGCTGCTGGAAGATCGACTCGGCGATGTTGTTGTTCGCGCGCCAGTCGGTGGCGCGCTCGGCGTAGGTGAACTGGTCCATGAAATGACCGCCGCTTTCCCGTGCCAGGCGTTCGGATTCGGCGTAGATCTGCGTGGGATCCTGCACCAGATGGCTCTTGCCACCATAAAAGGCAATTTGCGCGATCTTTTCCTGGGAAGTGGTGGCGGGCATCACCGCGATAAACGGCAGGCCGAGCAGGCGCGCAAAGTAGGCTTCGGAGATCGCCGTCGAACCGCTGGACGCTTCGATCACCGGGGCACCCGGCTTCAGCCAGCCATTGCACAACGCGTACAGGAACAGCGAGCGCGCCAGCCGATGTTTGAGGCTGCCGGTCGGGTGGCTGGATTCATCCTTGAAATACAGCTCAATACCCGGCAAGCCCGGCAATGGCAAAGGGATCAGATGGGTGTCAGCGCTGCGCTGGAAATCTGCTTCAATGATACGAATGGCTTCGCGGGCCCAGGGACGATGGTCGCTCATAAGGAGATTTCTCTAAGAATTTCACGCCGATATTAGGGGGTTTCCTACACCACACACAGATACAGTAACGACTCAATTGGACACACAATTGCCAGGCTTAAACGCAACCCCAGTTGGGTCCGACGCTTATAACAAATAAGAATATAACTTTTGTTTTAACAACTAACGGTACGGGTTAGGGTACCCACCATTGAACCTGGATTGGAGAGCATCCCTTGCCTCTGCGTAGCACTTTCACTCGTTTCTTCCAGCTGGAAGCCGCCAGCGGCCTATTGCTGATCGCCGCTGCCGCCCTGGCGCTGATTATCAACAATTCACCGCTGTCACACCTGTACGGCGCCTTTCTCGACACGCCCGTGGTGGCGCAGGTGGGCGCCCTGCAGATCGCCAAGCCGGCCCTGCTGTGGATCAACGACGGCCTGATGGCCCTGTTCTTCCTGCTGATCGGTCTTGAGGTCAAACGCGAGCTGCTCGATGGCCACTTGTCCAAACCGTCGCAGGTGGTCCTTCCCGGCGCAGCGGCGATCGGCGGCATGGTCGTACCGGCGCTCATCTACTGGGCGCTGAACAAGGACAACCCGGCAGCCCTCGCCGGTTGGGCGATCCCGATGGCCACGGATATCGCCTTTGCGCTGGGCGTACTGGCGCTGCTGGGCAAACGCGTGCCGGTGTCGCTGAAACTGTTCCTGATGACCCTGGCAATCATCGACGACCTCGGTGCCATCATCGTCATCGCGCTGTTCTACTCCGCCGACCTGTCCGGCGCTTCGCTGGCGGGCGCAGCGGCGTGCTTGATCGCCTTGATAGCCATGAACCGCCTGGGTGTGGTCAAGCTCGGACCGTACATGATCATCGGCCTGATCCTGTGGGTGTGCGTACTCAAGAGCGGCGTCCATGCCACCCTGGCCGGGGTGACGCTGGCGTTCTGCATTCCATTGCGCACCAAGAATGCCGAAACTTCACCCCTGCTGACCCTGGAACATGCCCTGCACCCGTGGGTGGCCTACGCCATCCTGCCACTGTTCGCGTTTGCCAACGCCGGGGTGTCCCTCACCGGCGTCAGCCTCGAAAGTTTCACCCACCACGTGCCCATGGGCATCGCCGCCGGCCTGTTGATCGGCAAGACCGTCGGTGTGTTCGGCCTTACCTGGCTGGCCATCAAGACCGGCATCGCCTCGTTGCCCAGCGGTGCGAACTGGGGCCAGGTGCTGGGCGTGGCGATTCTGTGCGGGATCGGCTTTACCATGAGCCTGTTTGTCGGCTCACTGGCATTCGTGCCGGGGGCCAGCGAATTCGCGGGTGAGGATCGGATGGGGATTCTGACCGGGTCCATCTTGGCGGCGTTTATTGGTTACGCAGTGACCGCGATGGCGAGTCGAAAACCTGCTCAGCCATCCTGACTGCTGCACCGTTTAAACAAAAAACCCCAACCGGTCACCCGGTTGGGGTTTTTCTTTGCCGGTTGCCTGCGCTGTCAGCGAGTAACGCGGCTGGTGCCGTCGACCGTCATGATGCGCACGCGGTCGCCAATGCGGAAGATTTCATTTTCCTGCACGGCTTGCACGTAGGCACGCATGCTGCCGTCGTCTTCACGAACGGTGATTTCCACGCCCTGAGTACGGGTCAGGCCCTCTTCGGTGGCCGAGCCCAGCAGGCCGCCGGCTACCGCGCCGATCACAGCGGTAACGATGCTGCCACGGCCGCCGCCGATGGCGCTGCCGCCAACGCCGCCGATGACTGCACCCGCAGCACCGCCGATTGGGGTCTTGGTGCCTTCGATCTTGACCGGGCGCAGGGATTCGATGGTACCCATGCGGACGGTCTGTACGCGACGGGCCTCGTCACGGGAGTACGAGTCGCCGGTCAGACTCGAGGCGCAGCCACCCAACAGCAATGACAGGGTGGTAAAGCAGGCAACTAGTAAAACGGACTTACGCATAGCATCAACTCCAAAGGACAGGTATTCATTAAACGCTGCAGCTTGGCGCCTGTCACGGCGAGCCACGCAGAAAAGTGCTTTCATTCAGCCTGAGTACAGGCTGCTGGCACCACAAAAATCGACGAACGGTGGCGAACCCCAACCATGCCATAGCGTGCTTGATCAGTGTAGCCATATAGCCGAGAACGCCGAAATCTCTTGCATAGAGACTTCGGCGCAAAGGGCTTGATTCAGCTCAGATGACGAAAGGAGGCGCTCAGGGCGCAAGACGCTCGCGCGTCCATTGGCCCGCTTGCAGGCGATAGTTGAGGCGATCATGCAGGCGGCTGGCGCGGCCCTGCCAGAACTCGATGCGCTCGGGCAATAGACGATAGCCTCCCCAATGCTCGGGGCAATCGGGTTGGGTGTCGCTGAAACGCTCTTCGGTTGCCTTGAGCAGTGCCTGCAGTTCTTCGCGATCTGCAATGACCTTGCTCTGCGGCGACGCCCAGGCACCCAGACGGCTGCCCAAAGGACGCACCTGATAATAAGCATCCGACTCTTCAGGCGTGACCCTGACCACCCGCCCTTCAATGCGCACCTGACGCTCGAGGGTCGGCCAGAAAAAGGTCATCGCCGCGAACGGGCGCGCCGCCAGTTGTTCACCTTTGGCGCTCTGATAGTTGGTAAAGAAGGTAAAGCCCTGTTCATCCAGGCCCTTGAGCAACAGAATGCGACAGTGCGGCCGACCGTCCTGGTCGACCGTGGCCAGGGTCATGGCATTGGCCTCCACCGGTGCCTGCTCGGTATTCACCGCATCGGCGAACCACTGGCGGAACAAGGCAAACGGTTCATCCGGGGCCTGGGCCTCGCTCAAACCGTCCCGTGTGTAGTCACGGCGCATATCGGCCAATGCCTGGGTCATGCGGCTTTATCCTTCTTTCAACGGATCAGTTTTTGGCCTGGTCGTTACTCGCCGGCGCAGCAGCCTTGGCTTTGGCCGCAGCCGGTTTCTTGGCCGCAGGCTTGGCCGCAGCCTTTTTAGCCGCTGGCTTGGCGGCAGCTTTCTTGGCTGGCGCTTTCTTCGCAGGCGCCTTTGCCACTGGAGCCGGTGCCGGAACATCCTGCACGGCAACCATTTCGGCCACTGGCGGGGTCTTGCCAGAGTTGTACTGGCTCAGCAACGCCAACATCGTTGTACGCTGAGTGAACATGATTTCCATGCGACGATTCAGCGCACGGCCCTGGCTGCTGTCGTTGGCGGCACGTGGCATCAGGTCGCCCATGCCACGCAGCATCAGGCGATCCTGCTTCAAACCGCTGAGGCTGAAAATCGAGGCAATCGACTGTGCGCGTTCCTTGCTCAACGCCTGGCTGGCCGGAGCGCTGCCGGTGGCATCAACGTGGCCCAGAACCAGTACGGCGGTCTTGGGATCCGACTCAACCGCCTTGGCGACGCGAGTGAATGGGCCCAGGGTCACCGGCAGCAACATCGCTGGGCGCTTCGGGTTGTAGGAGCCGTCCACCGGGGCAATCACCACCAGTACGTTGTCACGACGTTCCAATTGCAGGTTGCTGTCCTTGATGGCGGCACGCAGACGTGGCTCGTAATCGTCCAACCAGGCCTGGGTAACTTTCGGATCAGGCATCTGCACATTGGTCACGTCGACCTTGGCCAGCGGCTTTGGCTTGGTGTCAAACGGCCACCACCAGTGGGCTTCGGTGTCGGTCTTGGCCACGGCCGGCGCCGGCGTTGCAGCCTTGAGGTCAGCTTTGAGGTCAGCCTTGGCATCGGCGGCCTTCTCGTCGGCGCTCTTGGCGGAGAATGGCCACCAGTTGAAGCCGGTATCGGCCTTGGCTACAGGAGCTGGCGCAGCAGCAGCAGCTGCGACCGGCGCGGCAGGCTTGGCGTCGGCAGCAGGCTTGGCGTCCGTCTTGGCATCCGGCTTGGTGTCAGTTTGGGTCACTGCGTCCTTGGTAGCAGCCTTGTCTGATCCAAATGACCACCAATGCCCACCTTCGGCATCACTCTGTGGAGTTTGTGCACAACCCGTAATAGTGAGGCACAGCGCCAGTGCCAAGGACTTGTTCGATAACATGAGATATCCACAAAATGAGAAAAAACCAGGGGGGCCAGATGCCCCGTTAAACCGACGCTTAAAGAACATTGAAGTTACATCATTGCGTTCAGCGTCTTCTTATACGTGCCTTTGTAACAAAAAATTGTGAAACAGCAAGGGGTTTATAGACAACCGGCCAATATTCCGACCAACTTCTGTGCCCGTGGGTCCATAAGTACATAGGGTCCCAAGGTATTAGTCACAAAACCGAACGCTACATCATGTTCAGGGTCGGCAAACCCGACCGAGCCCCCTGCCCCGGGATGCCCGAAGGCGCGCGGGCCAAGGCCGAACGTAGCATTGGGCAACTGCGGTTGATCCAACATGCAACCCAGGCCGAAACGGGTTTGGGTCAATAAGGTTTTATCGGGCCCGATACTGTGTTCACGGGTCAATTGTTCGAGCATGTCGCTTTCCAGCAAACTACCGTCCAATAAACCGCTATAAAACCCGGCCAGGCTGCGCGCATTACCGTGACCATTTGCCGCTGGCTGCTGCATGCGCCGCCATTCGGGTTTATTAGTGCTGGTCAGAATAGACGGCGGGTTGGCAAATGCACGCGTAGTCATTGCCGTGGGTTCGCGCATCATTACTTGAAGTAACCGTTGTGCCGCCGCATCCCCCATATTGCCTTTGCTGCGGGCTATATGGGCGACACGATAAAACTCTTCATCCGCCAGGCCCACGTGAAAATCCAGCCCCAACGGCCGCGCCACTCGCGCCACGATGGACTCCCCAGGCCCGCGCCCGTCGGCACGGCGCAGCAGTTCACCGACCAGCCAGCCATAGGTGATTGCTTCATAGCCATGACCCTGGCCGGGTGTCCACCACGGCGCTTCAGCCGCCAGGGTATCGACCATCAGTTGCCAGTCGTACAAGGCTTCGGTGGGCAGCATCTCGCGGATCGCCGGCAGCCCGGCCTGATGGCAGAGCAACTGGCGCAGGGTAATGGTCTCTTTGCCCGCCGCCGCGAATTCCGGCCAGTAATCGGCCACGGGCGCGTCCAGCTTCAGCTTGCCTTCGGCCACCAGTTGCAGGGCAGTGACCGCTGTGAAGGTCTTGGTGCAGGAGAACAGATTGACGATTGTGTCGCTGTGCCAGGCTTCGGCGCCGTCCTTGTCGGCGGTGCCGGCCCACAGGTCGACGACCGTCTCGCCGCCGACCTGGATGCAAAGCCCGGCCCCGCGCTCTTGAGGGTCATCGAACAAGGCGGCGAAGGCTTCACGTACCGCTTCGAACTGGAGCTCGTAATGACCCTGAATCTGCACCTGAGCGACCTCAAAAAAACATCATGAAAAGTGGCCGACATTGTTCCAGTCATTAGGGGGTTTGTGAACCCGTCAACGACGAATCAATGCCCATTTCCAGAGTGCCCGCCCGCGTGCCCGGCGCCCTGGCCCGCGCCTTTGCCTGCCTGGCCCGCTCGGCCACCTTCGCTCTCACGGGCCGCACCGGCCGCCTTGGCTTTTTCCGCCGCCTTGCCGAGCTGGTCGACCGCCGCGAGATTGCTCTTACGCACGCTGTCGACGAAGCCCTGAAACGGCACATCCGTAATACCCACGAGGCCAAAGTGGCCGTTTTCACCGTCCAGCAAGCGACCGGTCACCGGCTGGTCCAGGTACTGGAACCAGTGCACGCCAACAATCGACGGCTCCGCCATGGCTTGCTTGAGGAACGCAGCGTAGGCCGCGCCCCGTTCGTCTTCTGCGGCCAACTGTGTCACCCCGCCCCAGAACGGCCCGCGGTCGGTGGAGCCGAAATTGAACTCGGTGATCAGCACCGGCTTGTCGAGTGCACGCAGGGCGGCAAAGTCATAGCCGTCCTGGGGTTTGAGGGTATACATGTTGAAGCTCAGCACATCGCAATACTGTGCGCAGGCTGCGACGGCTTCAGGGGTGCTCACCGCATAACGTCCACCCAGCAGCAACTGGTTGGGCGCGTGCCATTTGAGCGAGTCGGAGATGGTCTTGAAGTAGGCGTCGGCGAAGGTCTTCTGGAAATATTTGAAGTCGGCCTCGATTTCAGGATGCTCCGGATTAGGCATCGGCGGCTCGAAGCCGGGGTCTTCCATCAGTTCCCAGCCCGCCAGTTGGATACCCCAGGCTTTCGACAGCCCTTGCTCGTTGCGGTACTTGTCGCGCAGTTGCTTGAGGAAGGCTCGCTTGGCCGGTACATCGGTGGTCATGCGCAGGGTGCCGTAGGCCAGGGCGTAACGGGATTTGGCATCATCGCCAGGGCCGGCCCAGGCCAGTTCGTTGTCGGCAAAGAAACCGATCAGCCACGGGTCGTCGCGATGATCGCGAGCGGCAATGGCCACGGCGCGTTCAGTGGCCATGGCAAACCGTGGGTCGAACGGGTCGGGCATGCCGCCCCACCAGTCGGTGCCGGTGCTGATGCTGGCGTAATCCCCCACAATCGACAGCGGCAAGGTGTAGGGCACGCGGTCGGCCGTGGCCAGGTCCGGGTCGCTCCAGTTGCCGACGGTGTTGAAGCCCCAGGCTTGCAAGCGGTCGAGGGTATGGGTCACCCAGCGCTTCTGGTCGAAACCATCGGAGCCGGTTTCAGTGCCATAGGTACGTTGCAGGTTGGCGCCATAGAAATCATACCAGCGCCCCGCGCCAAAACCGCGCCCCTCGCCCGCGCCGTTGCCGGTACGGTTATCGCCGCTGCCGTAATACTTGTCGAATGGTTCGCCGGCCTTGGGCAGCGCCGCAAACATCCACTCACGCCCGGCCACGTAGGTCTGGCTGTTGTCCGGGGCCACGGTATTGACCCCCAGCGAGTAGAACGGGTGACCTTCCGGCGTGACCAGATACCAGCGACCGTCGCGCTTTTCAGTGCGGAAGAAGCCGCTGGCTTCGAACGCCGGGCCTTTATTCCAGCCGCCGTACTGGTCCAGCGAGGACTTGTCACGCTCGGCAAGCCACACCTTCAGCTGTTGTTGCTCCTTGGCCGCCGCAGCCTTGAGCTGCTCGTCGCTGCTGACCTTTTCCGGCCAGCGCGCGCGGGTCGACTGGCCGTAAGCGTCCACCAGTTCGCTATAGGCCGCCTTGATCACCGGCTCGCTGTCCTGCACGCCAAAACGCTCCAGCAGGATGCTCTGGGCGGCATTGGGTTTGATCATCGACAGCGTCACCGACACCACCTGGCTGCGGTCGATTTCCCCGGCGCTGGCGGCCAACAACACACGCTGGCCATCCACCGTCATGGGCATCGGCGGGCCGGCCTTCATGCCCTGGCTCAGCGGCGAGTGGGCTTGCAGCGGCACGAGCAAGGTCTGCGCCGGGCCGGCCGGCAGGTCGATGCGGCTGAGCAGGGTCTTGCCGTCGGCACTTTGTACTTTGACGTAGAGGGTCAACGCCCAATTCATGGCGCTCTGGATACGCAGGCTCATGGCGCCCGATTGCGACCAGTCCCACACGCCGGTCTGCGGGCTGAGCACCAGGCTCGGCTCGGTAGCCGGGTTGAAGGTGATGCGGCGCAGCACCTCGCCTTCGGGGGTTTGTTCGGCGTTGTATTGCGGCAGGCTGGCGTCCTGGGTCGCCACTTTGACCACATCGGCGGGCCGGACGAAGTTGAACAGGGTTTGTTGCCCGGCAGGCGCGGCCATCAAGGGCGCAGCGAACAGCAGGGCAAAAAGAGCGGGCAGCGTGCGAATCATACGAACAAGGTTCTCCCAAACGGCCGATGACTGGCCTGATGACATACATGAGATAGACCACGAAGTGGGCGAGTTCGCCCACGGTGGCTTAAGAAATTTCGCGCCTGAACGGCGGCAAGGCATTCAGGATTGCCTTGCCATAGCGCTGGGTGACCAGGCGGCGATCGAGCAAGGTGATGGTGCCCCGGTCCTGCTCGGTGCGCAGCAAGCGCCCGCAGGCCTGCACCAGCTTCAGGGAAGCATCGGGCACCGAGATTTCCATGAACGGGTTGCCGCCGCGGGCTTCGATCCATTCGGCCAACGCGGCCTCGACCGGGTCATCCGGTACCGAGAACGGAATCTTGGCGATCACCACGTGTTCGCAGTAGGCGCCAGGCAAGTCCACGCCCTCGGCAAAGCTCGCCAGGCCGAACAGCACGCTGGAATCACCGCCGTCGACCCGCGCCTTGTGCTTGTTCAAGGTTTCCTGCTTGGACAGGTTGCCCTGGATAAACACTTGTTTACGCCAGTCGCGGTCAAGGCCGTCAAATACGTCCTGCATCTGTTTGCGCGACGAAAACAGCACCAGGGTGCCTCGCGATCCTTCCACCAGCTCGGGCAGGTCGCGGATGATCGCCGCCGTGTGCGCCGCCGCATCCCGTGGGTCGGCCTTGAGGTCGGGCACCCGCAGTACGCCAGCGTCGGCATGATGGAACGGGCTCGGCACCACCGCCGTGACGGCCTTTTTCGGCAGGCCGGCGCGCATGCGGAAGCGGTCGAAGGTACCCAGGGCGGTCAGCGTGGCCGAGGTCACCAGGCAGCCGTAGGCCACGTTCCACAGGTTGCGGCGCAGCATTTCGGCAGCAAGAATCGGGCTGGCGTTGACCTCGATATCGAACAGCGCACCGCTTTCCGACAAGGTCAGCCAGCGCGCCATGGGCGGGTTGTCTTCCGGGTCTTCGACGGTGAACGCCGTCCATAACTCCCAGTTGCCCTGGGAGCGAGACAGCAGGCTGCCGAACAGCGGGTACCATTCTTCGGCCTGGTTGCTGGCGATGCCGATATTGACCTCGCCATCCATGCCTTCCTTGAGCAAGTCCGTAAGACGGGTGAACAGGTCGGTCAGGCGTGAAAAGCCCTTCTTCAGTTCAATGCCCATTTCGCGCATATGCTCAGGGATCATGCCGCCCACAAATCGGTGACGCGGCCGCTCACGGCCTTCCACGTCTTCGCCGGGCTTGAAGTCGGCCACCTGCTCGCAGGCGCTGAACATGAACTGCTGCTGGGTCTTGATCTCACGCGCCAGCTCAGGCACCTGTTCGATCAGCTTGCCCAGATCGCCCGGCAGCGGATGCTGGGCCAGCAGCTTGGTGAGGTTCTTGGCGGTGGTTTCCAGCCAGTCGGCGGTGGAACGCAACCGGGTGTAATGGGCGAAGTGGCCGATGGCCTTGTCCGGCAGGTGATGACCTTCGTCGAACACATACAGGGTGTCGCGCGGGTCCGGCAGGACGGCACCGCCGCCCAGAGCCAGGTCGGCCAGCACCATGTCGTGGTTGGTGACGATCACATCGACCTTGCCCATGCCTTCGCGGGCCTTGTAGAAGGCGCACTGACCGAAGTTGGGGCAATGGCGGTTGGTGCACTGACTGTGGTCGGTGGTCAGGCGCGCCCAGTCGGAGTCTTCAAGGGCGGTGGGCCAGCTGTCGCGATCGCCGTCCCACTTATTGCCGGCGAGTTTCTCGATCATGCTGGTAAACAGCTTCTGGCTGGCCTCATCGACCTCGATCTTGAAGCCTTCTTCTTCGAACAGCGAAGCCGTGGCGGTCTGCGCGTGGCCTTCCTGCAGCAACACGTCGAGCTTGGACAGGCACATGTAGCGGCCGCGCCCCTTCGCCAGGGCAAAGGTAAAGTTCAAGCCGCTGTTGCGCATCAGGTCGGGCAGGTCCTTGTAGACGATCTGCTCCTGCAGTGCGACGGTCGCCGTGGCGATCACCAGGCGCTTGCCCGCGGCCTTGGCGGTGGGTATCGCAGCCAGGCTGTAGGCCACGGTCTTACCGGTACCGGTGCCGGCCTCGACGGCCACGACCGCGGGTTCGCCCTCGCGGCGGCCCTCGTCGTCGGTGTCGATATCCCCGAGGACTTTCGCCACTTCGGCGATCATCAGGCGCTGGCCGTAACGCGGTTTCAAGCTCTTGGCTTCGAGAAAACGCGAATAGGCGCCCTGGATCGTGGTTTTAAGTTCAGTGCTGATCATGGATAGTCGGGCGCAAAAAACGCTGGATAAATTTTCAGTGGTTCGGATCGGCCGCTATCATACCCCGCTAATTAATCCCGCGCAGAACGGAGTACCACAATGACCGCGTTTAGCCTCGCTTACACCCTGCATGTACTGGCCGCCTTGATCTGGGTCGGCGGTATGTTTTTCGCCTGGATGATCCTGCGCCCCGCCGCCATGGCGGCGCTTGAGGGCCCTGCCCGGCTGAAGCTGTGGGCAAATGTGTTTCAACGTTTTTTTGTCTGGGTGTGGGTGGCGGTGCTGATTTTGCCGATCAGCGGTGTCGGCCTGCTGCACTTGCGTTTCAGTGGCTTTGAGACTGCGCCGCGCTATGTGCAGGTGATGATGGGCTTGTACCTGGTGATGACGGCGCTGTTTATCCGCATCCAGGCGCTGAAATTTCCGGCGCTGAAGGCGGCGGTGGCGACTGAGGATTGGGCGGCGGGTGCTGCGGCGCTGGGGCAGATCCGCAAGTTGGTGGGGATCAATCTGATCGTGGGACTGGTGGTGGTGGCGATTGCTTCGGCTCGGCCGATGTTTTAAGCACAGCGCCAAGTTTCAAGCCTGAAGCTGCAAGTTTTGAACTTGCAGCTTTAAACTTGTAGCTTGAAGCTGTGGCTCTTTAGAGCCGCTGAATAATCACAGACCCCGCAGGCCCCACCGGCCCCGGCTGCCCTTCCAGCCCGGGCCGGCCTTTTTCGCCGCCGTCGGCGCGGTACACCAGGCAGCCCTTGGACTGCCCGCCCTTGCCAGGTTTGCCCGCTACACCGGCCAAGCCACCGGCACCACCGTCCACCCAGACCTTGATCCGGTCGCCAGGAAAGTCCTGGGGCAGCTCGACACGCACCGCTGCGCCCGCCGCCCCCGGCAGGCCATTGCCGCCGTTGTCGCCATTGAACCCACGCCCTGCCGAACCCCACGTGCACCCTGGGTCTTCGCCGTTGGCGCCGTCCAGGCCTGCATACCCTTGGGCACCAGCGCCACCACGGGCATCCACCGACAACTCTTCGGCGGTCAGCGACTCGATGCGCAAGGTCAAGTCGCGCCCGGCCTTGGCGGGTTTTTCATGGGTCCCGGGCGCGCCGCGCGATGTGATCTGGCTACCGTGCTCCAGTTCAGCCTGGCGCACCTGCAGTTGCAGCGCGGTATTGCCAGGGACAATCGCGATGCGCGCGTCACGCCCCAGATGCAGTTGCTCCACCGATATCTGGCTGATGGTGGCCGGAATCAGCAGGGTGCCGTAGTCCGCCACGTCCAGGCGCTCCAGCTGCAACACACTGGTGCTGCTGGGCAGGCGCATCAACGAGTTAGTCTCGACGCTGACACTCTGGGCCAGGGCAACGGGGCTGACCAACAGGGCCAGCAAAAAAACCTTACGCATCATGGGGCTCCCGAGTGTTTTCAAATTTTTCTTTGGACGCACAGTAACGACTTCTACAGGCGATTTGCCAGTGAAGGATCAAAAAACTTCAGACACCCGCTGTATTGGCGGTAATGCGCTAGGCCCGCACGCCCAGCCGCGCTAGTCTCTACGGTCCTGATGTGAGGATCTGCGATGACCGCTGGAATTTCTTCCCGTACGCCCCAGCAAGCACTGGCTGCACTGCTGGACCTGCACGCCCCCAAACGCCTGTTGCTATTGGGCGCCAGCCAGTTTCCCGCGCTGGATGCGTTTAAAGCGGCCCATCCCGAGGTGCTCGTCAGCGTAGCCCCACCTGGCCCGCTGCCGGCCGAACTCGCGGCGCAGCGTTTTGACCTGGCGCTGGTGGTCGATTGCCTTGAACACCTGCCCAAACCCCAGGGTCTGACGTTGCTGGGTGGCATTCGCAACCTCAATGCCAGCCGCATCGCAGTGCTGGTGGACCTGGGCGCCTGCGACTGGAAGGACACCGATTTTTTCTCCCTGGCCCTGCAGGCCGGTGAGCGATTCCAGCGCGATGAGCAGGTGCTCACGCTGTTTACCTACGATCTGCTTGACTATAAACAAGTACCGGACTGGCTCAACGCCCGCTTCTGGGCCAACCCGGAAAATTTTGGAAAGTATTGGTGGTAACCCAATGAGCACATCCATTTGCCCCTGCGGCAGTGGCACCCTGCTGGACGCCTGCTGCGGTCATTACCACGCTGGCCACCCTGCCCCATGCGCCGCGGCGCTGATGCGTTCGCGTTACAGCGCCTATGTGCTGGGCCTGGTGGACTATCTGGTGAGCACCACCCTGCCGGCGCAGCAAGCAGGCCTGGACCGCAACGCCATTGCCGCCTGGAGTGCCCAAAGCACCTGGCTCGGCCTTGAAGTTGAAAGCTCGGAAGTTTTCGGCGGCCAGCCGGAACACGCTTTCGTCACCTTCACCGCGCGCTGGCACGACAGCACTGGCGAGCATAGCCACCGTGAACGCTCATCTTTCGTACAAAACGAAGGGCGTTGGTACTTCATCGATCCGACGGTGGAGGTGAAGGCCGGGCGTAATGATGTATGTTTGTGCGGCAGCGGGCAGAAATTCAAGAAGTGCTGTTCCAGCTACTTTTAACGACCTGACAGGGATTACGCCAATGCTTCGCACCTTCAGCTTGATGCTGGCGTTAACCCTGGGCCTGACCGGCTGCGCCTCGTGGTTCGAAGACGATGCGCCGCCGCCCCACGTATCACTGGTCAACGTCGAAGTGGTGCGGGCCAAGCTGCTGGAGCAGAAGTTCAAGCTGTACTTTCGCGTGGACAACCGCGACGACGCCGACTTGACCGTGCGCGGCCTGATCTACAAGGTCACCCTGGGCGATCTGGTGCTGACCGAGGGCGAGTCCAACGAATGGCTGACCGTGCCGCCACGCAGCCATAAAGTCTTCAAGGTCTCGGTGCGCACCAACCTGTGGCCGCGAATTCGCGATGTGGTGCAAATGCTGAAAAATCCCGAACGTCCCGTGCCCTATCGCCTTGAGGGCGAGCTGAAAACCGGATTATTCATCGGTAATGACGTGCAGGTGGCCCACAATGGCGAGATAATCCCCGGCGATTTTATTCCGGAGCGACATCGATGACTCAGCAACCCCATGTCCATGGTCCCGACTGCAACCACGATCATGATCACCATGATCACGACCACGGCCATGTCCACGGCCCGAACTGCGGCCACGCTCATCAGGAGCCCGTGCGCAACGCCTTGAAGGACGTAGGTCGCAACGACCCTTGCCCATGCGGCAGCGAGAAGAAATTCAAGAAGTGCCACGGCGCTTAAGCCATTGAGCATCCCGTGTGGGAGGGGGCTTGCTCCCGATAGCAGTGTGTCAGTCTATGTAGACATTGACTGAATGACCGCTATCGGGAGCAAGCCCCCTCCCACATTGGTTTGTGCATAAGTCCAAGTACTCACGCAATTACAAAACTCCCGCTTGCGTCGTTTCACCGCGCTCACTAACGTAGCGCCTTTAATGACGCTACCCCCCGCAGGAGCTTTGCCATGGCCTCGCCAGCCCTTACACATTTTATTCCCCGGTTCGGCGTTGCCGCGGCAGTGGCCAGTGCGTTGAGCCTGGCCGGTTGCCAGCTCCAGAACACCCAGGACACCCTGCCCCCCGTGGCCGGCGTACAGCCGATCAAGGGCATCGCACAAAACGTTTCGATACGCCGCAATGCTCAGGGCATGCCGTTGATCGAAAGCAGCACCTTCCACGACGCGCTGTTCAGCCTCGGCTATGTGCACGCCAGCGACCGGATCACCCAGATGGTCACCTTGCGCCTGCTGGCCCAGGGCCGCCTGGCGGAAATGTCCGGCCCGCAGGTGCTCGATGTCGACCGCTTCATGCGCGCGGTCAACCTTAAAAAGAGCGCCGGGGAGCTGTACAACGCCTCATCGCCGCGGCTCAAGCGCTTCTTTGAAGTCTACGCACGGGGCGTCAATGCCTACCTGTTCCGCTACCGCGACAAGCTGCCGACCGACCTGGCCCAGACCGGCTACAAGCCCGAGTACTGGAAGCCGGAAGATTCGGCGCTGCTGTTCTGCCTGCTGAACTTCAGCGAGTCGAGCAACCTGCAGCAGGAAATTTCTTCGCTGGTGCTGGCGCAAAAAGTTGGTGTCGACAAGCTCGCCTGGCTTATCCCCAGCGCGCCGGACGAAGCGATCCCGCTGGCCGAAGCCGACAAACTCAAGGGTGTGAACCTGAGCCAGATCACCGGCCTGGCCGGGTTGGACACGGTCAGCCAGCAGCTCAACAGCCTCAACGCCCTGGGCGTTACCACCTCCAGCAACTGGGCCATCGGGCCGCAACGCAGCCGCAGCGGCAAAAGCCTGCTGGCCAACGACATCGCGGCCCAGCCGCAAGCGCCATCACCCTGGAGCTATGTGCAAATCCGCGCGCCGAAATATCAGGCGGTCGGCGCGTCGATTGCCGGTCTGCCCACCCTGCTGTCGGGCTTCAACGGCAAGGTGGCGTGGAGCATGAGCGCGGTCAAGGGCGACACTCAGGACCTGTTCCTGGAGAAGGTCAAACGCCAGGGCAGCGCGTTGTACTACGAGAACAACGGTAAATGGCTACCGGCCGGCGTGCGTAACGAGACCTTCTTCATTAAAGGCCAACGCTCGATTCGCGAAGTGGTGTACGAAACCCGCCACGGTGCCTTGCTCAATAGCAGCCAGGCCCTCACCAGAGGTTTTGGCCTGGCCCTGCAAACCGCCGATTTGAAGGAAGACAAGAGCCTGGACGCGTTCTTCGACCTGTCCCGCGCGCAAAACGCCGGCAAGGCCTCGGACGCCACCCGCGAAATTCGCGCGATTGCGTTGAACATGATCTTCGCCGACGCCAGCAACATCGGCTGGCAGGTCACCGGTCGCTTTCCCAACCGCCGCGAAGGCGAAGGCCTGCTGCCCTCGCCGGGCTGGGACACGCGCTTTGACTGGGACGGTTACGCCGACGCCATGCTGCACCCCTATGACCAGGACCCGGCTCAAGGCTGGATCGGCACCGCCAACCAGCGCACCGCCCCGCGTGGCTATGGCATGCAGCTGTCCAATTCCTGGGCGGCACCGGAGCGCAGCGAGCGCCTGGCGCAACTGGCCAATGCCGGCAAGCATGACAGCCGCAGCCTGATCGCCATGCAATACGACCAGACCACCACCTTCGCCGCCAAACTCAAGGGCATGTTCCAGGCGCCGGGCATGGCTCAGCCGCTGAAACAGGCCATCGATGCGCTGCCTGCCGCCGAACAGCCCAAGGCACGCGAAGCACTCGGCCGGCTGATGGCCTTCGATGGGCGCCTTGCGCCAACCTCCGCCGACGCGGCCGTGTACGAGCTGTTCCTGCAGGAAAGCGCCAGGCAGATCTTCCTCGACAAACTCGGCCCCGAACACAGCGCCAGCTGGAACGCCTTTGTCAGCAACGCCAACCTCTCCTACGCAGCCACTGCCGACCATTTGCTGGGCCGCGAAGACAGCCCGTTCTGGGATGACACACGCACGCCGCTCAAGGAAGACAAGCCGGCGATCCTGGCACGTACCCTGGCCGCTGCGATCAGCAGCGGCGACAGTTTGCTGGGTACCGATCACAAGACCTGGCAGTGGGGCAAGCTGCACACCATCACCTGGAAGAACACCAGCGGCCAGGTCATCCGTGGCCCGTTCGCCAGCGGCGGCGACCACAACACCCTGAATTCGGCGCCGTACAGCTGGGGGCAGGATTTCAACGTGAGCCAGACGTCGGCGCTGCGCATGATCGTCGATTTCGGCCAGCCGGAACCGATGATGGGCCAGGGTGGCATCGGCCAGTCCGGCAACCCGGCCAGCCCGAACTATGCCAACGGCATCGACCCGTCGCTCAAGGCGCAATACCTGAGCTTCCCGATGCAGCCGCAGAACTTTGACAAGGTGTACGGAAAAAACCGGCTGACCCTGACACCCGGCAAGTAACCCGGTTTTCTCAGAAGAAACCGAATCCAGATGTGGGAGGGGGCTTGCTCCCGATAGCAGTAGTTCAGTCAATGGATGTGTCGACTGTCACACCGCTATCGGGAGCAAGCCCCCTCCCACATCTGGACCCCATGCATTCAGATAGAACTTCTCTCACCGTCATATCCTCCTAAATGATAAGCCCTCCTCCCCGGTCACCCCATGGACCTTGTCATCGCCCGACCCGAAGGCCTCTACTGCCCCGCCGGTGATTTCTACATCGACCCCTGGCGCCCGGTGGAACGTTCCGTCATCACCCATGCTCACGGCGACCACGCCCGTACCGGCAACCAGCATTACCTGGCCGCCGCACCCGGCGAAGGCATCCTGCGTTCGCGCCTGGGCCAGGACATCAACCTGCAAACCCTGGCCTACGGCGAGCCGTTGGTGCATCACGGTGTGACCATCAGTTTTCATCCGGCCGGGCATGTGCTGGGCTCAGCTCAGGTGCGCCTGGAATACCAGGGCGAAGTCTGGGTCGCGTCCGGCGATTACAAGGTCGAGCCCGATGGCACTTGCGCGCCCTTCGAGCCAGTGCGCTGCCATACCTTCATCACCGAATCGACCTTCGGCCTGCCGATCTACCGCTGGCAGCCGCAGGCACAGATTTTCGCGGGCATTAATGACTGGTGGCAGGCCAATGTCGCCGCCGGCAAAGCCAGCGTGCTGTTCTGCTATTCGTTCGGCAAGGCCCAGCGCATTCTCCATGGCATCGACGCCAGCATCGGCCCGATCCTCAGCCACGGCGCCGTCGAGCCGCTGAATCGGGTATACCGCGAAGCCGGTATCTACATCCCGGAAACCCTGTACGCCGGCGACTTCAAGAAAAACGACCCGCTGCTGCGCCAGGCACTGATCATCGCCCCGCCTTCCACCGGTGGCAGCACCTGGATCCGCCGCTTTGGCGACTACAGCGACGCTTTCGCCAGTGGCTGGATGCGCCTGCGGGGTACTCGGCGGCGCCGCGGGGTCGACCGTGGCTTTGTGCTGTCGGACCACGCCGACTGGCCCGGCCTGTTGTGGGCAATCGAACAGACCGGCGCCGAACGGGTAATGGTCACCCACGGCTCGGTGGGCGTACTGGTGCGCCATTTGCGCGAGAAAGGCCTGGATGCTCAAGGTTTCAGCACCGAATACGGCGATGACGAAGAAGAGGCCAGCGCATGAAAGCTTTCGCCGAGCTGTACGCCAACCTCGACGCGACCACTTCCAGCAACGCCAAATTGGCGGCATTGCAAGACTATTTTCAGCAGGCACCGCCGCAGGATGCAGCATGGGCGGTGTATTTCCTCTCCGGTGGGCGGCCACGACAATTGGTACCCACGCGCCTGCTCAGGGATATGGCGACCGAAGCGGCGAGCATCGAGCCGTGGTTGTTCGAGGAAAGCTACCAATCCGTCGGCGACCTGGCGGAGACGATTTCCCTGCTGCTGCCCGAATCGACCTACACCTCTGAAGATGGCCTGGCGGTGTGGCTGGAAGAGAAGCTATTACCGCTGCGTGGCCTGGCGCCTGCTGATCTGGCCGAACGTTTGCCGGCGTTGTGGGCGCAGCTGGATCAACCGAGCCTGATGGTGTGCATCAAGTTGATCACCGGCAGCTTTCGCGTGGGCGTGTCCAAACTGCTGGTCACCCGCGCGCTTGCCGCCATGGCCGGGCTCGACAGCAAGCGCGTGGCCCAGCGGCTGGTGGGCTACACCGACTTGTCCAATCGCCCCACTGCGGCGGGCTACCTCAAGCTGATCGCCGTCGAATCGAGCGACGAACATGCCCAGCGCGGCGGGCAGCCGTATCCGTTTTTTCTCGCCCACGGTTTGGCGCAACCGGTGGAGCAGTTTGATGCCCTGCTTGGCGCCCCCGCCGACTGGCAGGTGGAGTGGAAGTTTGATGGCATCCGCGCGCAGTTGGTCAAGCGTGAAGGCCGTCTGTGGGTCTGGTCCCGTGGCGAAGAATTGGTGACCGAACGCTTCCCCGAGCTTCACAGCCTGGTCAGTGGTTTGCCGGACGGCACGGTGATCGACGGTGAAATCGTGGTCTGGAAGGACGCCGTGCAACCCTTCGCTCTGTTGCAGCAGCGGATCGGCCGCAAGACCCTGAGCAAAAAAGTGCTTGAGGATGCGCCGGTGGCGGTGCTCGCCTACGACTTGCTGGAATTTCAGGACGAAGACTGGCGCAACCGTCCCCTGTCTGAACGGCGCACGCAGCTGGAACAGGTGATCGCCGCGTGTAACCAACCCGTGCTGTTGCCCTCGCCGTTGCTTGAAGGGCCTACCTGGGAGGCGTTGGCAACACAACGCGAAGCCTCCCGCAGCCTCGGTGTCGAGGGCATGATGCTCAAGGATCGCAAAGGCCTGTACGGCGTCGGCCGCACCAAGGACATGGGCCTGTGGTGGAAGTGGAAAGTCGACCCGTTCAACGTCGACGCGGTGCTCATCTACGCTCAGCGCGGCCATGGTCGACGGGCCAGCCTGTTCAGCGACTACACCTTCGCGGTGTGGGACGGTCCGCCGGGCAGCGAGCGCACGCTGGTGCCGTTCGCCAAGGCGTATTCCGGGCTGACTGACGAAGAAATGCGCAAGGTCGACGCGATCGTGCGCAAAACCACCGTGGAAAAATTCGGCCCGGTCAGCAGCGTGACGCCGAGCATGGTGTTCGAGCTGGGTTTTGAAGGCATCGCCCTGTCCAAGCGGCACAAGAGCGGGATTGCGGTGCGGTTTCCGCGGATGTTGCGCTGGCGCCAGGACAAGCCGGTGGAAGAAGCCGACAGCCTCGCCACGTTGCAGGACTTACTGATCTGACACAAATCAATTGTGGGAGGGGGGCTTGCTCCCGATGGCGGTGTGACAGTCACAGCATTTGTGCCTGATCCACTGCTATCGGGAGCAAGCCCCCTCCCACATTTGGATTTCCGTTCGATCTTAAATGGTGCACTACTCTATCAGCGCCCACTAATGGGGCATTTCCTACGCTTAAAAATCCCTCATCCGATCTTTTAAAACGATCATTCGGCACTATGGTGCAGAAATTGCTACCTGGGATCCGTCTGACACCGTTCAGTAACAGTCCTAAACGCGCCACAAGCGCTTATCTTGGTTTCCAGGGAATACATAATGAAAAAAGCATTGCTGACCCTTTCTGCACTGGCTCTGTGCATGGCTGCAGGTGTTGCAACCGCCAAGGAATACAAGGAATTGCGTTTCGGTGTCGATCCGTCCTATGCGCCATTCGAATCCAAAGCCGCCGACGGCAGCCTGGTGGGCTTCGACATCGACCTGGGCAATGCCATTTGTGCGGAACTGAAGGTCAAGTGCAAGTGGGTTGAAAGCGACTTTGACGGCATGATTCCAGGCCTGAAAGCCAACAAGTTCGACGGCGTGATTTCTTCCATGACCGTGACCCCGGTGCGCGAAAAGGCTATCGACTTCTCCAACGAGCTGTTCTCCGGCCCAACGTCTCTGGTGTTCAAGAAAGGCGCCGGGTATTCGACCCCAGAGTCGCTCAAGGGCAAATCGGTGGGTTACGAGCAAGGCACCATCCAGGAAGCCTACGCCAAGGCTGTGCTGGACAAGGCTGGCGTGACCACCAAGGCCTACGCCAACCAGGATCAGGTGTATGCGGACCTGACTTCCGGCCGTCTCGATGCTTCCGTGCAGGACATGCTGCAGGCTGAGCTGGGTTTCCTGAAGTCCCCGGCCGGTGCTGACTACGAAGTCAGCGCTGCAATCGACGACCCGTTGCTGCCGTCGAAAACCGCGGTCGGTATCAAAAAAGGTAACACTGAGCTCAAGGCGCTTTTGGATAAAGGTATCAAAGCGTTACACGATGATGGCACCTACGCCACCATCCAGAAGAAACACTTCGGCGATCTGAACCTGTACAGCGGCAAATAATGCCCATGGCGCCCCTTTGTTGAAGGGGCGCTTTTTTATCGCCATAGGTCCTGATTTATGTTTGAAGATCTGTTGCAAACTCTCGGGCTGAGCGCGTTCAGCTTGAAGGGTTTCGGCCCGCTGTTGCTGCAAGGCACCTGGATGACCATCAAATTGTCGGTGCTGTCCCTGGCCGTCAGTGTGTTGCTGGGCCTGCTCGGCGCCAGCGCGAAGCTGTCCAGCCTGCCCTTCCTGCGTATCCCCGCCCAGCTCTACACCACCTTGATTCGCGGCGTACCCGACCTGGTGTTGATGCTGCTGATTTTCTACAGCCTGCAAACCTGGCTGACCGGCCTGACCGATTTTATGGAATGGGAATACATCGAGATCGACCCATTCAGCGCCGGGGTCATCACCCTGGGCTTTATCTACGGTGCGTATTTTACCGAGACCTTCCGAGGCGCGATTCTCGCCGTGCCGCGTGGTCAGCTGGAAGCCGCCACCGCCTACGGGCTCAAGCGCGGGCAACGGTTTCGCTACGTGACGTTCCCGCAGATGATGCGCTTTGCCCTGCCGGGCATCGGCAACAACTGGATGGTGATGCTCAAGGCCACGGCGCTGGTGTCGATCATCGGCCTGGCCGACCTGGTGAAGGCGGCCCAGGACGCCGGCAAGAGCACGTACCAACTGTTCTACTTCCTGGTCATCGCCGCGCTGATCTATCTGCTGATCACCAGCGCCTCCAATTTTGTCTTGCGCCGTCTTGAACGGCGCTACGCCGCAGGCTCACGGGAGGCCGTACGATGATCGAGCTTTTGCAGGAGTACTGGCGCCCGTTCCTTTATAGCGACGGCCAGCACATCACGGGCCTGGCCATGACCATGTGGCTGCTCAGCGCCGCATTGGTGATCGGCTTTCTGGTGTCGATTCCACTGTCTATCGCCCGTGTATCGCGCAGGCGCCTGGTGCGCTGGCCGGTGCAGTTCTACACCTACCTGTTTCGCGGCACGCCGCTGTATATCCAGCTGCTGATTTGCTACACCGGCATCTACAGCATCGCCGCCGTGCGCGCACAGCCGGTGCTCGATGCGTTCTTTCGCGATGCGATGAACTGCACGATCCTGGCCTTCGCCCTCAACACGTGCGCCTACACCACGGAAATTTTCGCCGGGGCGATCCGCAGCATGGCCCACGGCGAAGTCGAAGCGGCCAAGGCCTACGGGCTGAGCGGTTGGAAGTTGTATGCCTATGTGATCATGCCCTCGGCGCTGCGCCGGTCGTTGCCCTACTACAGCAACGAAGTGATCCTGATGCTGCACTCGACCACCGTGGCGTTTACCGCCACCATTCCGGACATCCTCAAAGTCGCCAGGGACGCCAACTCGGCGACCTTCATGACCTTTCAATCATTTGGCATCGCCGCCTTGATCTACCTGGCCGTAACCTTCGCCCTGGTCGGCCTGTTTCGGTTGGCCGAACGCCGCTGGCTGGCCTTTCTCGGGCCGAGCCATTAAGGAGTGTTCATGCGTCATCAGCGACATGACCTGATCGCACCGGTGCCTGGCACGGCGCGGCAGATTCACAGTTTCCACTTCGGCCCGGAACAGGCCGGCAGCAAGGTGTACATCCAGTCGTCACTGCACGCCGATGAACTGCCGGGCATGCTGGTGGCCTGGCACCTGAAGGCGCGCCTGGCACAGCTGGCGGTCGACGGCCGCTTGCGTAGCGAAATCGTACTGGTGCCGGTCGCCAACCCCGTGGGGCTGGAACAGGTGCTGATGGACATCCCCCTGGGCCGCTACGAGCTGGAAAGCGGGCAGAATTTCAATCGCCTGTTCGTCGACCTCAGCGACAGAGTCGGCGATCAGGTCGAGGGCCTGCTGGGCGATGACGCCCAGCGCAACGCCCAATTGATCCGCAGCGCGTTATCCGACGCCCTGGCCACGCAAACCGCGTCGACTCAATTGCAGTCCCAACGCCTGGTGCTGCAACGCCTGGCGTGCGAGGCCGACATGGTGCTGGACCTGCACTGCGATTTCGAAGCGGTGGCGCACCTCTACACCACCCCCGAGGCCTGGCCACAGGTGGAACCGCTGGCGCGTTACCTGGGCTCGGAGGCCAACCTGCTGGCCACCGATTCCGGCGGGCAGTCCTTCGATGAATGTTTCACCCTGGTGTGGTGGCAGTTGCAGCAACGCTTCGGCGAGCGCTTCCCGATCCCCCTGGGCAGTTTTTCCGTGACGGTCGAATTGCGCGGCCAGGGCGACGTCAACCACGGCCTGGCGGCCCTGGACTGCCAGGCGATCATCGATTACCTGATTCACTTCGGTGCCATCGAAGGCGACGCGGCGCCACTGCCCGCGCTGGCCTACCCGGCCACGCCCCTGGCCGGTGTGGAGCCGGTGACCACCCCCGTGGGCGGCTTGCTGGTGTTCAGCGCCTTGCCGGGCGAATACCTGGAAGCCGGGCAACTGATCGCCGAAATCATCGACCCCATTACCGACCGCGTAACGCCCGTGCATTGCCGCAATGCCGGCCTGCTTTACGCCCGCTCACTGCGACGCATGGCCACTGCCGGGATGGTCATCAGCCATGTCGCAGGCGCACAGGCCTACCGCAGCGGCTACCTACTTTCGCCTTGAGGATGCACGCTCCATGTACAAATTGACCGTTGAAGGCCTGCATAAAAGCTATGGCGACAATGAAGTGCTCAAAGGTGTCTCGCTCAAGGCCAGGACCGGTGACGTGATCAGCCTGATCGGCGCCAGCGGCTCGGGCAAGAGCACGTTCCTGCGCTGCATCAACTTCCTGGAAACGCCCAACGACGGCGCCATGACCCTGGACGGTCAAGCGATCCGCATGGTCAGCGACCGCCACGGCATGCGCGTAGCCGACGATGCCGAGTTGCAACGCTTGCGCACGCGGCTGGCCATGGTGTTCCAGCACTTCAACCTGTGGAGCCACATGAGCGTGCTGGAAAACATCACCATGGCCCCTCGCCGGGTGCTGGGGTGCAGCAAGAAAGACGCAGAAGACCGCGCCCGTCGCTACCTGGACAAGGTCGGCCTGCCAGCGCGGGTGGCCGATCAATACCCGGCGTTTCTGTCCGGCGGCCAGCAGCAACGGGTGGCGATTGCCCGCGCGCTGGCGATGGAGCCGGAGGTAATGCTGTTCGATGAGCCCACCTCGGCACTGGACCCGGAGCTGGTGGGCGAAGTGTTGAAGGTCATCCAGGGCCTGGCCGAAGAAGGCCGCACCATGATCATGGTGACCCACGAAATGAGCTTTGCGCGCAAGGTCTCAAGCCAGGTGCTGTTCCTGCACCAGGGCCTGGTGGAAGAGCAAGGTGCGCCGGCGGACGTGCTGGGCAACCCGAAGAGCGAACGCCTGCAGCAGTTTCTGAGCGGCAACTTGAAGTAAACCTTTGTGACGCCTGGAGTGTCTGTGCAATAGAGCCTCCAGAGCGTCAGCTGCCGCATGGCAAAACCCGTCGATTTCGCAAAACAATGGTTTGCTACCCGAGGCTGGCGTCCGTTCGCGTTTCAGAAAGAGGTGTGGAAGGCCGTCAAGGACGGCCAGTCAGGTTTACTGCATGCGAGCACCGGCGCGGGTAAAACCTACGCGCTGTGGTTCGCCGCCCTCAATCGTTTCGCCATGATTCGCCCACCCGTTGCAGGCAAGCGCAAGGCGCCGGCTGAACCACTGACCGTGTTGTGGATCACCCCGATGCGCGCCCTGGCTGCCGACACCGCGCGTGCCCTTGAAGCGCCGCTGGCGGCATTGCAGATACCCTGGACTGTTGGCCTGCGTACCGGCGACACCAGCAGCAGCGAACGCGCCCGCCAGACCCGCCGCCAGCCCACCACGTTGATCACCACCCCGGAAAGCCTGACGCTGATGCTGGCGCGCGCCGACAGTGAGGTCAGCCTGGGGCACCTGCGCATGGTGGTGGTGGACGAATGGCATGAGCTGATCGGCAATAAACGCGGCGTGCAACTGCAATTGGCGTTGGCGCGGCTGCGGCGTTGGCACCCCGAATTGCTCGTGTGGGGTATTTCCGCGACCTTGGGTAATCAGGCTCACGCGCTGGAGGTGTTAGTCCCACAGGGCGGCGGGATCAATGTACAGGGGCAAACGGCTAAACAGCTGCTGGTCGATACCCTGCTGCCGCCCGTCGCCGAACGTTTTCCCTGGGCCGGGCATATCGGCTTGAAGATGCTGCCCCAAGTGGTGGAGCAAGTGGACGCCAGCAGCAGTTGCCTGGTGTTCACCAATACCCGGGCGCAGTCGGAAATCTGGTACCAGGCCCTGCTGGACGCCAGGCCGGACTGGGCAGGCCTGATTGCGCTGCATCACGGCTCGCTTTCGCGGGAGACCCGGGACTGGGTGGAGCGCGCACTCAAAGAAGGCCAACTTAAGGCGGTGGTGTGTACCTCCAGCCTGGACCTGGGCGTGGATTTCCTGCCGGTGGAGCGGGTACTGCAGATCGGCTCGGCCAAGGGCGTGGCGCGCCTGATGCAACGCGCCGGCCGCTCGGGGCATGCCCCAGGTCGGCCATCCCGGGTGACACTGGTGCCGACCCACAGCCTGGAACTGGTGGAAGCAGCCGCGGCAAAGGATGCGATAGCCCAGCGACGTATCGAAGCCCGCGAATCTCCCTACAAGCCGTTGGATGTGTTGGTGCAGCATTTGGTCAGCATGGCCCTGGGCGGCGGATTCACTCCCGATGCACAGTTGGCAGAGGTACGCGGCGCCTGGGCCTACCGCGAGCTGAGCGAAGCCGACTGGGCCTGGGCGCTGGCTTTTGTGCGCCATGGCGGGCTGTCGCTCACCGCTTATCCGGATTACCGCCGCGTAGAGCCCGATGAGCACGGCATCTGGCGCGTCCCCGATGCTCGACTGGCGCGCCGCCACCGCATGAGCGTGGGCACTATCGTCAGCGATGCGAGTATCCATCTGAAGTACTGGAGCAAAGGCGGTGGTGGCAAGAACCTGGGCAGCGTCGAGGAAGGCTTTATTGCCCGCCTCAAGCCAGGGGACGGTTTTCTGTTTGCCGGGCGCCTGCTGGAGTTGGTGCGCGTGGAAAACATGACCGCCTACGTGCGCCGCAGCGCTGCGAAAAAAGCCGCCGTGCCACGCTGGAATGGCGGGCGCATGCCGCTTTCCAATGAGCTGGCGCAGGCGGTGATCGAGCGCTTCGACGAGGCGGCTCAGGGGCGGTTCGAGGGCCCGGAGATGCTGGCGGTGCAGCCGCTTTTGCTCACACAACTGCGTTGGTCCGGCCTGCCGACCCGTGACCATTTGCTGGCGGAGGTGCTCAAGTCGCGCGAAGGCTGGCACCTGTTTCTCTACCCCTTCGCCGGGCGTCAGGTGCATCTGGGGCTGGCGAGCCTGTTGGCCTGGCGAGTCAGTCGCCGGCAACCGGTGACCTTCTCCATTGCCGTCAATGATTATGGGCTGGAGCTGCTCAGTGCCACCGAGGTGGACTGGCCCGAACGGTTGAACGAGGCGCTGCTCAGCCCAAAGGATTTGCTGACGGATGTGGCAGCCAGCCTCAACGCCGGTGAGCTGGCGTTGCGGCGCTTTCGGGAAATTGCGCGCATTGCCGGTTTGGTGTTCGCCGGTTACCCCGGTGCGCCAAAAAGCACGCGACAGGTTCAGGCCTCCAGTGGTTTGTTCTTCGAAGTGTTCAAACAATACGACCCGCAGAACCTGCTGCTGACCCAGGCAGCAGAAGAAGTCCTGCGCAATGAACTGGATATTCAGCGACTGGAAGAGACATTGCTGCGTCTGTCGGCGCTGCAACTGGACTTGCATGTGATCCAGCGGCCTACACCCCTGGCTTTCCCGCTGCTGGTGGAGCGCATGCGCGAAAGCCTGAGTTCGGAAAAGCTCTCGGAGCGCATCGCACGAATGGTCAAGGACCTGGAAAAAGTCGCGGACAGAGGAAAGGTTTAATGGTGTGTTCGGTAACGCTTGAGGGTGAGCAATTGTGGCTGCTGGCGGACAGAGCGATCTACTGGCCAGCGCGCCAAAGCCTGCTGATCGCCGACGCGCACTTCGGCAAGGCCTCGGCCTATCGCAGCCTCGGGCAACCGGTGCCGCAAGGCACCACGAGCGAGAACCTGCAGCGCCTGGATCGCTTATTGGCGGCGTTCACTTGCGCCCAGGTCATCTTCCTCGGCGACTTCCTGCACGGGCCCGGCTCCCATGCCAGCGGCACACTGGGCGCGCTCAGAGCATGGCGCGCCCGAAATGCCGAGTTGCCGATCACGCTGATTCGCGGCAATCACGATCAACGCGCGGGCGATCCGCCTGCTGATCTGCACATCGACGTGGTACCGGAACCTTTATTGATGGGGCCATTCGCCTTGCAACACGAACCCGACGCCCACCCCACCCATCATGTGCTGGCAGGGCATGTTCATCCGGTGTACCGCTTGCGCGGCAAAGGCCGCCAGAGCTTACGCCTGCCGTGCTTCCAGATTGGCAAGGGCGTAAGCCTGTTGCCGGCGTTTGGCGCCTTTACCGGCGGTTACGCGGTTGAGCTGGACGATGAACGCCGCATTTTTGTGATCGGCGATCATCAGGTCTGGCCGGTTCGGTGAAGCGCAATGCGCCCGCGATCACGCGACGGGCGAGGGAGGCGGCTCATCCGGCAGGGTCGGTTCACCGGGTTCGGTGGGCTGCGGATAGTCCGGTTCAGGTTGGCCGGGGATGCCGCCCGCATAAGCAGGATCGGCCATCAAGGACCAGGCCAGAACGCCAATCTGGTTGGGTTCAAGCCGGGCAAGTTCTGCGCTGATTCGCGGGTTGATCTTCATAGGGCACTCCTCAAGCGTGGCTCGACGCGTTCTACACGCGCCGAGGCAGTACACCTAGATAGAGTCGATTTTCGCAGACTAATTCCCTTGAGCCGTAGGAGCTTTCGCTCAAGCGCGTGGGAGAGTGACGCCGCGCTGGCCCTGATACTTGCCGGCACGGTCTTTGTAGGACACTTCGCACGCTTCGTCGGACTGCAGGAACAGCATCTGTGCCACGCCTTCGTTGGCGTAGATTTTCGCCGGCAACGTGGTGGTGTTGGAGAACTCCAGGGTCACGTGGCCTTCCCACTCGGGCTCCAGTGGGGTCACGTTGACGATGATGCCGCAACGGGCATAGGTGCTCTTACCCAGGCAGATGGTCAATACGTCACGTGGAATGCGGAAGAACTCCACGGTGCGGGCCAGGGCGAAGGAGTTTGGCGGGATGATGCAGACATCGCTCTTGACGTCGACGAAGCTTTTTTCGTCGAAGTTCTTAGGATCGACGATCGCCGAGTTGATATTGGTGAACACCTTGAATTCATCGGCGCAACGCACGTCGTAGCCATAGCTGGAAACGCCGTACGAAATCACACGATCGTCGCCTTCGCCACGAATCTGGCGCTCAACGAACGGTTCGATCATGCCGTGTTCCTGCGCCATGCGGCGAATCCACTTGTCCGATTTGATGCTCATGGCGATGTCCTGAATAGCGAGGTGGAAAAATTCTGTGGGGCATCTTACCGGGGCCGGCGGTGGGGTTCAAAGGGCGCAGGGCTTTTAATGACGAATGCATGCGCGTCTGTAACCCGCAGCCAGCGGGGCCGGGACTCTTGCGGCGGCTTTGCGGGACAATAAATACCACCGCCAGTCACGAAAATAGAGAAACCTTCGGAAATACCATTGGCACGTTCCGGAAAAAGGGTTAAGGTGGCGTCACTGTGTTGCTTGTGTCACTGAGAATCTCTACACGATATGTTGAATTTCGATCCAACCATCTCCAAGAATTTTTCCTGCTCTTTGCACTCAGTCTCGGCCAGGGCTTTTCCTGAGTCGCAGTTAACTTTGTTCAAGGAGTTACACCATGTCTAATCGCCAAACTGGTACCGTTAAGTGGTTCAACGATGAAAAAGGCTTCGGCTTCATCACTCCACAATCCGGTGACGACCTGTTCGTTCACTTCAAAGCTATCCAATCCGACGGCTTCAAAAGCCTGAAAGAAGGCCAACAGGTTTCTTTCATCGCTACCCGCGGTCAGAAAGGCATGCAAGCTGAAGAAGTTCAAGTTATCTAACTTGTACTGACTTAGTCGAAAAGACCCCGCCCTTAAAAGCGGGGTTTTTTTATGCCTGAGATTTGGCATTCACACCAACCCAATGCCAGGCACAAAAAAATGTGGGAGGGGGCTTGCCCCCGATAGCGGCGCATCAGTCGATAGCTATATTGACTGACCCACTGCTATCGGGGGCAAGCCCCCTCCCACATTCAAGCATTCAAGCATTCAAGCTGCAGCGCTACTGGAACAACGACTCACTCGACAAGCCGTTCTTCTCAAGGATCTCGCGCAAGCGCTTGAGACCTTCTACCTGGATCTGTCGAACCCGCTCACGGGTCAGGCCGATCTCCAAGCCTACGTCCTCCAGGGTGCTGCTCTCATGGCCACGCAGGCCGAAGCGGCGAATCACCACTTCACGCTGCTTGTCGGTGAGTTCCGACAGCCACTGGTCGATGCTTTGGGACAGATCATCATCTTGCAACAGCTCACACGGATCTGTTGGGCGATCATCCGTCAGGGTGTCCAGCAAGGTTTTATCCGAATCCGGACCCAGCGAGACATCGACCGAAGACACGCGCTCGTTCAGGCCAAGCATGCGCTTGACCTCCCCTACCGGTTTTTCCAGCAGGTTGGCGATTTCTTCGGGCGAAGGTTCATGATCGAGTTTCTGTGTCAGCTCACGTGCGGCCCGCAGGTACACGTTGAGCTCCTTGACCACATGGATCGGCAACCGGATCGTGCGGGTCTGATTCATGATCGCCCGTTCGATGGTCTGGCGAATCCACCAGGTAGCATAGGTCGAGAAGCGAAAGCCCCGCTCAGGGTCGAATTTCTCCACCGCCCGGATCAAGCCCAGGTTGCCCTCCTCGATCAGGTCCAGCAGCGACAATCCACGATTGACGTAGCGCCGGGCGATCTTGACCACCAGGCGCAGGTTGCTTTCAATCATGCGCTTGCGCCCAGCCGGATCCCCTTTTTGCGACAGACGCGCAAAATGGACTTCTTCTTCAGGGGTGAGCAGAGGGGAAAAGCCGATTTCATTGAGGTACAACTGGGTCGCGTCGAGCGCCCGCGTGTAGTCAATGTACTTGTGTTGCTTTAACGCGGAGGAGTTTTTGGATTTGGTGCGAACTGAAGGTGGTGACGCACCCTCATTATCTGACATCGATTCCGTAGCGATACCGGCCTCCATCAGGAGAACCTCATCGTCGATGTCAAACTCCGGCGCTTCTTTACTGAGAGCCATTGTTATAGTCCTTTGGTGAGTTCGACCTCAAGCTCAAGCGACGCCTTTATCCTTGGCAACGCTGGAGCCTGTTCCTTCTACGTGAGGGAACAGGCTGGCAACACATCAACGGCGGGGTAGGAATTGCAGTGGATCTACAGGCTTCCCTTGGCGGCGAATCTCAAAGTGCAGTTTCACCCGGTCTGTACCCGTTGAACCCATTTCGGCAATTGTCTGTCCGACCTTGACCTGCTGCCCCTCCCGAACCAACAACCTGCGGTTATGACCGTAGGCACTGACGTAGGTATCGCTGTGTTTGATGATGACCAGCTCGCCGTAGCCCCGTAGACCACTCCCGGCGTACACCACTGTCCCATCAGACGCAGCTAAAACAGGCTGTCCCAAATCCCCGGCGATATCAATGCCTTTATTCAAACTGCCGTTTGAAGAGAATTTTCCAATCAATACGCCGTTGGAAGGCCATCCCCAACCGGTCGGCGCAGGCCCTGCAGGTGGCAACGGCGCGGGTGCCGGCTTACCCGCAACCGCAGGCGCAACGGTGCCTGCAGGCCGAGTAATGACGGTGGTTTTGCTGGAAGAGGAAGGCGAAGATCCTGACTTTGTCACAACTGCCGTAGACGCCGAACCGGAGCGGCCATCGAAGCGGATCGTCTGCCCGGGATGGATCGTGTAAGGCACCGGAATATTGTTACGAGCTGCGAGCGCCTTGTAATCCCAACCATAACGGAAGGCAATCGAGAACAGCGTGTCGCCCTTGCGCACCAGGTACTGGCCAGTGGTCACGGTCGGCCTTTGCGGCGTCGCATTAGTGCGGTCAACCACCCGCGCGCCGCCGGATGGCGTGCTCGAGCAGGCTGCCAGTAAGGAACTCAAGACAAGGCCAAGCACCAGTCGCTGAAAGCTTGTTTTACTCATTCGCTGCGCAGGACCTGTGAGACTCACCCGCCGCTCCCTTTGTGGTGGCTGAACGTTAACGCCTGTATCAGGCTTGAAATGTGTCGCAAGTATAACTGGGCAATGGCTTTTTACCGGCACCTGACTGAAACGAAAGATTCATCATGTTTAATTGCGGCGCCTGCCCAGTTGAATCTATAGACCCCGCTGTAAGACACATCCGTGTCTATGGAATTCACTGCCACGCAATAAATGATCAGGCCAGCGGGCCATTGAGCAATGGCACGAAGCGCACGGCGCCAAGCACGTGCCGGGAAAAGCCTTCGTCCTCTCGGACAATAAGCATCAATTGTTGCACTTCACCGGACCCCACCGGGATGACTAACCGGCCGCCAGGCGCCAGTTGATCGAGCAACGCTTGCGGCACATCGGTGGCTACCGCAGTCACGATGATGCCGTTGTAGGGCGCCAGGGCCGGCCAGCCTTCCCAGCCATCCCCCCAGCGAAACACCACGTTACGCAGGTTCAGCTCCACCAGGCGCTCCTTGGCGCGGTCCTGCAGCACCTTGATGCGCTCAACGGAGAACACCCGCTCGACCAGTTGCGACAGCACGGCGGTCTGGTAGCCGGAGCCGGTGCCGATTTCCAGCACCTTGTCCAATGGCCCCGCGGCCAGCAACAGTTCGCTCATGCGGGCGACCATATACGGCTGGGAGATGGTCTGGTTGTGGCCGATCGGCAACGCCGTGTCTTCGTAGGCGCGATGCGCAAGGGCTTCGTCGACAAACAGGTGTCGAGGCGTACGCCGGATGACTTCCAACACCTGCGCGTTGGACAAGCCTTCTTCGTACAGACGCTGGATCAAACGTTCGCGGGTGCGCTGGGAGGTCATCCCGATGCCACGGCGCAGCAGGTCGTCCTGTTCACGAGCCATCAGCGCAGTCCCTCCAGCCAGCCATCAAGACCACTGAAGGCATCACTGAAGGTGCGATCGAATTGCAACGGGGTAATCGATACATAGCCTTGCATCACCGCATGAAAGTCCGTGCCCTCACCCCCGTCTTCGGCGTCGCCGGCCGCGGCGATCCAATAACCTTCCTTGCCACGCGGGTCGACCACCTTCAAAGGCGCCGCCGCACGGGCACGGTGCCCCAGCCGCGTGAGCTGGATACCGCGTACACGGTCCAGAGGCAGGTTGGGGATATTGACGTTAAGCACCGTGCGCGGCGGCAGGTCCAGGGAACCGTGCGCCTCCACCAGTTTGCGAGCGTAGTACGCCGCCGTCGCCAAATTATCCAACTGCCGGGAGGCGAAGGAAAAGGCGAACCCGGTCCCACCGAGAAAGCGCCCCTCAAGGGCCGCCGCCACGGTGCCGGAATACAGCACATCATCACCCAGGTTCGCGCCCAGGTTGATGCCAGACACCACCAGGTCCGGCGCGTGCTCCAGCAAGCTGTTGATCGCCAGGTGCACGCAGTCGGTGGGGGTGCCGTTCACGCTGATAAAGCCATTGGCCAGGACCTTGGGATGCAACGGCCGATCGAGCGTCAGCGAACTGCTGGCGCCGCTCTTGTCCTGGTCGGGGGCTACCACCACGCACTCGGCGTAATCGGCCAGCGCAGCATGAAGCGCGGCGAGGCCGGGTGCGGTGGCACCGTCATCGTTTGATATCAGAATACGCATGGGTTGTCCGTCGGCCCCACCGGCACTAGATCAACAAGCTCGCGCACCAACACAGTGGCGAAGCATCCAGCCGGCAGGACGAATTCCAATTGCAGAATGTCAGGCCCGGGATAATGCCACGTCAACCCGCCAATGGGCAGTCGCAGAATGCGACGTTCTTGGCTCATCCCTGCATTTACCAGCCAATCACGCAGGTCGGCTTCTTCAGCGGCGACAGATTGTTCCAATTCGTATGTAAGACCTTTCGCCGGTGAATCACCCTCGCCCCACTGCGGGCCGGTGGGGTGCAGGTCCAGGATCGCCAGACGCGGGTCGCTGCATTCAGCCTCCCCCGCCGGGAAAAAACTGCGACTGTCGGTAAAGGCCAGCAGGTCGCCGACTTGGGCACGCTGCCAGGAACCGTCAGCGACGCGCGCCGCCAACACCTTGTTGAACAGAAAGCTACGGGCAGTGGAGAGCAGCCGCGAACGCACATTGCGTTGTTCCGGCAAGGCCTTGCGCGCTGCCCAGTCACGGGCGTCGACCACATTGCCGCCGTTATGGCCAAAGCGCTGGGTACCGAAATAGTTGGGAATACCGTGCCGGGCGATCAATTGCAGACGCGCATCGATGGCGGCGGTATCGCCGGCCAACTGGGTCAGGCGCAAGGTAAAGCCGTTGGCCGCGTGTGCACCGCGCTGCAGCTTGCGCTTGTGCCGAGCGGTTTTCAGAATCTTGAGGGTGTCGTTCTCGGCGGCACTCATGTCCGGGTCGGCCTTGCCGGGCAATTGCACGCTGAACCACTGACGGGTCAATGCCTGCCGGTCCTTGAGCCCGGCATAGCTGACGGTGCGCAGTGGCACGCCGGCCGCCTTGGCGATACGCCGCGCCGCTTCCTCGGTGTTCAGACCGCGCTTTTCCACCCACAACCACAGGTGCTCGCCCTCGCCGGTCAGGGGGATATCAAGTACTTCGTCTACCTGGAAATCTTCGGCGGTGGCCTTCAGGACCGCGCTGCCCAAGGCCTCGCCATAGGCACGCGGGCCGAGCAATTGGAGTTCGTTCATGCGCGCAGCAACAAGGCGACGGAATGCACGGCAATGCCCTCTTCCCGACCAGTAAACCCGAGCTTTTCGGTGGTAGTGGCTTTCACGTTTACCTGGTCCAATTCTATTTGCAGGTCGGCAGCGATCAAGGCGCGCATCGACTCGATATGCGGGGCCATCTTGGGCGCCTGGGCCACGATGGTGTTATCGACGTTGCCGACTTTCCAGCCCTTGGCGTGGATCAAGCCGACCACATGGCGCAGCAGGACACGGCTGTCCGCGCCCTTGAAGGTTGGGTCGGTGTCTGGAAAGTGCTTGCCGATATCACCGAGCGCCGCTGCGCCGAGCAACGCATCGCTCAAGGCGTGCAAGACGACGTCGCCGTCGGAATGAGCCAGCAGCCCATGGTGGTGCGCGATACGCACGCCGCCCAAAGTGATGAAATCGCCTTCAGCGAAACGGTGCACATCGTAGCCGTGGCCAATACGCATAAAAAAACGCCCCGATTTAATTCAGGGCGTGATTCTACCTACTTTTGCCTCAGATTAACCGAGCAAAGCACGACCATGATGGCGCAAATGGTCGTCGATGAAGCTGGCGATAAAGAAGTAGCTGTGGTCGTAGCCGGGCTGCAGCCGCAGTTCCAGCGGATGACCCGCCGCCTTGGCCGCTGCCTGCAGGGCCTCGGGCTTGAGCTGCACGGCAAGGAAATCGTCACGATCACCCTGGTCCACCAACAGCGGCAACCGCTCCGATGCTTCGCTGATCAGCAGACAGGCATCCCATTCACGCCACTTCGAGCGCTCTTCACCCAGGTAACGGGAGAAGGCTTTCTGGCCCCAGGGGCAATCCATCGGATTGTTGATTGGCGAAAACGCCGATACGGACTGGTAACGGCCCGGATTGCGCAGCGCACAGACCAGCGCACCGTGGCCGCCCATCGAGTGGCCGCTGATGCCCCGCTTGTCCGAAGCCGGAAAATGCGCTTCCACCAACGCTGGCAATTCCTGCACCACGTAGTCGTGCATCCGATAATGCCTGGCCCAGGGTTCCTGGGTGGCATTGAGATAGAAACCGGCGCCCAGGCCGAAGTCCCAGGCGTTGTCCGGGTCATCTGGCACACCGGGGCCGCGCGGACTGGTATCCGGCGCCACGATGATCAGGCCCAGTTCGGCGGCCATGCGATGGGCACCGGCCTTCTGCATGAAGTTCTCATCGGTGCAGGTCAAGCCAGACAGCCAGTACAGCACCGGCAGCTTGCCGCACTGCTCCGCTTGCGGCGGCAGGTAGACTGCGAAGGTCATGTCGCAATCGAGCACGTGGGAGCTGTGTTTGTAGCGCTTGTGCCAACCACCAAAACTTTTCTGACAGGAAATATTTTCCAGGGACATGGGGGTTCTCCCAGCTGCAAGCCGCACGCTTCAAGCGACAAGAAGGCGTATGCCCCACTTGCAGCTTTCAGCTTGTCGCTTGCCACTGCTTCAAAAATGAATGACGGTACGAATGCTCTTGCCTTCATGCATCAGGTCGAAGGCTTTGTTGATGTCTTCCAGGCCCATGGTGTGGGTGATGAAGGTGTCCAGCGGGATCTCGCCGGTCTGGGCCATTTCCACGTAGCTTGGCAATTCGCTGCGTCCACGTACGCCGCCGAATGCAGAACCGCGCCAGACGCGGCCGGTCACCAGTTGGAATGGACGGGTAGCGATTTCCTGGCCGGCACCGGCCACGCCGATGATTACCGACTCACCCCACCCTTTATGGCAGCACTCCAGAGCCGCACGCATCAGCTGAACATTGCCGATGCACTCGAAGGAAAAGTCCACGCCGCCATCGGTCAGATCGACAATCACGTCCTGGATCGGGCGGTCGTAGTCTTTCGGGTTGATGCAGTCGGTAGCGCCCAGTTGCTTGGCGATTTCGAACTTGGCCGGGTTGATGTCGATGGCAATGATGCGACCCGCCTTGGCCTTGACGGCGCCAATCACCGCAGAGAGACCGATGCCGCCCAAACCGAAGATAGCCACGGTGTCACCGGGCTTGACCTTGGCCGTGTTGATCACCGCGCCGATACCGGTGGTCACGCCACAGCCCAGCAGGCAAACCTTTTCCAGCGGCGCTTCTTTGGGAATCTTGGCGACGGAAATTTCCGGCAACACGGTGTACTCGGAGAACGTCGAGGTACCCATGTAGTGGAAAATCGGCTGGCCTTTGTAGGAAAAACGCGTGGTGCCGTCAGGCATCAGGCCCTTGCCCTGAGTAGAGCGGATGGCCTGGCACAGGTTGGTCTTGCCCGACCGGCAGAATTTGCACTGGCCGCATTCGGGGGTGTACAGCGGGATCACGTGGTCGCCGACGGCGACCGAAGTCACGCCTTCACCGATAGCCTCAACCACTGCGCCGCCTTCATGACCGAGGATCGACGGGAAGATACCTTCCGGGTCTGCGCCCGACAGCGTGTAGGCGTCGGTATGGCACACGCCGGACGCGACCACGCGCAACAGCACTTCGCCAGCCTTGGGCATGGCGACATCGACTTCCACAATTTCAAGGGGCTTCTTGGCTTCGAAGGCTACGGCGGCGCGGGACTTGATCATCCGGTTTTCTCCAGGGAGTGAAAGTTGATTGGAACAGTGTAAAACATCGCTCATTGATTAATAATCCAGACGAAAGCAAAACATTATTGCTGTACAGGGACAATAGCCATGCTGGAGAACCGCTGGGAAGGCATTGATGAGTTCGTCGCGGTGGCCGAATGCAGCCAATTCACTGCGGCGGCCGAGCGCCTGGGGGTTTCTTCGTCCCACATCAGCCGCCAGGTGGCGCGCCTGGAAGAACGCCTGCAAACACGCCTGCTGTATCGCAGCACACGCAAGGTGACGCTGACCGAAGCGGGCCAGACCTTCCTGCAGCACTGCCAACGCTTGCAGGACGGTCGCGAGGAAGCCTTGCGTGCAGTGGGCGACCTGACCAGCGAACCCAAAGGCATGTTGCGCATGACCTGCGCCGTGGCCTATGGCGAACGTTTTATCGTGCCACTTGTGACCCGGTTCATGGCGCTCTATCCGCAGTTGCGGGTCGATATCGAGCTGAGCAACCGCCAGCTGGACCTGGTGCACGAAGGACTCGATCTGGCGATTCGCCTCGGTCGCCTGCAAGACTCGCGCATGGTTGCCAGCCGCCTGGCTGCGCGCCGCATGTATGTGTGTGCGTCACCTTCCTACCTGGCCCGGTATGGTCGGCCACATAGTTTGTCGGAGTTGAGCCGGCACAACTGCCTGATCGGCAGTTCGGATGTGTGGCAACTGGCCCAGGACGGACGCGAATTTTCCCAGCGGGTGCAGGGCAACTGGCGCTGCAACAGTGGGCAAGCGGTGCTGGATGCCGCGCTGCAGGGCATGGGACTGTGCCAGTTGCCGGACTATTACGTGCTGGAGCATTTGCACAGTGGTGCGCTGGTGTCGTTGCTGGAGGCGCATCAGCCGCCGAATACGGCCGTGTGGGCGCTGTATCCGCAGCAGCGGCATTTATCGCCGAAGGTCAGGAAGTTGGTGGATTTCTTGAAGCAAGGGTTGGCTCAAAGGCCGGAATACAGCGGGTGATTATTTGTTGCCTGGTCAGGCCGCATCGGGGGCAAGCCCCCTCCCACATTTTGATCTGTGAACCCAGTCAACTGTGGTAGCTGGCTTGCCTGCGATGAAGTCGACGCGGTACGACCGACTACCTGCGGTTGGCCCAGCGCAGCCGTAGCCACTCAAGGTCTTCCGGCCGGGTCACCTTGATGTTGTCCGAACGCCCCTCGATCAACCGCGGCGCCTGGCCGGACCATTCCATGGCGGAGGCTTCATCGGTGATCACCGCGTCGGCCACCAGGCTGTCAGCCAACGCGCGGTGCAAGGCACCCAGGCGGAACATCTGCGGCGTGTAGGCTTGCCAGATCAGGCTACGATCAACGGTCTCGACCACACGGCCGTGCTTGTCGACGCGCTTGAGGGTGTCACGGGCCGGCACCGCCAGCAGGCCACCCACGGGATCGTCAGCCAGCTCAGCCAATAGCTTGTCGAGGTCGTCACGGCTCAGATTGGGCCGCGCTGCATCGTGCACCAGCACCCAGTCATCATCACTGGCGCCCAGGGCATTGAGTTGCAGCAGCGCATTGAGGACGGAGCCCGAACGCTCCGATCCGCCGTCCGCACGGTGGATACGCGGGTCAGCGGCACACGCCAGGCTGGGCCAGTAGGGGTCATCCATAGCAAGACTGACCACCAGCCCTTTCAGCGCAGGGTGGCCAAGGAAACAGCCAAGGCTGTGTTCAACAATAGTGCGCCCGCCCAGTTGCAGATACTGCTTGGGACGGTCCGCGGCCATACGGGCACCCACACCCGCGGCAGGAATCACGGCCCAGAAGGCCGGTAACTCGGTGTTCATTGGGCCAACTGGTAGAGGGTTTCGCCCTCCTTGACCATGCCCAGTTCATGACGAGCCCGTTCTTCAACGGTCTCCGTACCTTTCTTCAACTCAAGCACTTCGGCGTCAAGGACGCGGTTGCGCTCCAGCAGGCGTTCGTTTTCGGCGTGCTGATCGGCAATTTGCTGGGTCAGCTCTTCCACCTGCGCAAAGCTGCCGTTACCCACCCATAGGCGGTACTGCAGGCCAGCCAGCAACAAGAGCAAGACGAGAAACAACCAATTGGGACTGCGCATCGAAATCCGGGTATCCAATGAATAAAGACAGTCATGCAAACCTTTTGCAGCAACTGATAGCACGAAGCCTGGATAAACCAGGCTTGTGCTTGTCAGTCAGCAGATTAACGCCGAAATTCACTCTGTCGTGAAATTTGCGACGCAATCGGCCAACTTTTTACCATTTACTGCTCAGCCGCGAAACTCGCTGCGACCGTTGTACTTGGCTTTACCCGCCAATTGCTCTTCGATGCGCAGCAACTGGTTGTACTTGGACACACGGTCGGAACGGCACAGGGAACCGGTCTTTATCTGGCCAGCCGAGGTACCCACGGCCAGGTCGGCAATGGTGGAGTCTTCGGTTTCACCGGAGCGGTGCGAGATCACGGCGGTGTAGCCCGCAGCCTTGGCCATCTGGATGGCTTCCAGGGTTTCGGTCAGGGTGCCGATCTGGTTGAACTTGATCAGGATCGAGTTGGCGATCTTCTTGTCGATGCCTTCTTTCAGGATCTTGGTGTTGGTCACGAACAGGTCGTCGCCCACCAGCTGGATCTTTTCGCCGATCTTGTCGGTGAGGATTTTCCAGCCATCCCAGTCGGACTCGTCCAGGCCGTCTTCGATCGAGATGATCGGGTAGCGCTGGGTCAGGCCCTTGAGGTATTCAGCGAAACCTTCGGAGTTGAACACCTGGCCTTCGCCGGACAGGTTGTACTTGCCGTCCTCAAAGAATTCGCTGGCCGCGCAGTCCAGGGCCAGGGTCACGTCGGTGCCCAGCTTGTAGCCCGCGTTGGCCACGGCTTCGGAGATCACTTTGAGCGCATCTTCGTTGGACGCCAGGTTCGGCGCGAAACCACCTTCGTCACCCACCGCGGTGCTCAGGCCACGGGCCTTCAGCACAGCCTTGAGGTGATGGAAAATCTCGGTGCCCATGCGCAGGCCTTCGGAGAAGGTCTTGGCACCCACCGGCTGCACCATGAATTCCTGGATGTCGACGTTGTTATCGGCGTGCTCGCCACCGTTGATGATGTTCATCATCGGTACCGGCATCGAGTAAACACCCGGGGTGCCGTTCAGGTTGGCAATGTGTGCGTACAGCGGCAGGTCCTGGTCCTGGGCGGCGGCCTTGGCGGCAGCCAGGGACACGGCGAGGATGGCGTTGGCGCCCAGGCTGCCTTTGTTTTCGGTGCCGTCGAGCTTGATCATCGCGTGGTCCAGGGCTTTCTGGTCCAGCGGGTCCTTGCCCAGCAGCAGGTCACGGATCGGACCGTTGATGTTGGCTACGGCCTTGAGTACACCCTTGCCCAGGTAACGGCTCTTGTCGCCATCACGCAGCTCCAGCGCTTCGCGCGAACCGGTGGAAGCACCGGACGGCGCGCAGGCGCTGCCGATGATGCCGTTATCGAGAAGCACGTCGGCTTCGACGGTGGGGTTGCCACGGGAGTCGAGAACTTCACGACCTTTGATGTCGACGATTTTTGCCATTGTTGTAAACACTCCAAAGTTGACGAAAACGACGCAGCTGAAGGAAATCTTTTGACCGACCGCAAGGGTGGAACAACAGGGCAGGCTTGCAGACGACAAGGCTCAGGCCTGGACCTGAGCGTAAAGCGTGGGAAATTCTACCGGAGAAACGACGCTTACGCGGTTTCTACCGTCGGAAAACTCTTGACCAGCTCGTCCAACTGCTTGAGCTGGGCCAGGAACGGCTCCAGCTTGTCCAGGCGCAGGGCGCAAGGGCCATCGCACTTGGCGTTGTCCGGGTCCGGGTGGGCTTCCAGGAACAGGCCGGCCAAAGACTGGCTCATGCCCGCCTTGGCCAGATCGGTAACCTGGGCACGACGCCCACCGGCGGAGTCGGAGCGACCACCGGGCATTTGCAGCGCGTGGGTCACGTCGAAGAACACCGGGTATTCGAACTGTTTCATGATGCCAAAACCCAGCATGTCCACCACGAGGTTGTTGTAGCCGAAGCTCGAACCGCGCTCGCACAGGATCAACTGGTCGTTACCCGCTTCCACGCATTTGCTCAGGATATGTTTCATTTCCTGGGGCGCGAGGAACTGGGCTTTCTTGATATTGATCACAGCGCCGGTCTTGGCCATGGCGACCACGAGGTCGGTCTGGCGCGACAGGAAGGCCGGCAACTGGATGATGTCGCACACCTCGGCGACCACGGCAGCCTGCTCAGGCTCGTGGACGTCGGTGATGACCGGCACGCCGAAGGCTTGCTTGATGTCCTGGAAGATCCGCATGCCTTCTTCAAGGCCCGGGCCGCGATAGGAAGTCACGGACGAACGGTTGGCCTTGTCGAAGCTGGCCTTAAAGACATAAGGGATACCCAGCTTCTGGGTAACCCGTACGTACTCTTCACAGACCTGCATCGCCATGTCGCGGCTTTCCAGTACGTTCATGCCGCCGAACAGCACCATGGGCTTGTCGTTGGCAATTTCGATGTCGCCTACGCGAATGATCTTCTGGGCCATCAGGGTTATGCCTTCTTCTGATGTTGCGTCAGTGCAGCTTTGACGAAACCGCTGAACAACGGATGACCGTCGCGCGGCGTCGAGGTGAACTCAGGGTGGAACTGGCAAGCCACGAACCACGGATGATCCGGCGCCTCGACCACTTCAACCAGCTTGCCGTCACCGGAGCGACCGGAAATCTTCAGGCCTGCTTCCTTGATCTGCGGCAGCAGGTTGTTGTTCACTTCGTAGCGGTGACGGTGACGCTCGACGATCACGTCCTTGCCGTAGCAGTCGTGCACCAGGGAACCGGCTTCCAGCAGGCAGTCCTGTGCGCCAAGGCGCATGGTGCCGCCCAGGTCGGACGCTTCGGTACGGGTTTCAACGGCGCCGGTGGCGTCTTCCCACTCGGTGATCAGGCCCACGACCGGGTGGCCGCTGGTGTGATCGAACTCGGTGGAGTTGGCGTCTTTCCAGCCCAGCACGTTACGGGCGAACTCGATAACGGCCACTTGCATGCCCAGGCAGATACCCAGGTACGGCACCTTGTTCTCGCGAGCGTACTGCACGGCCGTGATCTTGCCTTCCACGCCCCGCAGGCCGAAACCGCCGGGAACGAGGATCGCGTCCACGCCTTCAAGCAGCGCGGTGCCCTGGTTCTCGATGTCTTCGGAGTCGATGTAGCGCAGGTTGACCTTGGTACGGTTGCTGATGCCGGCGTGACTCATCGCTTCGATCAGCGATTTATACGCGTCCAGCAGCTCCATGTACTTGCCGACCATGGCGATGGTGACTTCATGCTCGGGGTTGAGCTTGGCGTCGACCACGGCGTCCCACTCGGACAGGTCCGCGCCATTGCACTGCAGGCCGAAACGCTCGACGACAAAATCATCCAGGCCTTGCGAATGCAGGATGCCCGGGATCTTGTAGATGGTGTCGGCGTCTTCCAGGGCAATCACCGCACGTTCTTCAACGTTGGTGAACTGCGCGATCTTGCGACGCGAGGAAATATCGATCGGGTGATCGGAGCGGCAGACCAGCACGTCCGGCTGCAGGCCGATGGAACGCAGTTCCTTGACCGAGTGCTGGGTAGGCTTGGTTTTGGTTTCACCGGCGGTGGCGATGTACGGCACCAGGGTGAGGTGCATCAGCATCGCGCGCTTGGCGCCGACTTCGAAACGCAACTGGCGGATGGCTTCGAGGAACGGTTGGGATTCGATGTCACCCACGGTGCCACCGATCTCGACCATCGCCACGTCGGCATCGCCTGCGCCCTTGATGATGCGGCGCTTGATTTCGTCGGTGATGTGCGGGATCACCTGGATGGTTGCACCCAGGTAGTCACCACGGCGCTCCTTGCGCAGCACGTGCTCGTAGACACGGCCGGTGGTGAAGTTGTTGTTCTGGGTCATGGTCGTGCGGATGAACCGCTCGTAGTGGCCCAGGTCCAGGTCGGTCTCGGCGCCGTCATGCGTGACGAACACTTCACCGTGCTGGAACGGGCTCATGGTGCCCGGGTCGACGTTGATGTACGGGTCCAGCTTGAGCATGGTGACTTTAAGCCCCCGCGCCTCCAGGATGGCCGCCAATGAAGCGGAGGCAATGCCTTTCCCCAATGAAGAAACAACACCGCCCGTGACGAATATGTAGCGCGTCATGAAAAACCCTAGAAGTCTGCGTTAAAGCGGTCCGAGCCGCCGGGGAAAGCGAAGAGAGGCCGAAGCCCCCGATCACCTGCATTAATCACAGTGCACCTTTCAAAAAAACCGCCGCGTTGTGACAGACCAGCAGTGGAACACCGGTACGTTGATCGCTACACATTTTTTGGAATCGCCCAGCAAAGACTGCTTGGTAATCGGCAACTGCTGCGATTCAGGCGAATCCACAGAAGTTGTATCAAGAAGGGAGCGTAGTCTACCGGAAAGGCTCTATCAGCTCAAACCTTGATCGCAGGTCTGTGGCATCCAATGTAATTGCCAGTCATCCGGCGCGCTGGCCCATAGCCCCGCAAGGGTTGGGACAGCCAGCAATTGCTCGCCCCGATACAGCAGCGGCAATCTGCCACGGACGAACCCGGGCAGACCCCGCTCATTCAACAGACGCTTCAGGTCACGTCGACCGCGACCTGGCACTTCGACGATTTCGCCGCCCTGGCGGTATCGGACTTGCAGCGGACCTTCGGGCGCCTGGCCAATCAGTTTCAACTGGCCATTGCCGGGTAACTCCAGGGTTTTTTGCGGATCGGGCCAGCTCACCGAAGCGTCGCAAAACTCAGTCCACATAGAAGGCAGCCACCAGATGCGCTCGCCGCTACGGTGCAAGTCGCCGTCGGTCAGACGCCAGACGGGCTGTGCATCGTCCCTGGCATCGCGCAGGCAATACCAGCCGGCCCAATGGTTGCTGTCGGGTAGACGGGTCAGTGGCGCCAGCCAATGGCGCAGGGCGTTGCGCTGGCGTGCGTCGGAAAGCTCGCGCAAAGGTGCAAGGGCCAGGGAAGGCAGAGGCAACCAGGGAACCAGCGAGGGTTGATCAGCGCCTTGCAGGTCCATAGCCGCCAGCTCATCGAGCAAGCCCTGGGCTTCGCCCAAGTGCTCAGCCGTGCGGGCCAGGCTGGGCACCACTTGAGGCCAGCGCTGCGCCAAAACAGGGAAGACACGGTGCCGCAGATAATTGCGGGAGAAACGTGGATCAGCATTTGAAGGATCTTCGATCCACTTCAGGTGGTGTTCTCGGGCATATGTTTCCAGCTCGGCACGGCTGATATCCAGCAGCGGCCGCACCAGATGCCCCTGCGCCAAAGCGCGATGCGCAGGTATTGCCGCAAGCCCACGCACTCCAGTGCCGCGCAACAGGCGGAACAGCAGGGTTTCGGCCTGATCGTCACGATGTTGACCGGTGAACAGCACCTCCCCTGCCCCGGTCGTCTCGGCAAAGGCCTGATAACGAGCAGCGCGCGCTGCCTGTTCAACGCTGGCGCCGGGCTGCACCTGCACGCGCATCACCCGCAAGGGCACGTTCAAGCCGTCGCACACGCGCTGACAATGGCCGGGCCAGGTGTCAGCGGCAGTTTGCAGGCCATGGTGAACATGTACAGCGCGCAGAGGTGGAGTGTTTGCAAGAGAGGCCAAGAGATGCAGCAGGACGGTGGAATCGAGCCCACCCGAAAAAGCGACGTGCCATGCCGGGGCGTTGCGCCAGGGAGTCAGGGCTTGCAGGAGCTTGGCGGGCAGGGCCAGTTTCATCACAGGTTACCGCCGAAAATCTGGAGTACGTAGGCCGAGCATACACAAAGCAAATGTGGGAGGGGGCTTGCTCCCGACCGCGATGTGTCAGTCAATTATGCATTGGCTGACACACTGCTATCGGGGGCAAGCCCCCTCCCACATTAAGTCACGGCGTCGGCTTACAGGCCGTAGCTCATCAGGCGCTCATAACGACGGGCCAGCAGCGCTTCGTTATCCAGCTTCTTGAGCATCGCCAGTTGCGAACCCAGCTCAGCGCGGATCGTCGCGGCCGCAGCAGCCGGGTCGCGGTGAGCGCCGCCCAGTGGCTCGGCGATGACCTTGTCCACGATACCCAGGCCCTTGAGGCGATCGGCGGTGATGCCCATGGCTTCAGCAGCGTCCGGCGCCTTTTCCGCGGTTTTCCACAGGATCGAGGCGCAACCTTCCGGCGAGATCACCGCGTAGGTCGAGTATTGCAGCATGTTCAGCTGGTCGCAGACACCAATGGCCAGCGCACCACCGGAACCACCTTCACCGATCACGGTGGCGATGATTGGGGTTTTAAGGCGTGCCATGACGCGCAGGTTCCAGGCAATCGCTTCGCTCTGGTTGCGCTCTTCGGCATCGATACCTGGGTAGGCACCCGGGGTGTCGATGAAGGTCAGGATCGGCATCTTGAAGCGTTCGGCCATTTCCATCAGGCGGCAAGCCTTGCGGTAGCCTTCCGGACGCGGCATACCGAAGTTGCGACGCACTTTTTCGCGCACTTCACGGCCTTTTTGATGGCCAATCACCATCACCGGCTGATCATCCAACCGAGCGATACCGCCCACGATGGCCGCGTCGTCGGAGAAATGGCGGTCGCCATGCAGTTCGTCGAACTCGGTGAAAATGTGCTGAATGTAGTCCAGGGTGTACGGACGGCGCGGGTGGCGAGCCAGGCGCGCGATCTGCCAGCTGGTCAGCTTGCCAAAGATGTCTTCGGTGAGCGTGCTGCTCTTGTCTTGCAGGCGAGCGATCTCATCGCCGATGTTCAGCGAATTGTCATTGCCGACCAGGCGCAGTTCTTCGATCTTGGCTTGCAGGTCAGCGATCGGCTGTTCGAAATCAAGAAAATTCGGGTTCATAAGCGTCCGTCTTGGGTCGACGGCCAAGGAGTGCCTGGCCAGCCGGTTGTCTATTCGCGCTCTACCTTAAGGGAGAGGCGCGTTTAGGTCGAGATTAAATGTTTGGCCGAGATCAGGCGACTGCTCTTCATGAAAAAGAAAGCGCCTGGCCATCAGCGGTATTGGAGAAAGACGTTGTCACGGCCGAACTGGTCACGCAATGCTTGAATCAAGCCGTCAGCCGGATCAATTCGCCAGGTCTCGCCAAACTGCAACATGGCCTTGGCGTCGTTGCCGGTGTACTCCATGGTCACCGGGCATGCGCCACGGTGACGCTTGAGCAGGTCACCCAGCCAGCGTAGCTGATCGCCCTTGAGCGCCTCGGTCTTGACCTTCAGGCGCAGGCTTTCGGCCAGGTTGGTCCGTGCATCTTCCATGCTCATTACACGCTTGATGCGCAGGCGCAGGCCGCCGGAAAAGTCGTCGTTGCTGACTTCCCCTTCCACCACCACCATGGCATCGGTCTGCAGCAATGACTGGGCGGAGTGGAACGCGTCGGCAAACAGCGACGCTTCGATCCGGCCCGAGCGGTCGTCGAGGGTGATGAAGCCCATTTTGTCGCCCTTCTTATTTTTCATCACCCTCAGGGCGATGATCATGCCGGCGACGGTCTGGGTATCCCGGGCCGGTTTCAGGTCGATGATGCGCTGACGGGCGAAACGGCGAATCTCGCCTTCGTACTCGTCAATCGGATGGCCGGTGAGGTACAGGCCCAAGGTGTCTTTCTCACCCTTGAGACGCTCCTTGAGGGTCAGTTCCTTGGCCTTGCGGTGGTTGGCGTACACATCCGCGTCTTCTTCGACGAACAATCCACCAAACAGGTCGGCGTGGCCGCTGTCATGGGTACGGGCGGTCTGCTCGGCAGCCTTGATCGCTTCTTCCATGGCGGTGAGCAATACGGCACGGTTACGGTCGATGTTGGCCTGGTAAGCCTTGGGCTCATCATGGAAATACGGGCCAAGACGGTCCAGCGCGCCGCTGCGGATCAGGCCGTCGAGGGTACGTTTGTTGATACGCTTGAGGTCGACCCGTGCACAGAAGTCGAACAGGTCCTTGAACGGCCCATCCTGACGCGCTTCGGTGATCGCCTCCACCGGCCCCTCACCCACGCCCTTGATCGCGCCAAGGCCATAAATGATGCGGCCTTCGTCGTTCACCGTGAACTTGAACTCCGACGCGTTCACGTCCGGCGCGTCGAGGCGCAGCTTCATGGTGCGCACTTCTTCGATCAAGGTCACGACCTTGTCGGTGTTGTGCATATCCGCCGAGAGTACCGCCGCCATGAACGGCGCCGGGTAATGGGCTTTCAGCCACGCCGTCTGGTACGACACCAGGCCATAGGCGGCGGAGTGGGATTTGTTGAAGCCGTAACCGGCGAACTTTTCCACCAGGTCGAAGATGTTACCGGCCAGGTCCGCGTCGATATTGTTGGTGGCACAACCCTCAATGAAACCGCCGCGCTGCTTGGCCATTTCCTCGGGTTTCTTTTTACCCATGGCACGACGCAGCATGTCCGCGCCGCCAAGGGTGTAACCGGCCATCACCTGGGCGATCTGCATCACCTGTTCCTGATACAGGATGATGCCGTAGGTCGGCGCCAGTACCGGCTTGAGCCCTTCGTACTGATAGTCGGAGTGCGGGTACGCCAGCTCGGCGCGGCCGTGCTTACGGTTGATGAAGTCATCCACCATGCCCGACTGCAGCGGCCCCGGACGGAACAGGGCCACCAGTGCGATCAAGTCTTCCAGGCAGTCGGGCTTGAGCTTTTTGATCAGCTCTTTCATGCCGCGCGATTCAAGCTGGAACACCGCAGTGGTTTCGGCTTTTTGCAGCAAGGTGTAGGTCGGCTTGTCATCCAGCGGGATGAAGGCGATATCCAGCGGCTCCTCGCCCACCTTGGCGCGGTCGCGGTTGATGGTCTTGAGCGCCCAGTCGATGATCGTCAAGGTACGCAGGCCGAGGAAGTCGAACTTCACCAGCCCGGCCGCCTCCACGTCGTCCTTGTCGAACTGGGTGACCAGGCCGTCGCCTTCTTCATCGCAATAGATCGGCGAGAAGTCCGTAAGCTTGGTGGGCGCGATCACCACGCCACCGGCGTGTTTACCGACGTTACGCACCACGCCTTCGAGCTTGCGCGCCATGTCCCAGATTTCGGCGGCTTCTTCATCGACCTTGATAAAGTCGCGCAGGATCTCTTCCTGCTCGTAGGCTTTTTCCAGGGTCATGCCGACTTCGAACGGAATCATCTTCGACAGGCGGTCGGCCAGCCCGTAGGACTTGCCCTGCACGCGAGCCACGTCGCGGATTACCGCCTTGGCCGCCATGGAACCGAAGGTGATGATCTGGCTTACCGCATTGCGGCCGTATTTTTCGGCCACGTATTCGATCACGCGGTCGCGACCATCCATGCAGAAGTCGACGTCGAAGTCGGGCATGGAAACCCGCTCCGGGTTCAGGAAGCGTTCGAACAGCAGGTCATACTCCAGCGGGTCGAGGTCGGTGATCTTCTGCACGTAGGCCACCAGCGAGCCCGCGCCTGACCCCCGGCCCGGGCCTACCGGTACGCCGTTGCTCTTGGCCCACTGGATGAAGTCCATCACGATCAGGAAGTAACCGGGGAATCCCATCTGGATAATGATATCCAGCTCGAAATTCAGCCGGTCGACATAGACCTGGCGCTTGGCTTCGTAATCTTCGGTGGTGTCCCTGGGCAGCAGCACGCTGAGCCGCTCTTCCAGGCCATCGAACGACACCTTGCGGAAATACTCGTCGATGGTCATGCCATCGGGAATCGGGAAGTTGGGCAGGAAGTGCTTGCCCAGCTTCACTTCGATATTGCAGCGCTTGGCAATCTCGACGGAGTTTTCCAGCGCCTCGGGCAGGTCGCTGAACAGTTCGGCCATTTCCTCGGCGCTTTTGAGGTACTGCTCTTCGCTGTAGTTCTTCGAGCGACGCGGGTCATCCAGGGCTCGGCCTTCGCCGATGCACACGCGAGTCTCGTGGGCTTCGAAATCTTCTTTCTTGATAAAACGTACATCGTTGGTGGCCACCAGCGGCGCGCCCAGCTTGTCGGCCAGGGCCACGGCGGCGTGCAGATGCTCTTCATCGTTGGGACGATTGGTGCGTTGCACTTCCAGGTAGAAGCGGTCCGGAAACACCTGCATCCATTCGCGGGCCAGCACTTCGGCTTCCTGGGGGTTGCCGCCGAGCAGCGCGATACCAACTTCGCCCTCTTTGGCGGCCGAGAGCATGATCAAGCCTTCGCTGGCTTCGGCCACCCACTCGCGCTCGATGATCACCGAGCCATTGCGCTGACCATCGATAAAGCCACGGGAAATCAGTTCGGTCAGGTTGCGATAACCGACGCCGTTCATCGCCAGCAGGCTGATGCGGCTCAGGGGGTTATCCGGATCCTTGTTGGACAGCCACAGGTCGGCGCCACAGATCGGCTTGATACCGGCGCCCATGGCGTTCTTGTAGAACTTGACCAGGGAACACATGTTGTTCTGGTCGGTAACCGCTACCGCCGGCATGTTCATGCCCACCAGGGTCTTGACCAGCGGTTTGATCCGTACGAGGCCGTCGACCAGGGAGTATTCAGTGTGCAGGCGTAGATGAACGAATGAAGCCGGCATAGTGATCCTGTGCAGTAACGTGGAAACAACAAGGCCCGGATTGTACCGGGCCTCGAGCAAAACATCAGCCTCGCGACTACACCTCGCTGAGGCTCTCGCGCAGCTCATAAGCCTGGCGCACCGGGGCGAACGAGCGGCGATGGATAGGCGTAGGGCCGAGTCGGGCCAGGGCTTCCAGATGAACGGGCGTCGGATAGCCTTTGTGTCCGCCCATGCCGTAGCCGGGGTAGACCAATTCGAAAGCAGCCATTTCACGGTCGCGACTGACCTTGGCCAGGATCGACGCCGCCGCGATGGCCGGTACCTTCCTGTCGCCCTGCACCACCGCCTCGGCGCGCATCGCCAGTTTGGGGCAGCGGTTGCCATCGATCATCGCCAGCTTGGGCGTGATATGCAGCCCTTCAACCGCGCGCTGCATGGCAAGCATGGTGGCGTGCAGGATGTTCAGCTCATCGATTTCTTCCACTTCTGCCCGCGCGATGTGCCAACTCAGGGCCTTCTCGCAGATCTCGTCATAGAGTTTTTCACGACGGGCTTCGGTGAGCTTTTTCGAATCATTAAGGCCAAGGATCGGACGGTTCGGGTCGAGGATCACCGCCGCCGTCACGACCGCACCGCACAACGGGCCGCGGCCGACTTCGTCGACACCCGCCACCAGTTCATGGACTTCTGCAACCAGGCTGAAATCCAGGCCCATCTGCGTGCTCATAAAGTTTCCTGTTTATGGCCGATCAAATTCAGCACGGCGTCGGCCGCCTGGTTCGAGGCATCACGACGCAAGGTGCGGTGAATATCGTCGAAACCACGGGTCTGTTCTTCGCCGCCGTCAATCAAGGGTAGTAGCGTTTGCGCAAGCGCTTCGGGCGTAGCATCGTCCTGCAACAATTCCGGCACCAATAGCCGTTGGGCCAGCAAATTGGGCAAGGAAATATACGGGCTTTTGACCATCCGCTTGAGTATCCAAAAGGTCAGCGGCGCCAGGCGATAGGCCACCACCATCGGACGCTTGTACAACAAGGCTTCCAGGGTAGCGGTGCCCGAGGCGATCAATACGGCATCACAGGCGGCCAGGGCCAGGTGCGACTGGCCGTCGAGCAGGGTCAACGGCAGGTTGCGCCCCTCCAGCAGTGTTTCAATTTGTGCGCGACGCTGAGGGCTGGCGCACGGCAGCACAAACCGAAGACCGGGCTTGAGTGCAAGCAGACGTTCGGCGGCATCAAAAAACAGGCCGCCCAGGCGCCCGACTTCGCCACCTCGGCTGCCCGGCATCAATGCGACCAGCGGGCCGTCGGGCAACCCCAGCTCGGTACGCGCCGCGGCACGGTCAGCCTGCAAAGGAATGGCATCGGCCAGGGTATGGCCGACAAACCGCACCGGCACGCCCTTCTCCTCGTAGAACCTGGCCTCGAACGGCAGCAGGGTCAGCATCAGGTCGCAGCCTTCACGGATCTTCAGTACACGCTTCTGCCGCCACGCCCAGACGGACGGGCTGACATAGTGCACGGTCTTGATTCCGGCCTGGCGCAACTTGAGTTCGATATTGAGGGTGAAATCCGGTGCATCGATACCGATAAAGACGTCGGGCTTTTCTTCGATCAACGTCTTGATCAGCAGCTTGCGGCGAGCGAGCAATTCACGCAGGCGCCCCAGCACTTCCACCAACCCCATGACCGACAGGCGCTCCATCGGAAAGTAGGAGGTGAGGCCTTCGGCCTGCATCAACGGGCCACCGACACCGATAAATTCGACAGCAGGGTGCTGGACCTTGAGGGCCCGCATCAGGCCGGCGCCGAGAATATCGCCGGAAGCTTCTCCGGCGACCAATGCGATACGCAACTTGGCCATGGTCAGCGGGTGATGCCGCGAGTCGACGCCTGGATCGAGTCACGAAACACCGCGACTTCCGGGTGCGTCGCCGCAGGCTCAGCCAGTTCGGCCAGGGCCTGCTCAACCGTCAGCCCATGACGGTAAACCGTCTTGTAGGCCCGGCGCAGGGCCTGGATTGCGTCGTCGCTGAACCCGCGACGGCGCATGCCTTCAAAATTCATGCTGCGTGCTTCGGCAGGGTTGCCGAACACGGTGACGAATGCAGGCACATCCTTGCCGATGGCGGTGCCCATGCCGGAAAAGCTGTGGGCGCCGATATGGCAATACTGATGCACCAGGGTGAAGCCGGACAGGATCGCCCAGTCATCCACATGCACATGCCCGGCCAACGCAGTGTTGTTAACCAGGATGCAGTGGTTGCCAATCACGCTGTCGTGGCCGATATGCGCATAGGCCATCACCAGGTTGTGATCGCCCAGCGTGGTCTCGGCTCGGTCCTGCACGGTGCCACGGTGAATAGTCACACCTTCACGGATGATGTTGTGGTCACCGATTACCAGCCGTGTTTCTTCACCCTTGTACTTCATGTCCGGGGTGTCTTCGCCTACCGAGGAAAACTGGTAGATACGATTGTGTTTGCCAATGCGGGTCGGACCCTTAAGGATCACATGCGGCCCGATGACAGTCCCCTCGCCGATTTCCACACCTGCGCCGACGATCGACCAAGGGCCGACCTCAACGTCGTCGGCCAGGACGGCCGACGGATCGATGATTGCGCGAGGGTCAATCAAACTCATAGTTTGCGTTCCGCACAGATGATTTCGGCAGAGCACACCGGCTTGCCATCCACCGAAGCCTGGCATTCGAACTTCCAGATCTGGCGCTTGCAGCTGATGAACTTGGCTTCCAGGATCAACTGGTCACCCGGGGTGACCGGGTTGCGGAAACGCAACTTGTCGGAGCCCACGAAATAGTAAAGCGTGCCATCGGCAGGCTTGAGGTCGAGCATTTTGAAACCAAGGATACCGGCAGCCTGGGCCATTGCTTCAATGATCAACACGCCTGGCATGATGGGATGCGCAGGGAAGTGGCCATTGAAAAACGGTTCGTTGATGCTGACATTCTTGTAGGCACGAATGCGCTTTTCCTCAACATTGAGGTCCACTACGCGGTCCACCAGCAGGAACGGGTAACGGTGAGGCAGGTATTCGCGAATCTCGTTGATGTCCATCATTTCGGGGGGAAGCCTGTAATAAAGATTGGGGGCGGGCGGACTAACAGCACGCCCCGCTAGCAAATCAAGGAGGCAGTCTATCGGCTGTGCACACTTGATATGGAAATGGTATCAGCCTTCTGATGAAGCATTACCGCCAGGGGTCACGTCCCCAACACGCTTTTCCAGCTGTTTGAGACGTCGCGCCATGTCGTCGAGCTGCCTCAGACGCGCCGCACTCTTGCGCCATTCAGCCGCTGGCTGCATCGCGGTACCGGATGAATAAGCCCCTGGCTCGGTAATCGAGTGAGTGACCATGGTCATGCCGGTGATAAAGACGTTGTCGCAAATATCGATATGCCCCACCAGCCCCACGCCACCAGCCAGCATGCAATGCTTGCCGATTTTGGTGCTGCCGGAAATCCCCACGCAGGCTGCCATGGCGGTGTGATCGCCAATCTGCACGTTGTGAGCGATCTGAATCTGGTTGTCGAGCTTCACGCCATTGCCAATCACGGTATCGGCCAGGGCCCCGCGATCAACGGCGGTATTGACCCCGATTTCCACGTCGTCGCCGATCAATACGCCGCCAACCTGGGCAATCTTGTGCCAGACACCTTTGGCATTGGCAAAGCCAAAGCCTTCACCACCGATCACCGCGCCCGACTGAATGACCACCCGCTGCCCGATACGCACATCGTGGTAAAGGGTAACGCGAGGCGCCAGCCAGCCATCGGCACCGATTTCGCAGCGTGCACCAATGAAGCAATGCGCGCCGACGGTGACGCCAGCACCAATACGCGCGCCACTCTCGATCACCGCAAAAGCACCAATGCTCGCCGCAGGATCGACCTGGGCATCCTCGGCAATTACCGCTGACGGGTGAATACCGCCAGCCGCCTTAGGCTTGGGATCGAACAGGTGCGATGCTTTTGCGTAAGACAGGTAGGGGTCAGCCACCACCAGCGCATCCCCGACAAACCCTTCGGCGTCCGCGGCCTTCAGCAACACGGCTGCGGCTTGGCAATCGATCAGGTATTTACGGTATTGAGGATTTGCGAGGAAGCTCAACTGAGCTGGGCCAGCCTCCTGCAAGGTGGCTAGCCCAGTGATTTCTTTCTCCGGGGAGCCACGCAAGGTGGCCCCCAGGAACTCGGCCAACTCGCCGAGCTTGATAGTCGCGGTCATGGTTTACTTCAGCTGGTTCATGCGCTCGATCACCTGACGGGTGATGTCGTATTGAGGCTTGACGTCAATCACGGCGCCACGCTCGAACACCAGGTCAAAGGCACCCTTCTTGATGACTTCTTCCACGGCGCTGTCGAGTTTCGGCTTGAGCTGCTTGAGCATTTCGCGGTCGGCAACAGCCTTGGCTTCGTTCAGCTCCTTGGATTGGAACTGGTAGTCGCGGGCCTTTTGCTTGAATTCAAGCTCCAGACGCTCGCGCTCGCCCTGCTGCATCTTGTCACCACCGGCAACCAGACGGTCCTGGATACCCTTGGCGCTGCTTTCCAGGGTCTTGAGCTTGGTCAGTTGCGGACCGAATTTCTTCTCGGCATCCACAGCGTACTTCTTGGCCGCGTCGGATTCCAGCAAAGCCATCTGATAGTTCAGCACGGCGATTTTCATTTCGGCGAAGGCCGGGGTGGTTACCAGCACAGTGGCCAGCAGGACCAATTGAGTCAACTTACGCACGATGTACTCCTACAGAATCCGTTGTCGTTATCTTAGGTCAGACGCTTAGAACGTCTGGCCAAGGGAGAATTGGAAAATCTGGGTTTCAGCGTTATCCGGTTTCTTGATCGGCATGGCCAGAGCAAAGCTCAACGGGCCCAACGCAGTCACCCAGGTCACACCCACGCCCACGGAGCTGGCCATGTTGCTGAGGCTCACGTCGTTGCACTGGGTATTGGACTTCAAGCCACTTGGGTTCTTGATCTGCTCGCACTTGGAGTCGAACACGTTACCCACGTCCCAGAAGACCGAAGTTCGCAGGGAACGCTGGTCCTTGACGAACGGCAGCGGGAAGAGAATTTCCGCACCACCCTGGATCAGCACGTTACCACCGAACGGCAGCGGGTCGTTGTCCGAGTCAGGCTGAGTGCCCTGGTTACCGGTTTGATCAACACCACGGCTTGGAGTACCACGAGGACCCAGTGTGCTGTCCTTGAAGCCACGTACGGAATTGAAGCCACCCGCGTAGTAGTTTTCATAGAACGGCAAGCCATTGGTCGAACCATAACCGTCGCCATAACCCAGCTCGGTGTGCAGGCGCATGGTGTAGTTATCGCTCAGCGGCTGGAACAACTGGCCGCGGTAGTCGAGCTTGAAGAACGACAGGTCGCTGCCCGGCGTGGTGACTTCCGCGGTCAGGCTCTGGGAGTGACCACGGGTTGCCAGTACGCCTTTGTTCAGGGTCGACTCGGACCAGCCGGCAGACGCCTTGAAGTTCAGAAACTTGTCGCCTTCACGGCGGGTGAAGTCGAAGATCTCGTCGACGGTGTACACACCGGTCTTGATTTCATCCTGCTGGGCGGTCAGGCCGAAGGTCAGACGCGAGGTCTCACTGATCGGATAACCCACGTTGACACCAGCGCCGAGGCTGTCGATCGCATAGCTTGCAACGTCAACATCGAGGTCTTTGTAGTCGGTGGTGCGGTAGAAGGCGTTGTAGCCCAGGCTCACACCGTCTGCAGTCCAGTAGGGGTCGGTGTAACCGAAGTTGTATCGGCTCTGGTATTCGCTTCGGGTCAGGCCGATGGACACACGGTTACCGGTACCCAGGAAGTTGTTCTGCGTGATCGAACCACCCAGGATCAAACCGGCGCTCTGTGCGAAACCGACACTGGCGGTGATCGAACCCGAGGCCTGCTCTTCAACGGCGTAGTTCACGTCGACCTGGTCATCCACGCCCGGTACGGCCGGGGTTTCGACGTTGACTTCCTTGAAGAAGCCCAGGCGTTCGAGACGAGTCTTGGATTGGTCGATCAGGTAAGTCGACGCCCAACCGCCTTCCATCTGGCGCATTTCACGACGCAGCACTTCGTCCGAGGACTTGGTGTTGCCACGGAAGTTGATACGGTTGACGTAGGCACGCTTGCCAGGGTCGACGACAAAAGTGATGTCGACGGTGTGGTCTTCATCGTTTGGAGTCGGCACGCCGTTGACGTTGGCGAAGGTATAGCCTTCGTTACCCAGGCGACGCGTGATCAGTTCGGAAGTGGTGGTCATCAGCTTGCGCGAGAACACCTGGTCCTTCTGGACCAGCAGCAGGGACTTGACCTGGTCTTCAGGCACTTTCAAGTCACCGCTGAGCTTGACGTCACGAACCTTGTACTTCTCGCCTTCGTTGACGTTGACGGTAATGTAGACGTGCTTCTTGTCCGGGGTGATGGACACCTGGGTCGAAGCGATGTCCATGTTGATGTAGCCACGGTCCAGGTAGTAGGAGCGCAGGCGTTCCAGGTCACCGGAAAGTTTTTCACGGGCGTACTTGTCATCGTTCTTGAAGAACGACAACCAGTTGGTGGTCTTGAGTTCGAACAGGTCGATCAGGTCTTCGTCGGCGAACTTGGTGTTGCCCACCACGTTGATGTGCTGGATAGCCGCCACGGTGCCTTCGTTGATGTTGACCTTCAGGCCCACGCGGTTACGCGGCTGAGGAATTACTTCCGTCTCCACGCTCGCCGAATAGCGACCCTGGGCAACGTACTGGCGTTGCAGCTCGTTACGCACACCTTCAAGGGTAGCGCGCTGGAAGATCTCGCCCTCGGCCAGGCCCGACTGTTTCAGACCTTTCATCAGGTCTTCAGTGGAAATGGCCTTGTTGCCTTCGATCGTGATACTCGCGACGGAAGGTCGCTCGACGACGGTGATGACCAGGACATTGCCTTCGCGACCCAGTTGGATATCTTGAAAGAACCCGGTTTTGAACAGCGCACGAGTGGATTCCACCAGGCGACGGTCATCAGCCTGTTCCCCGACGTTCAACGGCAAGGCACCAAAGACGCTACCCGCGGAAACCCGCTGGAGGCCGTTGACGCGAATATCGGAGATGGTGAAGGACTCGGCGTGAACTTCGGCGATCATCAATACGGTGAGAACCGCAGTTAGCAGCAGACGTTTCATGAAGTCCTTTCTTATTCCAACTGGCAATAAACAAACTGCCGCAAAATGCGGCAGATTCGCAATTCAGCGAAGCGTTACAGTCGTCCCAGATCGTTGACCAGAGCTAACAACATCACTCCGACCACCAAACTGATACCGATCTGTATCCCCCAACCCTGCACCCGATCCGACAAGGGGCGACCACGCACCCACTCGACCAGATAAAACAGCAGATGCCCCCCATCCAATACTGGAATGGGCAGCAAATTCAGAACTCCAAGGCTGATACTCAGATAAGCCAGGAAATTCAGGAAATCCGCGACACCCGACTGGGCAGAAGCGCCCGCCACTTTAGCAATGGTTATCGGTCCACTCAAGTTTTTTACCGAGAGCTCGCCGAACAACATTTTCTTGAGGGATTCGAGGGTCAGCACGCTCATGGTCCAAGTGCGTTTCGCACCCTCCCCAATCGCCGCCAACGGCCCGAAGCTGACCTCTCGCACCATCGATGGCGGCCACTCGACACCTTTGACCCCTGCCCCCAGATAACCTCCGGCGGCCTTGGCTTCCCCACGTACCGACAAGGTCACGGGGACGTCGATTTGAGCACCTTCGCGCTCAACTTTCAGCACAATTTTGGTATCCGGACGTACACGCACCAAGTCGACCACTTGCTGCCAGTCGCCCAGCGCCTGACCATCGAGGGCCAACAGGCGGTCGCCGGTTTTCAGGCCTGCGGCCTGGGCCGGGCCTTTAGGATCCAGCTCGGCGAGTACCGGCGGCAGGGCCGGACGCCAAGGTCGAATGCCCAGGGACTTGATCGGGTCCGGCTCGTCGGCGCCTTGAAGCCAATGGTCCAAAGCCAGCTCTCGCGGGCTTTCGGCACTGGAGTCCTGTTCGCGCACCACTACGTTGACGGTACCGCTCTCGCCCAGTCGACGCACCAGTTGCAAATTGACCGCGCTCCACCCTGTGGTGGGCTCGCCATCAATGGAAACAATTTCCTGCCCAGCCACTAGGCCGGCCTTGGAGGCAATACTGCCCGCCTCGACCGCACCGATGACCGGACGCACTTGCTGGCTGCCCAGCATGGCGAGGACCCAGAAGAACACCATTGCCAACAGGAAGTTGGCAATCGGGCCGGCCGCCACGATGGCGATGCGCTGACGAACGGTCTTGCGGTTGAAGGACTGGTCCAACTGGTCCGCAGGCACTTCGCCTTCGCGCTCATCGAGCATTTTCACATAGCCACCCAACGGGATGGCTGCGATCACGAACTCGGTGCCGCGCCGGTCGTGCCAGCGGACCAGCGGCATGCCGAAACCGACGGAAAAGCGCAATACCTTGACGCCGCAACGACGCGCCACCCAGAAGTGGCCGAATTCGTGGAAGGTAACCAGCACACCCAGAGCAACCAGGGTGCCGACAATCATGTAGAGCGCACTCATCTAATTTCTCCGCATTTCAATCCAATGCCTGAAGGCGCTTACCCGCCCACAGCCTGACGCGCGTTGCGGTCCAGCCATTGCTCGGCCAGGGCCCGAGCCTTTGTATCAGCCTCGAACACTGCCTCCAGATCATTCACAGCCACTACCGGTTCAAGATCCAGAACGTCCTGGATGATACTCGCGATCTGCGGAAAGCGGATGCGCCGTTCGAGAAACGCCGCCACGGCGACCTCATTGGCTGCATTGAGCATCGCTGGCGCACTGTTACCCGCTTCAGCCGCTTGTCGGGCCAGACGCAGGCATGGAAAGCGCTGCTCATCCGGGGCCTGGAAATCCAGGCGCGCAACTGCAAACAGGTCCAATGGCGCCACACCAGAATCGATCCGCTCCGGCCAAGCCAGGGCATTGGCGATTGGCGTGCGCATATCGGGGTTGCCCAACTGCGCCAATACCGAGCCATCCACGTAATCCACCAGGGAATGAATCACGCTTTGCGGGTGAATCACCACCTCTACCTGATCGGGCCGCGCATCGAACAGCCAGCAGGCCTCGATCAGCTCCAGCCCCTTGTTCATCATGCTTGCCGAGTCCACGGATATCTTGCGCCCCATGGACCAGTTCGGGTGCGCGCACGCCTGGTCGGGCGACACATGCTCCAGCTCATCCAAAGGAGTTTGTCGAAAGGGGCCACCGGAAGCCGTCAGCAAAATCCGGCGTACGCCAACCTGGCTCAAGCCGCGGGCAAAATCCGTAGGCATGCACTGGAAAATTGCATTGTGCTCGCTGTCGAGGGGCAACAGGACCGCACCGCTCTTGCGCACAGCCTGCATGAACAGCGCGCCGGACATGACCAGTGCTTCTTTATTGGCCAGCAGGATTTTTTTACCCGCATCGACGGCGGCCAGTGTCGGGCGCAAACCCGCCGCACCAACGATTGCGGCTACGACAGTGTCCACTTCGGCATCGGCAGACACCTGGCACAGCCCTTCTTCACCCACCAGCACTTGGGTGGCAAGGCCGGCAGCCCGCAGGTCATCCTGCAGGCTACGGGCGGCAGCGGCCTGCGGCACCACCGCAAAACGTGGAGAGTGACGCACACATAGCGCGAGCAACTCACTGATGCGGGTGAAGCCGGTCAGCGCAAACACCTGATAACGATCAGGATGACGGGCGATCACATCCAGGCTGCTCAGCCCGACCGAGCCGGTCGCGCCCAGCACGGTCACCTGCTGCACACGGCTCACGAAGCCATCATCCACAGCAACACGGCAAAGATCGGCAACGCAGCGGTGAGGCTGTCGATACGGTCCAGTACGCCGCCGTGACCTGGCAGCAGGTTGCTGCTGTCCTTGATTCCGGCCTGACGCTTGAACATGCTTTCGGTAAGGTCACCCACCACCGAAATAAAGACGACGACGGCAGTACCCAGCAAAGCCAGGAAAATCTCCTTCACCGACCAGTCGCGCAACACACCGACCACCAGCGCGATCAGCAGCGTCAATGCCAGGCCGCCGTATACGCCTTCCCAGCTCTTGCCTGGGCTGACGGCCGGCGCCAGCTTGCGCTTGCCAAAGGCACGGCCCGAAAAGTAGGCGCCAATGTCGGCGCCCCAGACCAGCACCATGACCGCCAGGATCAATTCGTTGCCATTCGGGAAACGCTTGATTTCCACCAGCCCTTGCCAGGCCGGCAGCAGGATCAGCAAGCCGATGACCAACTTGCAGGCCACGCTGGACCACTTGCCACTGGTGCGCGGGTAGGTCAGCACCAGGAAGGTCGCCAAGGCCCACCACAGTATCGCGGCCCCCAGCACCCAAGGCGCCAGATCAGGCAGGATGTACATCAGGAACAGCAACAGTGCGACGACCGCGGCGTACACCACACGCGGCAGTTGCTCGCCAAACCCCGCCAGACGTGCCCACTCCCATGCCCCCAAGGTCACGACCAGGCCGATGAACAGCGCAAAGCCGGAACCCTCAAGCAGGAAAAAACCGCATAAGGCAATCGGCAGCAGGATCAGCGCCGTGATGATTCGTTGTTTAAGCATTTAAACCCGGGCTCCAGCTTCGATCTGCTCGCTCGTTTTACCGAAACGACGCTGACGGGAAGCGAAATCGGCCAGCGCGTTGCGCATGGCATCGTGTTTGAAGTCCGGCCAGAACAGGTCGGAGAAGTACAGCTCGGTATAGGCTAGCTGCCACAGCAGGAAATTGCTGATGCGATGCTCGCCACCGGTACGGATGCACAAATCCGGCAACGGCAGGTCACCGGTTACCAGACAGGTTTGCAACAGTTCGGGCGTAATGTCGTCGGGGCGCAGATGACCGGCCTGTACCTCGCGGGCCAGTCGCTGCGCAGCCTGGGCGATGTCCCACTGGCCACCGTAATTAGCTGCGATTTGCAGCACAAAGCGGTTGCTGCCGGCAGTGATGGCCTCGGCTTCACGCATGGCCGCCTGCAACTCCGGATGGAACCGGGAGCGGTCACCAATGATGCGCAGGCTGATGTTGTTCTCATTCAGACGCTTGGCCTCTCGACGCAGCGCCTTGAAGAACAGGTCCATCAAGGCGCTCACTTCTTCGGCGGGCCGTTGCCAGTTCTCACTGGAAAAGGCAAACAGCGTCAGCACTTCGACCTTGGCCTCGGCACACACCTCAATGACAGCGCGCACCGCATCGACACCCGCCTTATGCCCGGCAACGCCTGGCATAAAGCGTTTTTTCGCCCAGCGATTATTCCCATCCATGATGATCGCGACATGGCGCGGCACCACAGAGGGCACAGTCTGCTTGGTCTTTTCCATGAAGGCGTCCTGACCCCTTATACGGCCATCAGGTCCTTTTCTTTTTCTTCGGTGGCCTTGGTGATCTGGGCCTCCGCATCCTTGGTCAGCTTGTCGATATCGGCAACGGCACGACGCTCTTCGTCTTCGCTGATTTCCTTGTCCTTGACCAACTTCTTGAGGTCACCCAGGGCATCGCGACGGATGTTGCGCACGGCAACGCGTGCATCTTCAGCCGCACTGCGCGCCTGCTTGGTGAAGCCCTTGCGGGTCTCTTCGGTCAGGGCAGGCATGGAAATCAGCAGCAACTCGCCCAGGTTGGTCGGGTTGAGGTTCAGGCCGGCGCTCTGGATGGCCTTGTCGACGGCTGCGAGCATGTTGCGCTCGAAAGCCACGACCTGCAGGGTACGCGAGTCCTTCACGGTGACGTTGGCCACGCTGCTCAGCGGGGTGTCGGAGCCATAGTAAGGCACCATCACGCTGCCCAGGATGCTCGGGTGCGCCTTGCCGGTACGAATCTGGCCGAATGCATGGCTCAGAGACTCCAGGGATTTCTGCATACGCGCTTGGGCGTCTTTCTTGATTTCGTTGATCATTGTTGGCCTTCCTCGATCAGAGTCCCTTCCGCGCCGCCGTGTACGATATTCAGCAGGGCGCCGGGCTTGTTCATGTTAAATACGCGCAGCGGCATCTTGTGGTCGCGGCACAGGCAGATAGCCGTCAGGTCCATCACACCCAGCTTGCGATCCAGCACTTCATCGTAGGTCAGATGATCGAACTTCTCGGCATGCGGGTCCTTGAATGGATCTGCAGTGTATACGCCATCCACCTTGGTCGCCTTCAGCACCACGTCTGCGTCGATTTCGATAGCGCGCAGGCAAGCAGCCGAATCGGTGGTGAAGAACGGGTTACCCGTGCCAGCGGCAAAGATCACCACTTCCTTGGCGTTCAGGTGGCGCATGGCCTTACGGCGATCGTAGTGATCGGTCACGCCAACCATGGAAATCGCCGACATCACGATGGCCGAGATGTTGGCACGCTCCAGGGCGTCGCGCATGGCCAGGGCGTTCATCACAGTGGCCAGCATGCCCATGTGGTCGCCAGTGACCCGATCCATGCCGGCAGCGCTCAGTGCCGCGCCGCGGAAAAGGTTACCGCCGCCGATCACCAGACCCACCTGGACGCCGATACCGACCAATTGGCCGACTTCGAGCGCCATGCGGTCAAGCACCTTGGGGTCGATCCCGAACTCTTCCGAGCCCATCAGGGCCTCGCCGCTGAGCTTGAGTAGAATGCGTTTATAGCGAGCCTGATAACCACTGCCCTGCTGAGCCATTGCGAATCTCTCCTGCGGCGTATTTTTTAAAAAATTCTTGGCGAGCCGTTTACGGCTTGCGTTCACTCTAGCTGGACGCCATCACAGCGCCATCGGAACACGGCTTTGTAAGGCAGTTCCGAGGGGAAGCCAAATAAAATTAGCCTTCCCATTTGAAAAGAGGCTGCGCGCGTGAGCGGGCAGCCTCTTTCGGGCGACAGTTGAAAACTGTCTTATTGCTTGGCGGCAGCCAGCTGGGCAGCAACTTCTTCAGCGAAGTTGTCGACCGGCTTCTCGATGCCTTCGCCTACTTTGAAGTAGGTGAAGGAAACGATTTCAGCACCGGCCTTCTTGGCCAGCTCGCCAACCTTGATTTCAGGGTTCTTGACGAACGCCTGCTCAACCAGGCTTGCTTCAGCCAGGAACTTGCTGATACGGCCTTTGACCATGTTCTCAACAATGTTTTCTGGCTTGCCTTTGATTTTTTCTTCGTTCAGCTGCAGGAACACAGCTTTTTCACGCTCGATCGCTTCTGCCGAAACTTCCGAAGGCAACAGGAACTCTGGGTTGCTGGCCGCTACGTGCATAGCGATGTCTTTGGCCAGTTCAACGTTGCCGCCTTTCAGAACAACTGCAACACCGATCTTGTTGCCGTGCAGGTAACCACCAACCACGTCACCCTCAACGCGTACCAGGCGACGGATGTTGACGTTTTCGCCAACCTTGCCGACCAGTACCAGGCGAGCAGCTTCTTGAGCTTCGATCAGTGGAGCGACATCAGTCAGCTTGTCGGCGAACGCTTTTTCAACGCTGGCAGCAACAAATGCCTTGAAGTCGTCCTGCAGAGCCAGGAAGTCGGTCTGCGAGTTCACTTCCAGCAGAACAGCCGATTTGCCGTCTTCTTTCAGAGCGATAGCGCCTTCAGCAGCCACGTTGCCTGCTTTCTTGGCAGCCTTGATGGCGCCGGAAGCACGCATGTCATCAATGGCTTTTTCGATGTCGCCGTCAGCCTTTTCCAGGGCCTTCTTGCAGTCCATCATGCCTTCGCCAGTACGCTCACGCAGTTCTTTAACCAACGCTGCAGTAATTGCTGCCATTTTCAAATTCCTCTTGGATAGGTTTTCAACCATTCCACCCGATCGAACGGGGGATCAATTCTTCCCGAATCTCCGTTGTAGGCTGCTGCACGTTACAGTCGCTAGGTTGCGCTGCCACAAGTGGGCGCCGACAAACGGTTTTCGAGGTGGCAAAAAGGGGGCCAAGCCCCCTTTTTGCTTACTGAGTCAACGCCAGGGCGTCAATTACTCAGCTGCGGCTACCGGAGCTTCTTCAACGAACTGCTCGGTACCACCAGCAACGTGGTTGCGACCACGGATTACAGCGTCAGCCATCGAACCCATGTACAGCTGGATAGCGCGGATTGCGTCATCGTTGCCTGGGATGATGTAGTCAACGCCTTCCGGGCTGCTGTTGGTATCGACTACGCCGATAACAGGGATGCCCAGCTTGTTGGCTTCGGTGATCGCGATGCGCTCGTGATCAACGTCGATAACGAACAGTGCGTCAGGCAGACCGCCCATGTCCTTGATACCACCCAGGGAACGATCGAGCTTTTCCAGGTCACGGGAGCGCATCAGCGCTTCTTTCTTGGTCAGCTTGGCGAAAGTACCGTCTTCGGCTTGCACTTCAAGGTCACGCAGACGCTTGATGGAAGCACGGATGGTTTTGAAGTTGGTCAGCATGCCGCCCAACCAGCGGTGATCGACGTACGGCGAACCGCAACGTGCTGCTTCTTCAGCAACGATCTTGCCAGCGGAACGCTTGGTGCCGACGAACAGGATCTTGTTTTTGCCCTGGGCCAGACGCTCTACGAAAGTCAGAGCTTCGTTGAACATTGGCAGGGTTTTTTCAAGGTTGATAATGTGAATCTTGTTACGCGCGCCGAAAATGTACTTGCCCATTTTCGGGTTCCAGTAACGGGTCTGGTGACCGAAGTGCACACCGGCCTTCAGCATATCGCGCATGTTGACTTGGGACATGATAGTTCCTTAATAAGTCGGGTTTGGCCTCCACGTATCCCAATGACCAACCAGCGGCTTCAAGGCCTCCGGCACCCAGGTCATCGTGTCGACACGTGTGTGGATTTAAGCTCTACGGGGCATCCCCGGAAAGCGGCGCATTTTATACCACAGCAAGGGCGAAAACGGAACCCGCAATCACATTTGCCTTGAGTCGCCCTGTCCCAACCCTTTGAATAGCGTCGATATAACCCCACTCTATAGAGAGAAGCGATCGTCAGGGGCTCATGGTTTGCCGCCCGCGTCTGTTAGAATCGCGTTTTTTGTGGCCTGTGCGAATTTTGTAACCTTCTGTCGCACGCCCGTGAACCGTATTGATTTCAGCGCTTGGCGCTAGAGAGAGCCCGTATGACCGTTAGTTTGAAAACCGCCGAAGACATCGCCGGCATGCGCATCGCCGGCAAACTGGCCGCCGACGTGCTGGAAATGATTGCCGAACACGTCAAGCCCGGCGTCACCACCGAAGAACTGAACCAGATCTGCCATGACTATATCGTCAATGTGCAGAAGGCCATTCCTGCCCCGCTGAACTACAAAGGCTTCCCCAAGTCGATCTGCACCTCCGTCAACCATGTGGTGTGCCACGGCATCCCGGGTGACAAGCCGTTGAAGGATGGCGACACCCTCAACATCGACGTTACCGTGATCAAGGACCGCTATTTCGGCGACACCAGCCGCATGTTCCACGTCGGCAACGTGCCGGTCTGGGCCGAGCGCCTGTCCCAGGTCACCCAGGAATGCATGTACAAGGCCATCGAAATCGTCAAGCCTGGCTGCCGCCTGGGCGACATCGGCGAAGTGATCCAGAAGCACGCCGAAAAAAATGGCTTCTCGGTGGTGCGCGAGTTCTGCGGCCACGGCATCGGGACCGTGTTCCACGAAGAACCGCAGATCCTGCACTACGGCCGCGCCGGCACCGGCATGGAACTCAAGGCCGGCATGACCTTCACCATCGAGCCGATGATCAACCAGGGCAAGGCCGACACCAAGGTGCTGGGCGATGGCTGGACCGCCATTACCAAGGACCGCAAGCTCTCGGCCCAGTGGGAACACACCCTGCTGGTCACCGAAACCGGCTACGAGATCTTCACCCTGCGCGCCGATGACACGATCCCACGCACCTCGGATGCAGCGTCGGCGTAAGGCTTGCTGCGGTTTTCCCCCACTGGTGTTGTGACTGACTGATAGATAGAAAGGAAAACCGATCGATGCCCCAGGTGGACCCCGAACTCTTCGACCGTGGCCAGTTCCAGGCCGAACTGGCACTGAAGGCAAGCCCCATCGCCGCGTTCAAGAAGGCGATCCGTCAGGCGCGCGAAGTGCTCGACCAGCGCTTTCGCAGCGGCCGCGACATCCGCCGGCTGATCGAGGACCGCGCCTGGTTCGTCGACAACATCCTGCAAAAAGCCTGGGAACAGTTCAGCTGGAGCACCGAGGCGGATATCGCCCTGGTGGCGGTTGGCGGCTACGGGCGTGGCGAGCTGCACCCCTACTCCGACATCGACCTGCTGATCCTGCTGGACAGCGCCGACCATGAGATGTTTCGCGATTCCATCGAGCGCTTTCTGACGCTGCTGTGGGACATCGGCCTGGAAGTCGGCCAGAGCGTACGCTCGGTCGATGAATGCGCCGAAGAGGCCCGCGCCGACCTGACGGTGGTCACCAACCTGATGGAAAGCCGCACCATCTGCGGCCCCGAGCGCCTGCGCCAGCGCATGCTCGAAGTCACCAGCACCGCCCATATGTGGCCGAGCAAGGACTTCTTCCTGGCCAAGCGCGCTGAGCAAAAGGCCCGCCACCACAAGTACAACGACACCGAATACAACCTGGAGCCCAACGTAAAAGGCTCGCCGGGCGGGTTGCGGGATATCCAGACGATTTTGTGGGTCGCCCGCCGCCAGTACGGCACCCTGAACCTGCGCGCCCTGGCCGGCGAGGGCTTTCTGGTGGAGAGCGAAAACGCCCTGCTGGCCTCGTCCCAGGAGTTCCTGTGGAAAGTGCGCTACGCGCTGCACATGCTTGCCGGGCGCTCCGAAGACCGCCTGCTGTTCGACCACCAACGCTCCATCGCCACCCTCCTGGGTTTTGAAGGCGAAGACGCGAAGACCAGCATCGAAAGCTTCATGCAGCAGTATTACCGGGTGGTGATGAGCATTGCCCAGCTCAGCGACCTGATCATCCAGCACTTCGAAGAAGTGATCCTGGCCCCCGAAGACGAAGCGCCGCCGCAACCGATCAATGCGCGCTTTCAATTGCACGATGGCTATATCGAAGCGCGCAACGACAATGTGTTCCGCCGCACGCCGTTCGCCATGCTGGAAATCTTCGTGCTGATGGCCCAGCAGCCGGAAATCAAGGGCGTGCGCGCCGACACCATCCGCCTGCTGCGGGAAAACCGTCACCTGATCGATGATGAGTTTCGTAACGACATCCGCAACACCAGCCTGTTTATCGAGCTGTTCAAGTGCAAGATCGGCATCCACCGCAACCTGCGGCGGATGAACCGCTACGGCATCCTTGGGCGCTACCTGCCGGAGTTCGGCTTTATCGTCGGGCAGATGCAGCACGACCTGTTCCACATCTATACCGTGGACGCCCACACCCTGAACCTGATCAAGCACCTGCGTAAGTTGCAGTACACCCAGGTGTCAGAGAAATTCCCGCTGGCCAGCAAACTCATGGCCAAGCTGCCCAAGCCCGAGCTGATTTACCTGGCCGGGCTGTACCACGACATCGGCAAAGGCCGGCATGGCGACCACTCGGAGATCGGCGCGGTTGATGCCGAAGCGTTCTGCCAACGCCATCAGTTGCCGCTGTGGGACAGCCGCCTGATCGTCTGGCTGGTGCAGAACCACCTGGTGATGTCGACCACCGCCCAGCGCAAGGACCTGTCCGACCCGCAGGTCATCCACGACTTCGCGCAGATCGTCGGCGATGAAACCCGCCTCGACTACCTCTACGTGCTGACCGTCTCCGACATCAACGCTACCAACCCAACGCTGTGGAATTCCTGGCGCGCGAGCCTGCTGCGCCAACTGTACACCGAGACCAAGCGCGCCCTGCGCCGCGGCCTGGAAAACCCGGTGGACCGCGAAGAGCAGATCCGCCGCACCCAAAGCGCGGCCCTGGATATCCTGGTGCGCGGCGGCAACGACCCGGATGATGTCGAACAACTGTGGTCGCAACTGGGCGATGACTACTTCCTGCGCCATACCGCCGGCGATGTCGCCTGGCACACCGACGCCATCCTGCAACAGCCGGCCGATGGTGGCCCGTTGGTGCTGATCAAGGAAACCACCCAGCGCGAATTCGAAGGCGGCACGCAGATCTTCATCTATGCGCCGGACCAACATGACTTCTTCGCCGTGACCGTGGCGGCCATGGACCAGCTCAACCTGAACATTCATGACGCCCGAGTGATCACCTCCAGCAGCCAGTTCACCCTCGACACCTACATTGTGCTCGACACCGATGGCGACTCAATCGGCGACAATCCGGCGCGCGTGAAGAAAATCCGCGAAGGCCTCACCGAAGCCCTGCGCAACCCGGACGACTATCCGACCATCATCCAGCGCCGGGTACCGCGCCAGCTCAAGCACTTTGCCTTTGCGCCCCAGGTGACTATCTCCAACGATGCCCAGCGCCCGGTGACGCTGCTGGAACTCAGCGCGCCGGATCGCCCAGGCCTGCTGGCACGCATCGGCGGGATTTTCCTCGAGTTCGACCTGTCTTTGCAGAACGCCAAGATTGCGACCCTCGGCGAGCGCGTGGAAGACGTGTTCTTCATCACCGACGCCGACAACCAGCCGCTGTCCGACCCCGAGCTGTGCCGCCGCTTGCAGGATGCAATCGTTGAGCAATTGAGCGTCACCCAGGAACCCGGCGTCGAGCTGACGCGCCTGACCCTATGAACATCGGCTTCTGTGGGAGGGGGCTTGCTCCCGATAGCAGTGGATCAGATAAAAATCAGCTGACTGACACAACGCAATCGGGAGCAAGCCCCCTCCCACATTGAATTTCGCCGGCAACCAGACTGCGTGCCGACAACTGAACTTGACGAGACTTTCGATGAACAACGCCCTGAACCAGTTGCAGCCCTACCCGTTCGAGAAACTGCGCGCCCTGCTCGGCAGTGTCACCCCGAACCCGGACAAACGCCCGATTGCACTGTCGATTGGCGAGCCCAAGCACACATCCCCAAGGTTCGTGGCCGAGGCGCTGAGCAATAACCTGGACCAGATGGCGGTGTACCCGACCACGTTGGGCACCCCTGCACTGCGCGAGGCCATTGGCGCCTGGTGCGAGCGCCGCTTCAACGTACCTGGCGGCTGGCTGGACCCGGCGCGCAATATTCTGCCGGTCAATGGCACGCGCGAGGCACTGTTCGCCTTTACCCAGACCGTGGTCAATCGCGGTGACGACGCGCTGGTGGTGAGCCCGAACCCGTTCTACCAGATCTATGAAGGCGCCGCGTTCCTCGCCGGTGCCAAGCCGCATTACCTGGCGTGCCTGGACAGCAATGGTTTCAATCCGGACTTCGATGCCGTATCGCCGGACATCTGGAAACGCTGCCAGATCCTGTTCCTGTGCTCCCCGGGCAACCCGACCGGCGCGCTGATTCCAGTCGCCACCCTGAAAAAGCTGATCGCCCTGGCCGACGAGTACGATTTCGTGATCGCCGCCGACGAGTGCTATAGCGAACTCTACTTCGACGAGCAAACCCCGCCGCCGGGCCTGCTGAGCGCCTGTGTCGAACTGGGTCGCCAGGACTTCAAGCGTTGCGTGGTCTTCCATAGCCTGTCCAAGCGTTCCAACCTGCCAGGCCTGCGTTCGGGCTTCGTGGCTGGCGACGCAGAGATTCTCAAGGCGTTCCTCCTGTATCGCACCTACCACGGTTGCGCCATGCCAGTGCAAACCCAACTGGCCAGCATCGCCGCCTGGCAAGACGAAGCACACGTACTGGCCAACCGTGACCTGTATCGCGAGAAGTTTGACGCGGTGCTGGCAATCCTCAAGCCGGTGCTGGATGTGCAAAGCCCGGACGGCGGCTTTTACCTGTGGCCGAATGTGAATGGGGACGATGCGGCGTTCTGCCGTGACTTGTTCGTGGAAGAACACGTGACGGTAGTACCGGGCTCTTACCTGTCCCGTGAAGTGGACGGCTTCAATCCAGGCGCCGGGCGTGTGCGCCTGGCATTGGTTGCGCCGCTGGCCGAATGCGTCGAAGCGGCTGAGCGGATTCGCGATTTCATCCAGCGCCGCGCTTAAGGTTCCAAGCCGCTCCCACACCGTGGGGGCGGCCGTCGAGCGAAAGCAGAACTACTTGACGCTGCCCAGGTTCGCTTCACTCATGTCCAGATCCGCCAGGACCTCGCGTAACACGTCATCGCCAATCTGGTGTTGACGGCTCAAACGATACAATTCCAGCCGCTGCGCGCGCAGCCCCTTGAGCCGCAGCTTGCGTTCCAACTTATCCATCTGCAGCGCCAGTGCCTGGGCTTCGGCGGAATCGTTGAATACCTCGAGCTGGTGGCGATATTCCGACATCAACCGCGCTTTGAGCTCAGTGGCCAACGCCGCTTGAGCCGCGTCCGGTAGTGCGCCTTCATCAGGCTCTTCGGCCTCCAGCGCATGGATCGCCGCCACAGCGGTTTTTTTCCAGGCTTCGCGGACCTCTCGGTGACGCTTCTCATCGGGGCTCTTTTCGATGCCGCGAAGCAGCAGCGGCAGCGCGATACAAGCGGCCACCAATGACAACAGGATGACCCCGGCCGCGATGAAGATCAGCAGGTCGCGCTCCGGAAAAGCCTGGCCCGGCGCCAGCAGCAATGGCACCGACATCACGCCCGCCAATGTCACCGCACCGCGCACGCCGCCCACCGTCAGCAACCAGCAGGAGCGTGCCGTAGGCACCAGGGTCAGCTCGGGTTTGCCACGCACGCGACGCAGCAGGCCTGACAGCCGCCAAATGCTCTGCACCCAGATAAAGCGCAACACCACCAGCACCACAAAAATCGCGATCACGTCCAGGCAGCGATACATCAAGGTCGGCCACACCGTGGTCTCATGGCTCACCACTGCCTTGATGATGTCCGGCAGCTGCAGGCCCAGCAGCAGAAAGATCAGGCCATTGAACGCAAACTCCAGCAGCGACCAGACACTGCGATTGAGCAGCCGCGTACTGGTTTGACGCGGCAGCAGGTCCAGCCAGCTCTGCATCATGCCCGCCGCCACCGCCGACAAAATGCCCGACGCCCCCAGGCGTTCCGCCAGGACGTAGGCAGCGAACGGCAGCAGCAACATGAATACCACGTGGGTGGCCGGGTCATCCCAACCTCGTGCGATCATCCAGGCGCGCAGACGACCCACCAGCCAGCTCAACGCCACACCCACCGCGAGCCCGCCCACGGCGACCAAGACAAAGGTCAGGCTGGCATCAGCCAGGGAAAACACCCCGGTCAGGGCGGCAGCCAGGGCAAACTTGAAGGTCACCAGGCCCGACGCGTCATTCATCAAGGCCTCACCCTGAAGCATGTGCATCAAGGGCGTGGGCAAGCGGTTCTGGGAAATCGCCGACACCGCCACGGCATCCGTCGGCGACAACACGGCGGCCAGGGCGAAGGCCACCGGCAACGGAATCGCCGGCACAATCCAGTGAATGAGATAACCCGCGCCGACCACAGTGAACAGCACCAGCCCTACGGCCAGCGTCAGAATCGGCCCGCGCAAGCGCCACAACTCACGCTTGGGCATGCGCCAGCCATCGGAAAACAGCAGCGGTGGCAGGAACAGAAACAGGAACAGCTCCGGGTCCAGCGCCACGTGCAGCCCCAGCGTGGGCCAGGCCAGCAGGGCCCCGGCGCCAATCTGCACCAGTGGCAGCGGGAGGGGAATGATGCGCCCGACCAGACGCGAAACGCTGACCAGCATCAGCAGGATAAGAACGGTGTAGGCGGTTTGCATAACGCAGTTTCCCAGACAATCGACTTGCAACGACACACATCAGGCAACATGTGTCCGTTGAAGTGCCATATTAGGCGTCTATGCTGCGCCTTGGCTTTTGCACAAAAGTCGCACCCTGCTGACGGGCGGCGCCGAAACGCGCTGAGCGTGGCATAATCCGCGATCTTTCATTTTTCATTCGTCCAAAGGGGGGCAATTCCTTGACTGCTTCAAGCAAAACCTTGCACCTTTTCGGCATCAAAGCCTGCGACACCATGAAAAAGGCGCGCACCTGGCTTGATGAGCACGCTGTGAGCTATGAGTTCCATGATTACAAAACGGCCGGTATCGACCGCGAACACTTGACCCAATGGTGCAACGAGCACGGTTGGCAGGTGGTTTTGAACCGTGCGGGCACCACCTTTCGCAAACTCGAAGACGAACGCAAAGCCGATCTCGATCAGTCGAAAGCCATTGAATTGATGCTCGCACAACCCTCGATGATCAAGCGCCCGGTGCTCGATCTCGGTGACAGAACCCTGATTGGCTTCAAGCCAGAGAGTTATTCGGCGGCCCTCAAGTAGGTCAGCCTTTTCCATTTTTGTAGAGGTAACAGCATGTCCAATTCCCTGTTCAGCCTGGGCTTCGGCGTCGGCACTCAGAACCGCCAAGGTGCTTGGCTGGAAGTGTTTTACGCACAACCCCTGCTCAACCCGTCGGCTGACATCGTCGCGGCCATTGCGCCGATCCTCGGTTACACCGAAGGCAACCAGGCGATTACCTTCACCGTCACCCAGGCCCTGCAACTGGCCGACGCGCTCAAAGGCGTCGATTCCGCCCAGGCCGCCCTGCTCAGCCGTCTGGCTGAAAGCCATACCCCGCTGGTGGCGACCTTGCTGGCCGAAGATGCCGCGCTGACCTCCACGCCTGAGGCCTACCTCAAGCTGCACCTGTTGTCCCATCGCCTGGTCAAGCCTCACGGCCTGCACCTGGCCGGTGTGTTCCCGCAGCTGCCGAACGTGGCCTGGACCAGCCAGGGCGCCATCGATATCGCTGAACTGGCCGAACGCCAGCTGGAAGCGCGCCTGCGCGGCGATCTGCTGGAAGTGTTCTCGGTGGACAAATTCCCGAAAATGACCGACTACGTGGTGCCGAGCGGCGTGCGTATCGCTGACGCCGCCCGCCTGCGCCTGGGTGCCTACGTGGGCGAAGGCACCACCGTCATGCACGAAGGTTTCATCAACTTCAACGCCGGCACCGAAGGCCCGGGCATGATCGAAGGCCGCGTATCGGCTGGCGTGTTCGTCGGCAAGGGTTCGGACCTGGGCGGCGGCTGCTCGACCATGGGCACGCTCTCCGGTGGCGGTAACATCGTGATCAAGGTCGGCGAAGGCTGCCTGATCGGCGCCAACGCCGGTATCGGTATCCCGCTGGGCGACCGCAACACCGTGGAGTCCGGCCTGTACGTCACCGCCGGCACCAAGGTCGCCTTGCTGGACGAGAAGAACCAACTGGTCAAAGTGGTCAAGGCGCGTGAACTGGCGGGCCAGCCGGACCTGCTGTTCCGTCGCAACTCCGAGACCGGTGCCGTGGAGTGCAAAACCCACAAATCGGCCATCGAACTGAACGAAACGCTGCACGCTCACAACTAAGCAGCCACTCGATGCCGCCCAGCGAGCCGCACCTTCAGGGTGCGGCTCGCTTATACGAGTCTTGAACATCATGCTTGTGCCCTCCCCCTGGCGTGCTGATTTCCCAGCCATCGCCACCCTGCAACGCCAGGACCAGACCTACCTGGACAACGCCGCCACCACGCAAAAACCCCAAGCCCTGCTGGATGCAATCAGCCATTACTACGCCAATGGCGCAGCCAATGTGCACCGTGCCCAGCATCTGCCGGGTGCCCACGCGACCCAGGCGTTTGAAGACAGTCGCAGCAAGGTGATGCAGTGGTTGAATGCGGGCGACAGCGGGCAGGTGGTGTTTACCCACGGCGCAACCTCTGCGCTGAACCTCCTGGCCTATGGCCTGGAGCACTTATTCAATGCGGGCGATGAGATTGCCATCAGCGCCCTGGAACACCACGCCAACCTGCTGCCCTGGCAGCAACTGGCCAAACGTCGCGCACTGACCCTGGTGGTATTGCCACTGGAGGCTGACGGTGTGATTGACCTTGAGGCCGCCGCACGGCTGATCGGCCCGCGTACCCGACTGCTGGCGGTAAGCCAGCTATCCAACGTACTCGGCGCCTGGCAACCGCTCGATGCCTTGCTCGGGCTGGCCCGCACCCACGGCACACTGACGGTGATCGACGGCGCCCAAGGCATCGTCCACGGCCGCCACGACGTGCAGGCCCTGGGCTGCGACTTCTACGTATTTTCCAGCCACAAGCTGTACGGCCCGGACGGGGTCGGCGTGTTATACGGCCGCCATGAAGCCTTGCATCACCTGCGCCACTGGCAGTTCGGCGGCGAGATGGTGCAGCAGGCCGATTACCACAGCGCCAGCTTCCGCCCTGCCCCGCTGGGTTTTGAAGCGGGAACGCCGCCAATTGCCGGTGTGATCGGCCTGGGCGCGACGCTCGACTACCTGACTTCGCTGGATCAACAGGCGGTGGTCAGGCACGAGGCGGCGCTGCACGATTATCTGCTGCGCGGCTTGAAGGCGCGCAACGGCGTGCACGTATTGGGCGCGCCGCAGGTGGCGTTGGTCAGCTTTGTGGTCGAGGGCGTGCATAACGCCGACCTCGCCCACTTGCTGACCGAACAGGGGATTGCCGTGCGTGCCGGTCATCACTGTGCGATGCCGTTGCTCAAGGCGCTGCAGTTGTCGGGGGCGATCCGCGTGTCCCTGGCGCTGTACAACGACTCCGACGACCTGGAGCGTTTCTTTGAAGCACTGGACCAGGCGCTGGATATGTTGCGATGAGCTTGCCGACGGACGCGGTGGCCGCACTGCAAGCGTTCCAGGCCATAGGCAGCTGGGAGCAACGCGCACGCCTGTTGATGCAATGGGGCGAGCGGCTGCCGGCTCTGACGGAGGCCGACAAGGTCGACGCCAATCTGGTGCACGGCTGCGAAAGCCTGGTGTGGTTGGTGGGACGCTTAGAGGACGGTCACTGGCAGTTTGCCGCCAGCAGCGAGGCGCGGATGATTCGTGGGCTGGTGGCGTTGTTGCTGGCACGGGTCAATGGGTTGTCGGCTGCGCAGTTGCAGGCGGTTGACCTGCCTGAGTGGTTCAATCAACTGGGCTTGTCGCGCCAGCTCTCACCGTCACGCAGCAATGGCCTCAATGCGGTGCTGCAGCGCATGCGTTCCCTGAGCCAGACCCAAAACTGAAATTGGTTCACTGTAGGAGCGAGCTTGCTCGCGAAGAACTCAGGGCCCCCGCGTTTATCCAGAATGAACGCGTTGCCTAGGCGTTTTTCGCGAGCAAGCTCGCTCCTACATTGAACCGCTTTCGCTTAACTGACTGGCATTAGGGCAAGGCCCCTTCCACATTTTGGGCTGAACAACATGCTTCGATTCAGGCGGGCTTGACCCGCTCCGACGGCCGGCGCACCCCCGCCACGATCTTGTCCACCGCCTTGGTGGCCGCCACCATGCCGAACGTGGCCGTCACCATCATCACCGCGCCAAAGCCACCGGCACAATCGAGCTTGACGCCGTCGCCGACAAAACTCTTCTGCAAACAGATGCTGCCATCGGGCTTGGGGTAGCGCAGTTGCTCGGTGGAAAACACGCACGGCACGCTGTAATGACGGGTCACGGTGCGTGAGAAACCATAGTCGCGGCGCAACGTGGAGCGCACTTTCGAGGCCAGCGGATCGTTGAAGGTGCGGTTCAGGTCACACACCTGGATCAGCGTCGGGTCGATCTGCCCGCCGGCGCCACCGGTGGTAATGATCTGGATCTTGCGGCGTTTGCACCAGGCAATCAGCGCCGCCTTGGCGTTGACCGCGTCGATGCAGTCGATCACGCAATCAATGTTCGGGGTGATGTACTCGGCCATGGTGTCGCGCGTCACGAAATCCGCCACCGCATGCACCGTGCACGCCGGGTTGATGCCGCGCAGACGTTCGGCCATCACTTGGACCTTGGGTTTGCCCACGGTGCTGTCCAGCGCATGCAACTGGCGGTTGCTGTTGCTGACGCAGACGTCATCCAGGTCAAACAGCGAAATCTCGCCCACCCCGCAGCGGGCGATGGCTTCCGCCGCCCACGAGCCCACGCCGCCAACGCCGACGATCGCCACATGGGCCGCTTTCAAGCGTTCCAGGCCTTCAATGCCATACAAGCGGGCAACGCCTGCAAACCGTGGATCTTCTGTGCTCATGACCATTACCCCAAAAACCGGCGCGCATTATGGGCTACGCAGCGGCAAGTTTTAAGCTACAAGTTACAAGTAAAGAACTTAGGTGAACATTCGCGGACTAACGTCCGGCTTTTCTCTGTCTGCTGTACGCTCAGGGAAAGGCCGGTGTAGGATGCGCGCCGTTCGGCGCAGGCCGACACCTCTTTTCGTTCCACACCCTTTGGAACCCGAAATCGCCATGTCATCGCGTAAATTTGGACTCAACCTGGTGGTGGTGCTGGCTATTGCCGCACTGTTCACTGGCTTCTGGGCGCTGATCAACCGCCCGGTCACTACCCCCAACTGGCCTGAACAGATCTCCGGGTTTTCTTACTCGCCGTTCCAGCAAGGCCAGTATCCACAGAAAAACCAATACCCGAGCGACGACCAGATGCGTCGCGACCTCGAGATCATGAGCAAGCTGACGGACAACATCCGTACCTACTCGGTCGACGGCACCCTGGGCGATATCCCCAAGCTGGCGGAAGAGTTCGGCCTGCGGGTGACCCTGGGTATCTGGATCAGCCCCGATCTTGAGCGCAACGAACGCGAAATCCAGCGCGCCATCGAGATCGCCAACAGCTCGCGCAGCGTTGTGCGGGTGGTGGTGGGTAACGAGGCGCTGTTCCGTGAAGAAATCACCCCAGAGGCGCTGATCGTGCTGCTGGACCGGGTGCGCGCCGCTGTGAAAGTGCCGGTGACCACCTCCGAGCAATGGCACATCTGGGAAAAGAACCCGCAACTGGCCAAGCACGTCGACCTGATCGCCGCGCACATCCTGCCGTTCTGGGAATTCATTCCGATGGACAAGGCCGGCCAGTACGTACTCGACCGCGCCCGGGACCTGAAGAAGATGTTCCCGAAAAAGCCGCTGCTGTTGTCGGAGGTTGGCTGGCCAAGTAACGGGCGCATGCGCGGCGGCAATGAATCGTCCCCGGCGGACCAGGCGATTTACCTGCGCACGCTGGTGAACAAGCTCAATCGCCAAGGCTTCAACTATTTTGTGATCGAAGCCTTCGACCAACCGTGGAAAGTCAGCGATGAAGGTTCTGCCGGCGCCTATTGGGGCGTGTACAACGCCGCGCGCCAGCAAAAATTCAACTTTGAAGGGCCGGTGGTCGCCATTCCGCAATGGCGCGTGCTGGCGATCGGCTCGGTGGTACTGGCCCTGCTGTCGCTGACCCTGTTAATGATCGACGGTTCGGCCTTGCGCCAGCGCGGCCGTACCTTCCTGACGTTTATCGCGTTCCTGTGCGGCTCGGTGCTGGTATGGATCGGCTACGACTACAGCCAGCAATACAGCACCTGGTTCAGCCTGACCGTCGGTTTCTTGCTGGCGCTGGGTGCCATGGGCGTATTCATCGTGTTGTTGACCGAAGCCCACGAACTGGCCGAAGCGGTGTGGACTCACAAGCGCCGGCGTGAATTCCTGCCGGTAGAAGGGGAATCGGACTACCGCCCGAAAGTGTCGATCCACGTGCCGTGCTACAACGAGCCGCCGGAAATGGTCAAACAGACCCTCGACGCCCTGGCCGCACTCGATTACCCGGACTACGAAGTCCTGATCATCGACAACAACACCAAGGACCCGGCGGTATGGGAACCGGTGCGCGACTACTGCCAAACCCTGGGCCCGCGTTTCAAGTTCTTCCACGTCGCGCCACTGGCCGGTTTCAAGGGCGGCGCGCTGAACTACCTGATTCCGCACACCGCCAAGGACGCCGAAGTGATCGCGGTGATCGACTCCGACTACTGCGTCTCGCCCAACTGGCTCAAGCACATGGTGCCGCACTTCGCCGACCCGAAAATCGCCGTGGTGCAGTCGCCACAGGATTACCGCGACCAGAACGAAAGCACCTTCAAGAAGCTCTGCTATGCGGAATATAAAGGCTTCTTCCATATCGGCATGGTCACCCGTAACGACCGCGACGCGATCATCCAGCACGGCACCATGACCATGACCCGTCGCTCGGTGCTCGAAGAGCTGGGCTGGGCCGACTGGTGCATCTGTGAAGACGCCGAACTGGGCCTGCGCGTGTTCGAAAAAGGCTTGTCGGCGGCGTATTACCACGACAGCTACGGCAAAGGCCTGATGCCCGATACCTTTATCGACTTCAAGAAACAGCGTTTCCGCTGGGCCTATGGCGCGATTCAGATCATCAAGCGCCACACCGCCAGCCTGCTGCGCGGCAAGGACACTGAGCTGACCCGTGGCCAGCGCTATCACTTCCTCGCGGGCTGGCTGCCGTGGGTGGCCGATGGCATGAACATCTTCTTCACCGTCGGCGCGCTGTTGTGGTCGGCGGCGATGGTCATCGTGCCGACCCGTGTCGATCCGCCGTTGCTGATCTTCGCCATCCCGCCGTTGGCGCTGTTCGTGTTCAAGGTGGGCAAGATCATCTTCCTCTACCGCCGTGCGGTCGGAGTCAACCTCAAGGATGCATTTTGCGCGGCGCTGGCCGGCCTGGCGTTGTCGCACACCATTGCCAAGGCGGTGCTGTATGGCTTCTTCACCACCAGCATTCCGTTCTTTCGCACGCCGAAAAACGCCGATAACCACGGCTTCTGGGTAGCCATTTCCGAAGCCCGCGAAGAGATGTTCATCATGCTGCTGTTGTGGGGCGCGGCGCTGGGGATCTACCTGGTGCAGGGCCTGCCGAGCAATGACATGCGCTTCTGGGTGGTGATGCTGCTGGTGCAGTCGCTGCCGTATGTGGCGGCGCTGATCATGGCGTTCCTGTCTTCACTGCCCAAACCTGCGGCGAAGGCTGAGCCCGCACCCGCGGCGTAAAAACTTGCGCAATCCACTAAACGGCGGCCTCTGGTCGCCGTTTTGCTATAAGATAACGGCCGTTTTGTTGGATCAGGCAAGCACCGATTGCTTTATGTGGGAGGGGGCTTGCCCCCGATAGCAGCGTGTCAGTCAGCTAATTTTTTGCTGATAAACCGCCGTCGGGGGCAAGCCCCTTCCCACATTGAATCTGCGCCGTTTCAGCACATTCGTCCTGCGCCCATTACACGCTTTCCGGAGTTTTCCCATGACGGCCCATGCCGACCTTTCGCCGACCCTTCAACTTGCCATCGACCTGATCCGTCGCCCGTCGGTCACTCCGATCGACGCCGATTGCCAGAAGCTGATGATGCAGCGCCTGGGCGACGCCGGTTTTGCGCTCGAGCCAATGCGCATCTTCGACGTGGATAACTTCTGGGCGACCCATGGCAAGCACGAAGGCCCGGTGCTGTGTTTTGCCGGCCACACTGACGTGGTGCCGACCGGCCCGGTGCAGGCCTGGCAGAACGATCCGTTCGACGCACTGATCGACGAACACGGCATGCTGTGCGGCCGTGGCGCGGCGGACATGAAAGGCAGCCTGGCGGCGATGCTGGTGGCGGCGGAGCGTTTTGTCGCCGACTACCCGGACCACAAGGGCTCGGTGGCCTTCCTGATCACCAGCGACGAAGAAGGCCCGGCGCACCATGGCACCAAGGCCGTGATCGAACGTCTGGCCGCGCGCAAGGAGCGCCTGGACTGGTGCATCGTCGGCGAACCGTCGAGTACAACCCTGGTGGGTGACGTGGTCAAGAATGGCCGCCGTGGCTCCCTCGGCGCTACGCTGACCGTGCGCGGTGTGCAAGGCCACGTGGCATATCCGCACCTGGCGAAGAACCCGATCCACCTGGCCGCACCGGCATTGGCCGAGCTCGCTGCCGAGCATTGGGACGACGGCAACGCCTTCTTCCCGCCGACCAGCTTCCAGATCTCCAACCTCAATTCCGGTACCGGCGCCACCAACGTGATTCCCGGCGACCTGACGGCGGTGTTCAACTTCCGTTTTTCCACCGAATCCACCGTGGAAGGCTTGCAGCAACGGGTGGCCGCGATCCTGGATAAACACGGCCTGGACTGGCATGTGGACTGGGCGCTGTCGGGCCTGCCATTCCTCACCGAGCCGGGCGCACTGCTCGACGCGGTCTCGGCCAGCATCAAGGCGATCACCGGTCGTGAGACCCAGGCGTCCACCAGCGGCGGCACCTCGGATGGTCGCTTCATCGCGACCCTGGGCACGCAAGTGGTCGAGCTGGGCCCGGTGAATGCGACGATCCATCAGGTCAACGAGCGCATCCTTGCCAGCGACCTCGATGTGTTGACCGAAATCTACTATCAGACCCTGATCAAGTTGCTCGCCTGATGCTCGCCTGCCCCCTTTGCAGCGCCCCGCTCAATCCGGTGGACAACGGCGTGGCGTGCCCCGCCGGGCACCGTTTCGACCGCGCACGCCAGGGTTACCTGAACCTGCTGCCGGTGCAGCACAAGAACAGCCGCGACCCGGGCGATAACCTGGCGATGGTCGAGGCGCGCCGCGATTTTCTCAATGCCGGGCACTACGCCCCTGTGGCTCAGCGCCTGGCCGAGCTGGCCGCTGAACGCAAACCGCAACGCTGGGTGGACATCGGCTGTGGCGAGGGTTACTACACCGCGCAGATCGCCGACGCCCTGCCCCACGCCGACGGCTACGCCCTGGATATTTCCAGGGAAGCGGTCAAGCGGGCATGCAAGCGCAACCCCGCGCTGACCTGGTTGATCGCCAGCATGGCCCGCATCCCATTGGCCGACGCCAGTTGCCAGTTTCTCGCCAGCGTGTTCAGCCCGCTGGACTGGCAGGAAGCCAAGCGCCTGCTCAGCCCAGGTGGCGGCTTGATGAAGGTCGGCCCCACCCGCGGCCATCTGATGGAATTGCGCGAGCGCTTGTACGATGAAGTGCGCGAGTACACCGACGACAAACACTTGGCGCTGGTGCCGGATGGCATGAGCCTGGCCCACAGCGAAACCCTGGAGTTCACCCTGAGCCTGGCCGAACCCAAGGACCGCGCCAATCTGCTGGCCATGACCCCTCACGGCTGGCGCGCCAGCGCCGAGCGCCGCAACGAGGTGATCGAAGCCGCCGAGCCGCTGCAGGTCACCGTGTCGATGCGCTACGATTATTTCGTGCTTCAATAACCGACTTTTCAGTACCCGCGAATGGATTTTCGAATCCCGCGACGAGGAACATCCATGCGCCAACCCGATATTGAGATTTACCTGAAGGACGCCGACGTCGACCACAAGGCCATCGCCGCCTGGCTGGGCGCCGCCCTGGGCCCTTGCACCGACTGGGTCCAGAAGGGCCAGACCTACAAGTGCAAAGCCGGCAACGTGCCGGTGACCTGGCTGCCAAAAGCCGTCGGCAAGTGGAACAGCCTGTTTCTGGAAAGCGACCAGACTCCATGGGACGACGACATCGCCTGCGCCCGCGCCGCGTTTGCCGCACTGAACGTTGAAGTGCGCTGCGCACCGGGGACCTGGGTCGAGGAAGAAGGCGAGGAAAGCGCCGACACCTGGATTCGCATCAGCGCCGACGGTGAAGAACAGATCACCTGGAAAACCGCCTGATTCCGAGCTGCGAACCCAATCAAATGTGGGAGGGGGCTTGCCCCCGATTGCTGAGTGTCAGTCGCTGAATAAATCGACTGATCCGCCGCTATCGGGGGCAAGCCCCCTCCCACAGGGTTCCAGCGGTGGTCTTAAAGACCCACCACATCCTCGGCCTGCAGCCCCTTCTCGCCGGTCACCACGGCGTACTCCACCTGCTGGCCTTCGGCCAACGAACGGTGACCGTCACCGCGAATGGCGCGGTAGTGCACGAACACGTCCTTGCCATCTTCACGCTGGATAAAGCCATAGCCCTTGGCATCGTTGAACCACTTCACATTGCCGGTTTCGCGCGTTGTCATCTGTTCACTCCCACTGGTTTTTATTATTGAGTCGCTGAGGTTGAACTGCCGAGTATAAGACAGGTTCAAAAACCATCAACCCAACTTTACATCGCCGCTTTTTTGCCGATTTTCGGCGAATACGGCACACTACCTGCCCGAGCATCTGCCCGGTTTATTCCCACTTGAAGCAGCTCGCCTATGACCCGCTCCCCGTTCCGTCGCCTGGTGTTCGGCACCTTGCGTCGACTGCTGTACCTCTGGGTTCGCTCGGAGACGATCAACCAGTCGTCCCTAACCCTTAACCTGGACCGCAGCCGGCCGGTGTTCTATGTCCTGCAATCGCCCTCCCTGACCGAACTGGCCGTGGTCGACGCCGAGTGCACCAGGGCCGGCCTGCCGCGCCCGGTGCTGCCGGTATCGGTCGGCCCGTTGATGGAACCCGCGGCGTTCTTTTACCTGACGCCGGACCCGGACTGGCTCGGTCGCCAGGACAAGCGCGGCGCACCGCCAACTCTGACGCGCCTGGTCAACACCCTCACCGAACATGCCGAAGAGAATGCACAAATCATTCCGGTCAGCGTGTTCTGGGGCCAGTCGCCTGAAAGTGAGTCCAGCCCTTGGAAACTGCTGTTCGCCGACAGCTGGGCGGTCACCGGGCGCTTGCGCCGGTTGTTGAGCATCCTGATCCTCGGTCGCAAGACGCGCGTGCAATTCTCCGCGCCCATCAATCTGCGTGAATTGATCGAGCACAATAAAGGGCACGAACGCACCGTAAGGATGGCCCAGCGCATCCTGCGTGTGCACTTTCGTAACCTGAAGACCGCCGTGATCGGCCCCGACCTGTCGCACCGCCGCAATCTGGTGAAGGGCCTGGTGAACATGCCGTTGGTGCGCCAAGCCATCGCCGATGAAGCCGAGCGTGAAAAAATCTCGCCGGAGAAAGCCAAGGCCCTGGCCCTGCGCTATGGCAACGAGATCGCCTCGGACTACACCTACACCGCGATCCGCTTCCTGGAAGTGGTGCTGAGCTGGTTCTGGAACAAGATCTACGATGGCATCAAGATCAACAACATCGAGGGCGTGCAACAGGTTGCGCAGGGCTACGAAGTAATCTACGTACCGTGCCACCGCAGCCATATCGACTACCTGCTGCTTTCCTACCTGCTGTTCAAGAACGGCCTGACCCCGCCGCACATTGCCGCCGGCATCAACTTGAACATGCCCGTGATCGGCAGCCTGCTGCGCCGTGGCGGTGCGTTTTTCATGCGCCGCACCTTCAAGGGCAACCCGCTGTACACCTCGGTGTTCAACGAATACCTGCACACCCTGTTTACCAAAGGCTTCCCCGTCGAGTACTTCGTCGAAGGCGGACGCTCGCGCACGGGGCGCATGCTGCAGCCCAAAACCGGGATGCTGGCGATCACCCTGCGCAGTTTCCTGCGCTCTTCGCGCATGCCTATCGTGTTCGTGCCGGTGTACATCGGCTATGAACGCGTGCTGGAAGGTCGTACCTACCTCGGCGAACTGCGTGGTGCGAGCAAGAAGAAAGAGTCGATTTTCGATATTTTCAAAGTGGTGGGCGCGCTCAAGCAGCGCTTCGGCCAGGTCGCGGTCAACTTCGGCGAGCCGATCAAGCTGGCGGAATTCCTCGACAACGAGCAACCGGATTGGCGCGCTCAGGAACTGGGCCCGAACTACAAGCCGGCGTGGCTGAATGAAACCACCCACCGCCTGGGCGAACAGGTGGCGCGCCATCTGAACGAAGCCGCAGCGGTGAACCCGGTGAACCTGGTGGCATTGGCGCTGCTGTCGACCACACGCCTGGCCCTGGATGAACAAGCCATGGCCCGCCAGTTGGACCTGTACCTGGCGCTGCTGCGCCGTGTGCCCTATTCACCGCATACCACCCTGCCGGACGGCGATGGCCTCGCCCTGATCAAGCACGTCAAGGACATGAATCTGCTGTCGGAACAGAGCGATGCCCTGGGCAAAATCGTCTATCTGGATGAGCAAAACGCCGTCCTGATGACCTATTACCGCAACAACGTATTGCACATCTTCGCCCTGCCGGCGCTGCTGGCGAGCTTCTTCCAGAGCAGTTCGCGCATGAGCCGCGAACAGATCCTGCGCTACACCCAGGCGCTGTATCCGTACCTGCAATCGGAGTTGTTTATCCGCTGGTCACTGGAGGATCTGGATACCGTGGTCGACCAATGGCTGGACGCGTTTGTCGAACAGGGCCTGCTGCGCTTTGAAAACAACGTGTACCTGCGCCCGGCGCCGAGCTCGCGGCATTTTGTGCTGCTGACGCTGCTGTCAAAAAGCATCGCCCAGACCCTGCAGCGCTTCTACATGGCCATTTCGCTGCTGCTCAACAGCGGCCAGAACAGCATCAGCGCCGAAGAGCTGGAAGACCTGTGCACGATCATGGCACAGCGGCTGTCGATCCTGCACGGCCTCAATGCCCCGGAATTCTTCGACAAGAGCCTATTCCGACATTTCATCCAGACCTTGTTGGAGCAAGATGTGCTGCGCCGCGATGAAGCCGGCAAGCTGAGCTACCACGACCTGCTCGGCGAGCTGGCTGAAGGCGCGGCCAAACGGGTACTGCCGGCGGACATTCGCCTGTCGATCCGCCAGGTCGCGTTGCATCGCGTCGATGGCGCGGCCGAGCAAGCGGTGGAACCTGCGCAAACCCGCTAGATTGAACAAGGCGCCGGGCAGTTTCCGGCGCCGTTGAAAAGGAGCAGCACCATGAAAAAGATCATCCTCCTGGGCCTCACCGCCTTGCTCGGAGCCTGCCAATCCATGACCCCTGCACCCAAGGCCAGCCTCGACGGCGAAGTGTTCTACCTGCAACGCATCGCCCTGCCGCCTGCCGCCACCTTGAGCGTCAGCCTGCAGGACGTATCGCTGATGGACGCCCCCGCCGTGGTCCTGGCCGAACAGAAAGGCCCGGTCAAAGGCCAGGTACCGCTGCCGTTTCACCTGAGCTATGACCCGGCGCAGGTCAAGCCCGGCCACAGCTATTCGGTCAGCGCTCGCATCGAAGTGGATGGCAAGCTACTGTTCATCACCACTGAACGGCACGCCGTGCAGCTCAACGGCCAGGATCAACAGCCACTGCGCTTGCGCGTCGACGCTGTAGCCCACTGAATTCAACCACAAGGAAGCGCACATGCTCCGTCACCCTCTTCGCCTCACTGCCCTGTTCGCCGGCCTGCTGCTGGGCGCCAACGCCATGGCGCTGGACCTTGGCAGCCTGTCCCAGGGCGACGCCAGCGGCGGCCTCAAGGACGCCTTGACCCAGGGCGCACAGATCGCCGTGAAACAACTGGGAACGCCCGGTGGCTTCAGCAATAACCCTGAAGTGAAGATCGGCCTGCCGGGGAAGCTGGGCAAGGTCGCTGACAAGCTGAAGATGTTCGGCATGGGCGATCAGGTCACCCAGCTGGAAACCAGCATGAACAAAGCCGCGGAAACCGCCGTTACCCAGGCCCAGCCGATTCTGGTCAATGCCGTGAAAAACATGAGCGTGACCGATGCCAAAGGCATTCTCAGCGGCGGTCAGGACTCCGCCACCCAGTACCTGGACAAGAGCAGCCGCGAGCAGATCCGCGCCAAGTTCCTGCCCATCGTCAAGGCGGCCACCGACAAGGTTGGCGTGGCCCAGCAGTACAACGCCCTCGCCGGCAAGGCGGCTGCGTTTGGCGCAGTGGACGCCAAAAGCGCCAATGTTGAAAACTACGTGACCGAACAGGCGCTGGATGGCTTGTTCAAGATGATCGCGCAGCAGGAAGAGACGATTCGCCAGAATCCGGCAGCAGCCGCCACCAGCTTGGCAAAGAAGGTGTTTGGCGCGCTGTAAATCCTCGACGACACCGCTCAACTACTGCGCCAAGGCTGCTTGCAAAGGGCCTTGGCGCAGGGGTTTCAAGCCACGAAGCCTAATGACTCAACGAAAAAGCGAGTACAAAATCCTGGTGTGAGGCTGATGTTCATTGAACGTCGGATGGGACGGGTAAGGCCGACCATGATGCAGCTTGGCGGGTTGAGTATGGCCATAACGAGGTCCATGAGGGTGATGACCTGAGTAGCTATGGTCAGACCTGTACGGCTTGGAACTAACTTCTTCATGGCGCGGCAGATGGCCGCCCAGCAAGGCCCCGAGAAACGCCCCTTTGAAAGCCGCAATTGCGGTAAAAAACGACATATGAAACTCCATAAGCTCAATGAAACAGCGCCGGTCGCCCAACAGCGATACCGAGGCTGCTGCCTGTTCATCAGGCATCTCTGAGTGGAGTAGCAGCCGTGGGCGTTCCACATGGCTGCGTGGCTATTTGCTTCAGCTCGTAACCCAACTGCGCGTGGTATCGACCCATCACCCAACCTCCTTCCTGACCCTGAACCAGGCCGCGTACAACGCCGGCAGAAACAACAGGGTCAACGCGGTCGCCACAATCAGCCCGCCCATGATCGCCACCGCCATCGGCCCGAAGAACACACTGCGCGACAGGGGAATCATGGCCAGTACCGCGGCGAGTGCCGTGAGCACGATCGGCCGGAAGCGCCGCACCGTCGCTTCGATGATCGCCTGCCAGGGCGTCAACCCCGCCTTGATGTCCTGTTCGATCTGATCGACCAGGATCACCGAGTTGCGCATGATCATCCCCGACAGCGCGATGGTGCCGAGCATCGCCACGAAACCAAAGGGTTGACGAAATACCAGCAGGAACAGGGTCACGCCGATCAAGCCCAAGGGTGCCGTCAGAAACACCATCGCGGTGCGTGAGAAGCTGCGCAGTTGCAACATCAGCAAGGTCAGCACCACCACGATGAACAATGGCACGCCGGCTTTCACCGAGTTCTGGCCGCGCGCCGAGTCTTCGACGGTACCACCGACTTCCAGCAAATAGCCGTCAGGCAACTCGGCGCGCACGCCTTCGAGGGTCGGCAGGATCTGCTGGACCAGCGTGGCAGGTTGCTCCTTGCCGTAGATATCGGCGCGCACGATCACCGTAGGCAGGCGGTTACGGTGCCAGATGATGCCTTCTTCAAAGCCATACTCAAGGGTGGCAATCTGCGACAGCGCCACACTTTTACCGTTATCGGTCGGCACGGCCAGGCTGGACAGCCGCGACAATTCGGTGCGCTCATGGACGGTGCCGCGCAGGAGAATTTCGATCAACTCGTTATCTTCGCGGTACTGGCTGACCGTGGAGCCGGTCAGGGAGCTTTGCAGGAACTTCGACAGGTTGGCGGTGCTTACGCCCAGCGCGCGGGCGCGGTCCTGGTCGATATTCAGGTAGACGATTTTGCTCGGTTCTTCCCAGTCCAGATGCACATTGACCACGTGAGCATTTTCGCGAACCTTGATCGCGACTTTGCGCGCCAGGGCGCGGACTTCTTCGATGTGCTCACCGGTCACGCGAAACTGCACGGGGTAGCCCACGGGTGGGCCGTTTTCCAGGCGGGTAACGCGCGAACGCAGGTCGGGAAACTGTTCGTTCAGCGTTTCGATCAGCCAGGTGCGCAGGCTTTCGCGTTCTTCGATGGTGGGTGCCAACACCACAAATTGCGCAAAGCTGGCGGCCGGCAGTTGCTGGTCGAGGGGCAGGTAGAAACGCGGCGAACCGGTGCCCACATAGGCCACGTAGTTATCGATGCCGGCGTGTCCCTTGAGCAGGGTTTCGAGGCGTTTGACTTGCTCGGCCGTGTTGCTCAACGACGCGCCTTCGGCCAGTTTCAGGTCGACCATCAATTCCAGGCGACCCGAGGCCGGGAAGAACTGTTGCGGCACGAAACGAAACAGCCCAACCGAGCCGATAAACAGCAGCAGGGTCAGGACGATCACCGTCTTGCGCCGTTGCACGCACCACTCCACCAGACGCCTGACACGCTGGTAGAAGGGCGTGCCGTAGGGATCAGGCCGATCCGAGCCGTGTTTGGCGGCATGAATCTTCGCCAGGTCCGGCAGCAGCTTTTCGCCCAGGTAAGGCACAAATACCACTGCGGCGACCCATGAGGCCAGCAATGCAATGGTCACCACCTGAAAGATCGAACGGGTGTACTCACCGGTACTCGATTGCGCCGTGGCAATCGGCAAGAAGCCCGCAGCGGTGATCAACGTACCGGTGAGCATTGGGAATGCGGTACTGGTCCAGGCGAAACTCGCGGCCTTGAGCCGGTCGTACCCCTGCTCCATTTTGATCGCCATCATTTCCACGGCGATGATCGCGTCATCGACCAGCAGGCCCAGGGCCAATACCAGCGCGCCCAGGGAAATCTTGTGCAGGCCGATGCCGAGGTAATACATGGTGGCGAAGGTCATCGCCAGCACCAGCGGAATCGCCAGGGCCACCACCATGCCGGTGCGTACGCCCAGGGAAAAGAAGCTCACCAGCAACACAATCGCCAACGCTTCAGCCAGCACCTGGACGAATTCGCCGACACTGGTTTTCACCGCTGCCGGTTGGTCCGAGACCTTGCGCAGCTCCATGCCTGCCGGAAGATTCTTCTGCAATCGTGCGAATTCGTTTTCCAGCGCCTTGCCCAGCACCAGGATGTCGCCGCCATCACGCATGGCCACGGCCAGTCCGATAGCGTCAGCCCCCATGAAACGCATGCGCGGTGCCGGTGGGTCGTTGAAGCCCCGGTGAATCTCGGCCACATCGCCAATGCGGAAGGTGCGTTCCGCAACCCGAATAGGAAAGTTGCGAATCTCTTCCACGGTCTTGAAATTGCCGGATACCCGCAACTGCACCCGTTCGGTCGGGGTTTCAAAGAAACCGGCGGTCGACACCGCGTTCTGCTCCTGCAAGGCCTGCTGCACAGCGGCCAATGGCAGGCCGAGGGTGGCGAGCTTGAGGTTGGACAGTTCGATCCAGATTTTTTCGTCCTGCAGGCCAAGCAGCTCGACCTTGCCCACATCCGGCACCCGTTGCAGCTGAATCTGGATACGGTCGGCGTAGTCCTTGAGCACGGCGTAGTCGAAACCGTCACCAGTCAAGGCGTAGATATTGCCGAACGTGGTGCCGAACTCATCGTTGAAAAACGGCCCCTGGATATCCGGCGGCAAGGTCTGGCGAATATCGCTGATCTTCTTGCGCACCTGGTACCACAGCTCGGGAATCTGCGCCGAGTGCATGGAGTCGCGAGCAATGAAGGTGACTTGAGACTCACCTGGGCGCGAAAACGAGACGATGCGCTCGTACTCGCCCGTTTCCATCAGCTTTTTCTCGATGCGCTCGGTGACCTGACGTGAGACTTCCTGGGCCGTGGCGCCCGGCCAGTTGGTCTTGATCACCATGGCCTTGAAGGTAAAGGGCGGGTCTTCGCTTTGCCCCAGCTTGGTGTAGGACAAGGTGCCGACCACCGCCAGCAGGATCATCAGGAACAGTACGATCTGGCGATTACGCAACGCCCATTCGGAAAGATTGAAACCCATCGGGGACTACTCCTTCGCCGCCAGATTCACCACGCGGTTGGTGCGATCCACCGGCCGCACTTGCTGGCCCTCATGCAGCACGTGCACACCCGCGGCGATCACCCAGTCAGTGGGCGCCAGGCCTTCGAGTACCGGCACGGTCTTCTCGCCAAACGCGCCGACGCGCACGGGTGTGCGCTTGAGGGTATTGTCGGGTGCCACGCGCCAGACGTAGGACGCGCCGTCCTGCGCACTGAGGGCCGACAGCGGCACCGACAGGGCAATCACGCCGTCGGCCTGTATGAATACGCGGGCACTCTGGCCGAGCTCCGCCGCCGTTTTGCCCCCCGTGAAAGCCACCCGTGCGGCGAAGGTGCGCGACTTCGGATCGGCGGCGGGCGAGAGTTCGCGGATGCGCCCGGCAAAGCGTTGATCCGGCTGGCTCCACAGCTCAACCGACACCGGCTGGCCGACCTTGAAGCGAGCGAAACCTTGCTCGGGCAGGCTGATCAATACTTCACGCTCGCCATCGGTGGCCAGGGTGAACACGGTCTGGCCCGCGGAGACGACCTGGCCCACTTCCACCGCACGCTTGGCGACGACGCCGTCCTGGGGGGCGCGCAGCACAGCGTAGCCGGCCTGGTTGCTGGACACCTCGAACTCAGCCTTGATCTGCTTGAGGCGTGCAACACCTGATCGATAAAGATTTTCGGAATTGTCGTACTGGGACCGGCTGACCATCTGACGGTCCATCAGGGTCTTGTAGCGGTCACGTTCGGCACGCACCAGGCTCAGGTTGGCATCGGCGGCGGCTACTTGGGCACGGGTGGCTTCCAGCTGCAGGCGCACATCCTGTGGGTCGAGCTCTGCCAGTGGCTGGTTGGCCTTGACCCGCTCGCCCTCCTCCACCAGGCGCTTGCTGACTTTGCCAGCGATGCGAAAGGCCAGGTCCGGCTCATAACGGGCGCGCACTTCGCCCGGGTAGCTGTCCATTGCCTGCGCCGAAGGCTGGGGTTGCACCACCATGGCCGGGCGGACGGTGGTTTGAGCCGCTTCCTCGTGGCCGCAAGCGGCTAACAGGAAAACCAGACTGACAGGCAACGCAAAGGGCAGGAAAGTGCTGCGCATGCTGTAGGACCTTTCGCAAATGAAGCTAGGAATTATTATACTGGCCGGTATGTTATTAATACCAAACTCACCAGTCCAGTATTAAAGGTGAAAATGTCCGACAATCCTGTAAACACCAATAGCCCCGGGCGCCCCAAGGACATGGCAAAACGCCAGGCGATTCTCGAAGCCGCGAAAATTCTGTTTTTGAGCAATGGCTATGCAAGCACCAGCATGGACGCCGTGGCGCTGGAAGCGGGCGTGTCGAAACTGACCGTCTACAGCCACTTCACGGACAAGGAAACCCTGTTCACTGCCGCCGTCGTCGCCAAGTGCGAGGAACAGTTGCCGGTCATGTACTTCGAGCTGCCAGAAGCCATGCCTGTGCACACCGTACTGCTGAACATCGCACGCGGGTTCCATCGGCTGATCAACAGCGAGGAATCGGTGAACCTGCATCGCCTGATGATGACCACCGGCAATCAGGACGTGAAACTTTCACAGATCTTCTTTGAAGCAGGGCCGATGCGCATGCTGCAGGGCATGGAGCGTCTGCTCGGCCGGATCGATCAGACTGGCGCGTTGAGCATCGACAAGCCCTTCAAGGCAGCCGAGCACTTCTTTTGTCTGCTCAAAGGCACGGCGAACTTTCGCCTGCTGTATGGCTGCGGCGGGCAATTGAGCGAGGCGGACGCCGAAGCGCATGTGCAGGAGGTGGTGGGCTTGTTCATGCGGGCTTACCGTCCATGAAGCCTTGCGCCGCCTGGGCTGGCGCTATCGCGGCAAGTTAACCCGCTGCCAGATCGTTGCCAGATCGTTCCCACGCTCCCGCGTGGGAATGCCGCCCGTGACGCTCTGCGTCACCTGTAAATCTGCAGCGGTTGGCGCGACGCGGAGCGTCGCAGGCTGCATTCCCACGCGGAGCGTGGGAACGATCAAGCTTGCAGCTTGCAGCTTAAGGCTTGAGTGCTTTCTTAGGATAAATGTCATAGCGACTGGACTTGCCGTCCAGCGCATGGCTCGGCTTGGGCCCCTCGATGCACGGCGCCTTGCGCGGGCGCTTGACCACCACACGGTGGCTGGCCAAGGCCAGGGCGGCCGCCAACAGTGCCGGTGCGTCCGGGTCATCCCCCACCAGCGGCCGGAACAGGCGCATTTCCTTCTTCACCAATGCCGTTTTCTCACGATGCGGGAACATCGGGTCAAGATAGATCACCTGCGGCGGCTCGCCCTGCCAATTGAGCATCACGTCGATGGAGTTGCCCTTGAGCAGCTTCATCCGCGCCACGATCGGCGCCACTTCGAAATCCTGTGCAGCGCGCGCCAGGCCGTCTTCAAGCAAGGCGCCGATCAGCGGCTGACGCTCGATCAGGCTCATGTCACACCCCAGGCTGGCCAGCACAAAAGCGTCCTTGCCAAGACCCGCCGTGGCGTCGAGCACGCGCGGGCGAACGCCTTGGGCGATGCCCACAGCCTTGGCGATCATCTGCCCACTGCCGCCGCCGTACAATCTCCGGTGCGCCGCGCCGCCTTCGATAAAGTCGACCCGTACCGGCCCCGGCGCGTCAGGCCCGAGCTGTTGCAGCTGCAGGCCTTGTTCTCCGACTTGCAGGGAAAAATCCGCTTCATCGAGTTGTAAAGGCAAGCCAAGCAGCGCCGCCCACTGCTCGGCGCGGGCCTGGAATCCTTCGGCCAAAGCCTCGACCCGAATGCGGCTGGCCGCTGGTTGTTCGCTCATCAATCGCTACGCTCAAAAATATTAAGGATCGGCAAACCGCGGCCGATAAAAACAACAGTCAGGTATTTTGCCAGAGCTGAGCGTCGACCGAGAAAAATGTCAGACATTCTCCCCCTAACCATCGGTGTACTGCCGACCCACAACCACTACGGCCTGCGCAATACTCAAGCGCTGGCCGGGGTGAGCCATGTGTGGCAGGACTTCTTCGCCCGCGCCCTGGCCGAGCAGCTCGGCGCCACGCCGGGCGCGCTTGCCGCCACGGCGCCTGCAGCGAAAGATCCGGCGGTGGAGCCCAGCGAAGGCGCCGATCTGTTGGCGCAGATCCTCACCCAGCGTGGGTGCGACGTGAAAGACACCGAGATCGCCCCGCCTGAACCGCTGTTCCTGCCGATCGCCGAATTCGAGACTGACTTGCTGCCACCCGCAGCAGCGCCCTTCCCTGATGAAGACATCATCGCCCAGCAACGCCAGCAGCATTTCGAAAGCGGCTGGGTACGGCCGATTGTCCTGAATGCAGGCCACCCCGTGGCTGAACCCGGCCCGGCACCACAGCCGCGCCCTCTGCATCTGCCGATTGCCGAGTTCGAACTCGACTTGCTGCCACCGGCAGCGACCCCGTTCACCGAGCAGGATCTGGCGCAGCAGCAAAAGGCCCTGGATTTTGACTATTATTGGGCACGCCCGCTGATCGCCAACAACCTGCGCCTGGCCGCCTGACCCTTAGCGACACACCCACCAGCGGCCCATATCCAGATGGAAATGGTTGCGGTGCGCAGCGTTATAGTCGGGGCTCAACACCACGTTGAAGGTGTTACACGCACCGTCGCGCAGCTGACGCAAAAACCGTGCGTCACTGCCCTCCCCCGGCCAATCCTTGAGCACACTGATACGGCGTCCATCGGCCAGGCGAAACCCGGCGATATCCAGTGCATTGGCCGAGGCGTGCTGGCTGAGTCGGCCTTCGGCGCGGTTGTAGATAGTGCGACAGGCGAAACTGCCCAGGTGATCGACTCGCGTCACCGCCTGGCCGTACATCGCCTGAGCGGCCGGTTGCAAGCTGTGGCGCTCGAACAAGGCAAATGCCACGGCCAATGGGCAACTGGCCAGAAAGCTGCTGCTCAAGCCAACCTCTGCGCTTTGTACCCTTAGCGTGTTGCGCAACGGGCAGGCGGCGTCGGTGGGCGAGTCTGCCTGACGGCTGACGCGCAACCCCGAAGTTTTCAGCACTTGATCGCACAGAACCGGATCATCCTGCAGCCGCCCCAGCTTGTAGCGCGTCAACAGGTTGGGACTGGCGCGCACATCCAGCGGCGCCCAGGGGTTCCACTCATCCGGGAACGGCACCCAGCCCCGCCATACGCCCACGGCGACAGCACCGCCAAGCAACAGCAAGGCACCGATAAAGCTCATCGACCGCACGGCCTAGCCCTTGAAGAATCGGTTGGCCTGCTCGAACGACATCTTGCGTTCGGTAAAGGTAAAGGTGCCCAGCCCGTAGACCTCCTGCGCGGCCCGATAGAACTCGCCATAGGCCGCCAGCGCCAGGGCCGAGCCCACGCTGATGCGACGCACGCCCAGCTCGCTCAGCTGCGCGACGCTGAGATTCAAGCCACCGGACATCAACACATTCACCGGCTTGGGCGCGACTGCCTTGACCACCGCCAACACCTCTTCGGCACTGCGCAGGCCCGGCGCATACAGCACATCGGCTCCCGCCTCGGCATAGGCTTGCAGGCGGCGAATGGTGTCGGGCAAATCCAGGCGACCCTGCAGCAGGTTTTCTGCGCGCGCCGTCAACGTAAAGGGAAAGCCCAGGCTGCGGGCGGCAGCGACGGCAGCCTCGACGCGCTCGACGGCCAGGTCAAAGGGGTAGATCGGATCGACGGCAACGCCCGTGGCGTCTTCGATGGAGCCGCCGACGATACCGGTGGCGGCGGCACGCAGGATGGTCTGGGCGCAGCCATCGGGGGTGTCGCTGAAGCCGTTTTCCAAGTCAGCGGCGACCGGCAGCGACGTTGCTCGGGCGATGGCGCCGGCATTGCCCAGGGTATCTTCCAGCGACAGCGCGCCTTCGGCATCCGGCCGCCCCAGGCTGAACGCAAAGCCCGCGCTGGTGGTGGCCAACGCTTCGAAGCCAAGGCTGGCAAGCATGATGGCTGACCCCGCATCCCAAGGATTGGGCATGACAAAGGCACGGTCCCGCTCATGCAGAGCTTTGAAGGTTTCGGCGCGAAGGGTTTGGGCATCCATGACGGGTTCCAGGCGGGAAAAGGAGCCTCAGAGTAACCCCAATTGCTCCGCGACGGGTTCTCGATGCAAGGTCGGCAACGGCGCGAGCCCGGGCAAACGCGCCATCAGTTGGTCGTGGAAGCGCAAGGCCAGTTGGGCGGCGAGACGGTTGTCCGAGGTGTGCAGGAACATGTATGGAGTGCGCCCCTCTTCGATCCAGGCGCCGATCTTTTCGACCCACGGCGCCAGGAACGGGTCGTTGGCTTCAAGCTCCGGATGCCCGATAAAGCGCACCTGGGGGAATTGAGTCAAGGCTGCCGGGCGCGGCGGCACCCTGGGTTTTCTTGATTGGGCATGCAGTACCGCAGCCGAGGTGGAGGTGCAACTGAACAGGGCGCGCGGATCGAGGCAGATACGCTCCACGCCGCGGTCACGCAACAGGCGATTGAGCATGCGCTCGGCGTCGCCTTTGGCGAAGAACTCATCGTGACGGACTTCGACCGCCAGCGGACGATCAATGCCATCCAGGAACCCGGCCAGTTCGCCGAGGCGTTGCGGCGTAAAGCCCTTCGACAGCTGCAGCCACAGCGGCGAAACGCGCTCGCCCAGAGGGCTCATCAACCCGACGAAACTTTCCGCCGCCGGCAACTGCTCACGCAAGTCGCCGGCATGGCTGATATCACCGGGGAACTTGGCGGTGAATCGAAAATGCTCGGGCATGATTTCGGCCCAGCGCTGCACCGTGGCGGCCGAGGGACGTGCATAGAACGTGGTGTTGCCTTCAACCGCGTTGAAGACCTGGGAATAGAGCGCGAGGTAATCGCTGGCGCGCGCATCGACCGGGTACAGATAGTCTCGCCAAGCGTTTTCACTCCAGGACGGACAGCCGATGTAGTAAGGCAGATGCATCAGATGTGAATGTCGAGACCCAGCACTTCCATATCCCATTCGACAAAGCCGGCGGTGGTCAGGTAGCTGGCCAGGGCGGTGGCGACACTTTTGCTCATGGAGCGGGGGAAGACCATGTCTTGCTGACGGGCGGGAAGACCACTGATGCGGGCCTGGCTGCTGGCCTGCGCATCCGATTGGACCTCGATGAAGTCCGGCGAGTCCTCGACTGAATCGTCCACAGTGGCGTTTGCCTTACGCGGCTTACGCTTGATCGGGTACGACTGTGAGGAAAAGCCATCAATACGCATGGGCGCGAACTCGCTATCAGTGGTGGCATTTTAGTGGCGCAATCCGTAGCGCGCAAATGCTCTGGTGATAACTAGAACACATAATTTGTAAAAGGTTTAAAAGCCGATGCAAATTCTGACGATTGGCGATTTTTGCCGCAGATTTACTACAAATCTGGCGTCAAATAATCCCTCTCTCCGCCTTGGTCTGTGCGACTTTATCGCGCAGGTAGACGGGCGCTGCCAAATCCGCCGCAATCGCCTCGCCGCGCTCGAAAGCAAAGCGCGCAAGCGTGAGCAGATCTTGCGCATGGGGCAGCATTGCAGCGTCCTGACTCGCCGGTTGTACACCCATGCGCTCGCCATATCCCCAACCCGTGCCAGCGCCAAACCAGCCGCCGCTGGCATCAGCAGGCAAAACCGATGACTCCGGCGCCTGCACGGCTTCTGCACCCACCAGGCGCATTTCACCGGCGTTCTCGCGGTAGCAGCCCCAATAGACTTCATCCATGCGCGCATCAATCGCCGCGGCCACTTGCGAGGCGCCATGCTCACGCAGCGCACGCTGGGCCAGCACAGCGAGGTTGGAGACCGGCAATACCGGACGCTCCAACGCAAACGCCAGGCCCTGCACCACGCCAATGGCAATGCGCACGCCGGTAAACGCGCCCGGGCCACGGCCGAAAGCGATGGCGTCCACGGCCCCCAGGTGGGTGCCGGCGTCTTCCAGCAGTTGCTTGATCATCGGCAGCAGCTTCTGCGCGTGCAGGCGCGGGATCACCTCGTAGTGGCTCGTTACCTTGCCATCGTGCAGCAAGGCAACGGAGCAAGCTTCAGTCGCGGTGTCCAGGGCCAGCAGGGTGCTCATGGGTGTGGGTGTCCAAGTCGAAAAAAAGTGCGCCAGTATAAACAACAACGGCCCGCAAGCGGGCCGTTGTCAGTGCAGCCGATCAACGCATCAGCTCAGTGCTTGCAGCACCTTGGCGGTAATCGCTTCCACGGAGCCGACGCCAGGGATATGGCTGTATTTCGGCTTGCCCTGAGCAGCGGACAGCTTCTGGTAGAAATCCACCAGCGGCTTGGTCTGGGAATGGTAGACCGACAGGCGATGGCGCACGGTTTCTTCGGTATCGTCCTTGCGCTGTACCAGGTCTTCACCGGTGACATCGTCCTTGCCGGCCACTTTCGGCGGGTTGTAGACGATGTGGTACACGCGGCCCGAGCCTTCGTGAACGCGACGACCGGCAATGCGCTGGACGATCTCTTCGTCTTCAACGGCGATTTCGACCACGGCGTCCAACTCGACGCCCGCTTTCACCAGGGCTTCAGCCTGGGGAATGGTGCGAGGGAAACCGTCGAACAGGAAACCGTTCTTGCAGTCTTCCTGGCTGATGCGTTCCTTGACCAGGTTGATGATCAGGTCATCGGAGACCAGGCCGCCGCTGTCCATCACGCTCTTGGCGATCAGGCCCAGCTCGGTGCCGGCCTTGACGGCCGCACGCAGCATGTCGCCGGTGGAGATTTGTGGAATGCCGAATTTTTCAGTGATGAACTTTGCCTGAGTACCTTTACCGGCCCCGGGAGCTCCCAGCAGAATGACGCGCATCGATGTGCTCCTCAATTTTTTATAGAGATGACGCTCGGATTCGCCGCGTGGGGCCAATCTCGTAAAAATATGGTTCTGGGCCGATCAAACGGCCAAAGGCTGATCAAGATACACAGCAGGACCTCACCATACAAGCCGCCAAAAGTAGGAGAAACCCGCGCCAGGCATGCGTCAGCCAGCGGGTTTGCCTGAGCGCAACCCAGCCCCTCAAACAACGACCGCCCTGTTCAGGGCGGTCGTCGCGGTTTATCCGCAAGCTGTTGAGAACACGCGAAAAACCTCAACCGGTGTTGCGCAAACCTGCGGCAATACCGGCGACGGACACCAGCAGCGCCTGTTCCAGAGGGCTGTCTTGCGCCGCTTCGCGTTGACGCGAGCGAGCGAGCAGTTCGGCCTGCAACAGGTGCAAGGGGTCGAGGTAGGTGTTGCGCAGGCGGATGAACTCCAGGGTGTCCGGACTATGGGCCAACAGCTGCGACTGCCCGGTCAGGCCAAGCACCACGTCGCAGGCCTGCGACAATAGGTCGCGTAAATGCGCGCCCAATGGCAGCAAATCAGGCTGCACGAGGCGCTCATCATAAAGACGGGCAATGTCGGCATCGGCCTTGGCCAGCACCATCTCCAGCATGTCGATGCGCGTGCGAAAGAATGGCCACTGCTCACGCATCTGCCCCAGCAACTCACCCTCGCCGCGCTCCAGGGCCTTGCTCAATGCCGCTTCCCAGCCGAGCCAGGCGGGCAGCATCAGGCGCGTCTGGGTCCAGCCGAAGATCCAGGGAATGGCGCGCAGACTTTCAATGCCGCCGGCACGCCGCTTGGCTGGACGACTGCCCAGCGGTAAACGTCCCAGCTCCTGCTCCGGTGTGGACTGGCGGAAATATTCGACAAACTGCGGATTTTCCCGCACCACCGCGCGGTAGGCGCTGACGCCATCGGCCGCCAATTCATCCATCAGATGACGCCAGGCCGGTTCAGGCGGCGGCGGTGGCAACAACGTGGCTTCAAGTACGGCCGCCAGGTAAAGGTTGAGGTTCTGCTCGGCAATATCCGGCAGGCCAAACTTGAAGCGGATCATCTCGCCTTGTTCGGTGGTGCGGAACCGCCCCGCCACCGAGCCCGGCGGCTGCGACAGGATCGCCGCATGCGCCGGGCCACCGCCACGGCCAACCGTGCCACCACGGCCGTGGAACAACAGCAACTCCACCTGTTGCTCGCGGCAGATCTCAACCAGACGTTCCTGCGCCCGGTACTGCGCCCAGGCGGCGGCGGTGGTGCCGGCGTCCTTGGCCGAGTCCGAATAACCGATCATCACTTCCTGCGGGCCTTGCAGCCGTGCGCGATAGTCCGGCAGTTGCAGCAGCCGCTCCATCACCGGCCCGGCGTTGTCCAGGTCGGCCAGGGTTTCGAACAGCGGCACCACGCGCATGGGCCGCTGCACGCCGGACTCTTTGAGCAGCAGTTGCACCGCCAGCACATCCGACGCCGCGCCGGCCATGGAAATGACATAAGAGCCCAGCGACGCGGCAGGCGCAGCCGCGATTTCGCGGCAGGTGTTCAAGACTTCCGCGGTGTCGTCCGAAGGCTTGAAATAAGCCGGCAGCAAGGGTCGGCGATTGGTCAATTCTTCGGTCAGGAAGCCGATGCGCGTGTCTTCGTCCCAGTCTTCATAACGCCCCAGGCCCAGATAGTCGGTGATCTCGGTCATGGCCGAGGCGTGACGGGTGGAGTCCTGGCGCACATCCAGGCGCACCAGGAACAGGCCGAAGGTGACGGCGCGGCGCAGGCAGTCGAGCAACGGGCCATCGGCAATCACGCCCATGCCGCACTCATGCAGCGATTGATAGCACAGCTGCAGCGGACCGAGCAGGTCGCAATTGTCCTGCAACACCTGCGCCGGCGCCGGGGTACTGACCGTCAACGAGGCATGGGCCCACTGGCGCGTGGCGCGCAGGCGTTCGCGCAGTTGCTTGAGCACGGCGCGGTAGGGCTCGACGCTCTCCCCCACCTGGGCTTGCAACGCCGGGCTGGCCTGTTGCATCGACAGCTCGGAAGCGAGCTGGTCGACATCGCGCAGGTACAAGTCCGCCGCCATCCAGCGCGCCAGCAGCAGCACTTCGCGGGTGACCGGCGCTGTGACGTTGGGGTTGCCGTCACGGTCGCCGCCCATCCACGAGGCAAAGCGAATCGGCGCGGCCGTCAGCGGCAGACGCAAACCGGTGGCGGCATGCAAGGCCTGGTCGGCCTTGCGCAGATAATTGGGAATGGCGTGCCACAGTGAATGCTCGATCACCGCAAAGCCCCATTTGGCTTCATCTACCGGCGTGGGCCGCACGCGACGGATTTCTTCGGTGTGCCAGGCCTCGGCGATCAGTCGCTGCAAGCGTTCGCGAATCTGATCGCGCTCGGCGCTGGTGAGGTCACGGTGGTCCTGCAGCGCCAGTTGCGCGGCAATCGCATCGTATTTCTGGATCAGCGTGCGGCGCGCGACTTCGGTGGGGTGCGCGGTGAGCACCAGCTCGATCTCCAGCTGCGCCAATTGGCGGGCCAGGGATTCATCGCTGTGGCCTTCGCTTTGCAGGCGGGCCAACAACTCCGGCAACACCCGGGACTCGAAGGGTGCCGGTTGCGACTCATCGCGCCGGTGGATCAACTGGTACTGCTCGGCAATATTGGCCAGGTTGAGAAACTGGTTGAAGGCTCGCGCTACGGGCAGCAGCTCGTCTTCCTGCAGCTGATTGAGGCTCGTGCTGAGCTCATCACCCGCGTCGCGCCGGTCAGCCTTGGCGCCCTTGCGGATCTGCTCGATCTTGTCGAGAAAATCATCGCCGTACTGCTCTCGAATCGTATTGCCCAACAGTTCACCCAGCAGGTGAACATCCTCACGCAAGCGTGCATCGATATCACTCATCAGCCAATCTCCAGCCAGAAATCCGGGACGCGAATGTGTCCCAGAGTGCCGTCGGCGTCGGTTTCTGACAAGACACTTTAAACCTTGCCGCTTCCAGCTAGTCTCAACATCAAGCCGCCGCGTCATCCACACCGGCGGCTGGTCACTCATTAATTGAGGTTGCCATGAAGATTCGAGACTTGCCCCAGCATTGGGAAGAAACCGCCAAGGGTCAGCTGACCAAAACCCAATACGCGATCCATCTGGACGTAGAGGCCGCCGCCAGGCTGGCCGCCCTCGCCGAGATGTACCCCAAGCGCCACCCCGAGGAACTGCTCGGCGAACTGATCGGCGCGGCCCTTGAAGAGCTGGAAGCCAGCTTCCCCTACATCAAGGGCCAGCAAGTGATTGCCACCGATGAAGAAGGCGATCCGCTGTATGAAGACGTCGGGCCCACCCCACGATTTCTGACGTTGTCCCGCCGCCATCTGCATGATTTGTCAGCCAGCGCTGACGAACAGAAGCACTGATCACCTCTTATTGACGTCAATCCAACCCCTGTATTCCGGGCCTTTCAGCGGCTCGGAGTACCGCCGCACGCAGGGAAAGTTCCATTTTTCTGAACCTGACCATTCAGTCATATATTTTTTTAGGCAAATCGCCATCTCCGCTGAACTTTTGAAAAAAGCATCCGGTCACAGCCAGTAAGCCATCACTTGGAACGATCGTTTGAAATGGCGTCATGTGCTTTGGCACCGGGCCCGCAAACGAACACCAAGATGGATTTTGATGTATTTCAGGAGTTAACCAATGGAGTTGAAGACGATGAAGACCAGCACTGCCAAATCCTCGTTTAACCACCTGCGCGGGCTTAAATTGGCCGCGCTGGCAATCGGCACCAGCTTCATCCTGGCTGGTTGCGCCGGCAACCCGCCCACCGAGCAGTACGCAGTGACCCAATCAGCGGTCAACAGCGCGGTCAGCGCCGGCGGCACCGAGTTCGCAGCCGTGGAAATGAAGTCGGCTCAGGACAAGCTCAAAGAAGCCGAAATCGCCATGCATGACAAGAACTACGACAAAGCTCGTCAGTTGGCCGAACAAGCCGAGTGGGACGCTCGCGTTGCTGAGCGTAAAGCCCAGGCTGCCAAGGCCGAGCAAGCGGTGAAGGATTCTCAGAAAGCAGTTGACGAGTTGCGTAAGGAAGGCATGCGCCCGGCGGCTATCCAGCAGAAGTAAGCCGCTGCCCCTTGATTGCATCGCACCTGACTATCGAATTGAAAGGACGACACGACTATGCGTAAACAACTGATGATCCCTGCCCTGTTGGCGATGAGCGTTGCCTTGGCAGCCTGCTCCACCCCGCCGAACGCGAACCTGGAAAACGCACGGACCAACTTCACGGCCCTGCAAACCAACCCGCAGGCCACCAAGCTGGCCGCGCTGGAAACCAAAGACGCCAGCGAGTGGCTGGACAAGGCAGACAAGGCCTACCGCGACAAGGAAGACGAGAAGAAAGTCGACCAATTGGCCTACCTGACCAACCAGCGTGTGGAAGTCGCCAAAGACACCATCTCGCTGCGTGAGTCCGAAGCCAAGCTGAAAAACGCTGGCGACGAACGTGCCCGCGCCCTGCTCGACGCCCGTGACGCACAGATCAAGCAGCTGCAAGACAGCCTGAACGCCAAGCAAACCGATCGCGGCACCCTGGTGACCTTCGGTGACGTGCTGTTCGCCACCAACAAGTCCGACCTGAAGTCCAGCGGCCTGGTGAACATCACCAAGCTGGCTCAGTTCCTGCGCGACAACCCGGACCGTAAAGTGATCGTCGAAGGCTACACCGACAGCACCGGGTCCGACTCGTACAACCAGAGCCTGTCCGAGCGTCGTGCGGCTTCCGTACAGCGTGCACTGGCACAGCAAGGCGTGGACATCTCGCGCATCGTGACCCAGGGCTACGGCAAGGAATACCCGGTTGCCGATAACGGCAGCGTATCGGGCCGCGCCATGAACCGCCGCGTTGAAGTGACCATCTCCAACGACAACCAGCCAGTCAAGCCACGTTCTTCCGTCGCTAACTGATTGATCGAAGCTGCATGAAAAAACCCACCTTACGGTGGGTTTTTTTTCGGCTCACCAAACTGAATGGTGCGGTGGGTATCGTCGGCAGGCATTTCGATTCTGGGTCCATAAGCGTTTTGCGACAGCTTATGCATCAGTTGCTTGAGTTCATCATCCTCAGCGTCTCGGCGCTCCAGCGCCTGTTGCCCCCTGGCCATGTCCAGCATGTTACGTATTGCAGCAACTGTTATCGCCACATTCTTGGCCCCGCTTTGTGTAAATTACATCGCTGTGTGTGGCGTGTGGCGCAATACGGTTCCAGATATTTGCGTGATCGCTGGCAGATCGTTTGATTCATGGCCAAAAACCGCCAGTGCAGGCGGTTTCAATGGGGCAGTCAGCCGCCGACCGGGTCTTAAAGCTGTGCGGATAACGGTACTTTCCCACGCCAGGCAGGCCAACGCTCACTGCTGCAGTTGCGGGGTTTCCTGCCCGATGCAACGCACCGCCTGCTTCTTGTTGTTCACCAGAACGCCGCTCAGGCCCTTCTGGTCGGTATCGAACATCACCAACACGCCATCTACGCATTGCGCCACTTGAGCGGCCGGGGTCAGTGAAACTTTGTAGTCCTCGCCCGGCACGGTCTTGAGCATGGTGAAATCGCTGAGCAACAGCGCATCTTCCGGCTTGGCGAAGTGCAGGTAGCCGTAGTACCACAAGCAACCGACAGTACCGATAATGGTGCCGATGCCAGTGAGAATCAGCGGGATCATATTGCGCTCTTCACTCATTGCGGGGTCTCTGATGGGGCAGCTTTGGGAACGGGATAATTCGGAATCTCGCCGAGACGACGCAGGCCGTTGAAATGCAGCGGGTCATCCAGGTAACGCAGCATCACGGTTTGCCAGGTCTTGTCGGCGAACGTCTGCACATGCCCACCTCGGGTCAGTTGCAACACCCTGGGGGGTGGCGCCGCCTGGTACAGGCGGATGCCGTTGGACATGGGCACGATCGGATCATCCAGGCTGTGAAACAGTAACTTGGGCACGCCTGTCAGTCGGGGCATGGCGTTGACCGCGCTGTCGGCGTCCGGCACCAGCCAGGACAGGGGCACCTGGAACGGCCAGGTTAACCAGGAAGTGCTCAGGGCGAATTGTCCTACGTCACGATAACTGGCGGGCACGCCATCCAGTACCAGGGCCTTGAGCTGGGACTGGCGCTCGGGGTGAGCCGCCAGATAATGCACCGCCAACGCGCCGCCCAGGCTCTGACCAAGCACGATCAGCGGCTGACCGCGGACTTCGGGCGCCTTGTCCAGCCAACTGAAGGCGGCGTCCACGTCCTGATAGATGGCCGGCAAGGACGGCTTGCCTTCGGAGAGCCCATAGCCGCGGTAGTCCAGCAACAGGACCTGATAGCCCTGCTCCGGCAACCACCAACTGCCGCCCAGATGCCAGGCCAGGTTGCCGCCGTTGCCGTGCAGGTGCAGCACCGTGCCTTTGACGGGCACACCGGGCTTGGCCGGCAACCACCAGGCGTGCAGCTTCACGCCGTCGGCGGCGGTGAGAGTGACGTCGCGGTAAGCCAGGTGGGCTTTTTCCGGCGTGAACGGCAGGCCGGGCTCGGGGTAGAACAATAACGAGCTGCAGCCGTTCAGAGTGAGGAGCAGGCAAAGAATGCCGAGGATTCTCATCCGTTGAAGCCTCGTGATGGAGATGAAATTCGGTCAGAGGATATTGGAGTAATCCGCCTCGATGCGATCCAGGCTCAAGTGATTGAGGAAGTTGGAAAAGCACATCCATGCCGCCAGTGCGTTCATGTCACGGAACTGTTCGGGCAAGTATTTGGGTGGCACTACCAGGCCTTCATCGACCAGTTGGCGCAAGGTGCGCATGTCTTCGAGCGTGGTCTTGCCGCAGAACAACAGCGGTACTTGTTCCAGTTTGCCCTTGCGCACGGCCAGCTGGATGTAGTTGTAGACCATGATGAAGCCCTTGAGATAGGACAGATCCTTGGTAAACGGCAGGCCATTGGGCACCGAGCCACGGAACACCCGGCTGGCGTTGCCATAGCTTTCCGCCATTTCAAAGCCCTGCTCGCGGAAGAACTCGAACACCTGCAGGAAGTCAGCGCCCTCCTCCACCATATGAATGGCGCGGGTACGGTTGGTCAGCTTGCGCAGCCGGCTGGGGTAGGAGGCGAACGTGATGATTTCCATCAGGATCGCCAGGCCTTCCTGGGTCACGGTGGAGGACGGTGGCCCCTTGGACAGGAACGTGCAGATCGGCTGGTTCTGGCCATTGAGGGTGGTGCCCACATGCACCAGGCCCTCGTGCACCTCCAGCGCGCGGACGTCACGCTCGTTGAACATCGCGTCAGCGCGGATCTTGATATAGTCGGCGCCCGCCGCCGCGTCGGCGACGATGCCATCGGATTCGAACACACGGATCGTTTCTTCGGCCTCGCCGAACACCTTGTTCAAGCGCGTTTGCAGCAAGGCGACGGCGTCCTTGGCGGTCAAGGTCTTGGCTTCGTCCTTGAGGTCGCCACGGCCGTCGATGTTGTTCAGATAGTCCGAGAGCATCAGGCCCAGGTCGGCCAGGGTCGGGTCGCCGGCGTGGAAGGCGTCGGAAGCGGCGCCGTAGAGCTCCTGGGAGATCAGGCCGAAATCCTCGGTGCCACGGGCTTCGAGCATACGCACGACCATGCGGTACTCACGGCACATGCGGCGCATGATCTGCCCCACCGGGCTGAACTGGCCGAGGCGACGGGTGATGTCGCGCTCGATGTTCTGGAATTCCAGCTTGACCGCGCTGGAGTCGAACGACAACGGTCGGTTCAGGTAGTAATCGCGGTCCACGGCAGGCATGGCCTTGCCCTTGGCCTTGAGAAAGCCCTGACGGATGTTCTCGTCCCACTTCACGGCGTCGAGGACGCGGATCGGCGTTTGCGCCAGCACAATGCGATCGGACAAGCTGCGTATCGTCTGCTGGTAATCGTCCACCCGGTGCTTCCTCTTAAAACGTGGCCTTTATCGAACATGCGTGGTGGTCAGACCGAGGCCAGCACCAGGTGCATGTAGCGCTTGAGTATTTCCAGCATCTCGTCACCGGTCAGAGGCTCTGCGCCGCCCAACAGGCCCTGATATTCCATCCGACCGATAATCGCCGTCAACACCTTGGCATCCTGTTGCGGCTCGCGGGAGCCCAATACCTGGAAAAACTGCCCGGTACCCTGCAACAGAATCTGTTGGTGGGAGCGTACCAGTTCGGCAAGTCGCGGGTTCAACAAGGCTTCCTGGCGGAAGGCCTGCTCGGCCATCAGGTAGTCGCGACGGTTGGTCAGTTGCCGCTGTACATAGTCGGCGGTCAGCCGCGCAATGTCATCGGCCAGCTGCGAGCGCGACACCGGGCTGCCGTCACCGTAGGCAACCATCTCGCGCAGCAGGCCTTCGTTGCGCACCCACAGCTTGCCCATGAAGGCCGCGCTGCGTTCGACGTATTGGGCGAAGGTGTCGGTGAGCAGGTCGTCGATGTCTTTGAAGTAATAGGTGGTCGCCGACAGCGGTACGCCGGCCTCCGCCGCCACGGCACGATGGCGCACGGCCCGCACGCCATCGCGGACGACGATGCGCATGGCCGCATCGAGAATGTCTTGCCGGCGCTGTTCACTGCCCCGGCGGCTGGCCTTGCGGCCTTGGTACTGGACGCTATCAGCCACCGAGGCGGCAACGGAAGAAGGGGAATAGAGTTGCAAGCTTCAAGCTCCAAGCGGCAAGTAAAAGCGGGCATGGAAAGCTTGCAGCTTGCGGCTTGAAGCTTTCTCCAAGTCAAAAAAAAGCCGCCTTGCTAAGAAGGCGGCTGCTTTTATGCTTGTGGCCGCATATGCGGGAACAGGATCACATCGCGGATCGACGGCGAATTGGTCAGCAGCATCACCAGGCGGTCGATGCCGATACCTTCACCGGCGGTTGGCGGCATGCCGTATTCCAGAGCACGTACGAAGTCGGCGTCGTAGTGCATGGCCTCGTCATCACCGGCGTCCTTGTCGGCCACCTGGGCCATGAAGCGCTCGGCCTGGTCTTCCGCATCGTTGAGCTCGGAGTAGGCGTTGGCGATTTCGCGGCCACCGATGAACAGCTCGAAACGGTCGGTGACGTTCGGGTTGTCGTCGTTGCGACGGGCCAGTGGCGACACTTCGAACGGGTACTGGGTAATGAAGTGCGGCTGTTCCAGCTTGTGCTCCACCAGCTCTTCGAAAATCATCACCTGCAGTTTGCCCAGGCCTTCGAAGCCCAGCACCTTGGCGCCGGCTTTCTTGGCGATGGCACGGGCCTTGTCGATGTCGTTCAGATCATCGGCGGTCAGCTCGGGGTTGTACTTGAGGATCGAATCGAACACCGACAGGCGCACGAACGGCTCGCCGAAGTGGAACACCTTGTCGCCGTAGGGCACGTCGGTGCTGCCCAGCACCAACTGCGCCAGCTCGCGGAACAGCTCTTCGGTGAGGTCCATGTTGTCTTCGTAGTCGGCGTAGGCCTGGTAGAACTCCAACATGGTGAATTCAGGGTTGTGACGGGTCGAGACACCTTCGTTACGGAAGTTGCGGTTGATCTCGAAGACTTTTTCGAAGCCGCCTACCACCAGGCGCTTGAGGTACAGCTCCGGCGCGATGCGCAGGAACATTGGCAGGTCCAGTGCATTGTGGTGGGTTTCGAACGGCTTGGCTGCAGCACCACCGGGGATGGTCTGCAGCATCGGCGTTTCCACTTCGAGAAAGTCACGCTGCATCAGGAAGCTGCGGATGTGAGCGATGACTTGCGAGCGCACGCGGAAGGTCTGACGCACGTCTTCGTTGACGATCAGGTCAACGTAGCGCTGGCGGTAGCGCTGTTCGGTGTCGGTCAGGCCATGGTGCTTGTCCGGCAGCGGGCGCAGCGACTTGGTCAGCAGGCGCACGTTGGTCATCTCGACGTACAGGTCGCCCTTGCCGGAACGGGCCAGGGTGCCTTCAGCTGCGATGATGTCACCCATGTCCCAGGTTTTCACCGAGGCCAGGGTTTCTTCGGAAAGGGTCTTGCGGTTGACGTAGACCTGAATACGCCCGGTCATGTCCTGGATCACCATGAACGAGCCACGGTTGAGCATGATTCGACCCGCCACCTTGACCGGGATCGCCAGCTCCGCCAGCTCTTCCTTGGTCTTGTCCGCGTACTGTTTCTGCAGGGCATCGCAGTAGTTGTCGCGGCGGAAGTCGTTGGGGAAGGCGTTACCCTTGGCGCGCTCGGCAGCAAGCTTTTCCTTGCGCAGGGCGATCAGGGAGTTTTCTTCCTGTTGCAGGGCTTGCGGGTCGAGTTGTTGGTCGCTCATGTCTTTTGAAATTCCATCACAGATACGTTTTCCCCAGCCTTCGGCTGGGGATCGCGAGGCAAGGACTAGGCGTCCCCCCCGCTCCTACAGGTTCTTTAGAGGCCCGATTTCAGGCTGGCTTCCAGGTATTCGTCGATATCGCCGTCGAGCACCTTGTCGCAGTCGCTGCGTTCGATGTTAGTGCGCAAATCCTTGATGCGCGACGCATCGAGCACATAAGAACGGATTTGATGACCCCAGCCGATGTCCGACTTGGTGTCTTCCAGCGCCTGGGAAGCGGCGTTGCGCTTCTGCATTTCCTGCTCGTACAACTTGGCCCGCAGCATTTTCATGGCGGTGTCCTTGTTCGCGTGCTGGGAACGCTCGTTCTGGCAGCTGACCACGGTGTTGGTCGGTACGTGGGTAATACGCACGGCCGAGTCGGTGGTGTTTACGTGCTGACCACCCGCACCGGAGGAGCGGTAGGTGTCGATACGCAGGTCGGCCGGGTTGATCTCGATTTCCACCTTGTCGTCGATCTCTGGCGAGACGAAAACAGCGGAAAAAGAGGTATGGCGACGGTTGCCGGAGTCGAACGGGCTCTTGCGCACCAGGCGGTGCACGCCGATCTCGGTACGCAACCAGCCAAAGGCGTATTCACCCTTGATATGCACGGTCGCGCCCTTGATGCCAGCGACTTCACCGGCCGACAGCTCCATGATGGTCGCGTCGAAGCCGCGTTTGTCGGCCCAGCGCAGGTACATGCGCAGCAGGATGTTGGCCCAGTCCTGGGCCTCGGTACCACCGGAGCCGGCCTGGATGTCCAGGTAGGCGTTGTTCGGGTCCATTTCATGGCTGAACATGCGGCGGAATTCAAGCTTGGCGAGGTTTTCCTCGAGACGGGCCAGCTCGGCGACGACATCGCCCACTGCGCCTTCGTCATCTTCTTCGACGGCCATGTCCAGCAGGTCGCGGCAGTCGGCCAGGCCGGTGTTCAGTTCGTCGAGCGTGTCGACGATCTGCGCCAGCGCAGCGCGCTCGCGGCCCAGTTCCTGGGCATATTCAGGTTTGTTCCAGACGCTCGGATCTTCAAGCTCGCGATTGACTTCGGTCAGACGCTCATGCTTTTGATCGTAGTCAAAGATACCCCCGAATAGTTTCGGAGCGCTCGGACAGGTCCTTGATGGTGTTAAGGATCGGGTTGATTTCCATGGCGGGCAGCACTCGTTGGCGAACTTTTGAAAGCCGGCGAGTATACCGGCAAACGGCTGGAAACGGCAGTCCGCCTGGTCGAAAAGGCAGGGATTTGTACACAATCCCAAGCCCCATGAAGATCAAATGTGGGAGGGGGCTTGCCCCCGATTGCGGTATGTCAGCTAAGGATAAACTGACTGACAGACTGCCATCGGGGGCAAGCCCCCTCCCACATTTGGCTTTGAACCAGCCTTGAGTTATTCGATGCCGACCTGATTGCGCCCATTGTGCTTGGCGGTATACAGGCCTTTGTCCGCCGCCATGATCAACTGGCGGCAATCGGTGCCTTGCACCGGCGTCAGGGTCGACAAGCCGATGCTGATGGTCAGGCTCGCCCCTTCGGTCGGCGCGATATGCGGGATTTTCAGCGCGGCCACGGCCATGCGCAGTTTCTCGGCGACCAGTCGCGCACCGCCCGGCGAGGTATTGGGCAGCACCAGCGCGAACTCTTCGCCGCCGTAGCGCGCCGGCAGGTCCGAGGGACGGCTGCTGGCTTCGCGGATGGTGGCGGCGACCTTGCGCAGGGCTTCGTCGCCTTCGACGTGACCGAAGCTGTCGTTGAATGTCTTGAAGAAATCCACGTCGATCATCAGCAAGGAGAGCTGGGTCTGATCGCGCATGGCACGACGCCATTCCAGTTCCAGGTATTCATCGAAGTGCCGGCGATTGGACAGCCCGGTCAAGCCGTCGGAGTTCATCAGCCGTTGCAGCACCAGGTTGGTGTCCAGCAATTGCTGCTGGCTGACCCGCAGCGCGCGGTAAGCCGCGTCCCGCTGCAGCAGGGTCATGTAGGAGCGTGAGTGATAGCGAATACGCGCCACCAGTTCGATATTGTCCGGCAGCTTGACCAGGTAATCGTTGGCCCCGGCCGCAAACGCTGCACTCTTGATCAGCGGATCCTCCTTGGTGGACAGCACGATGATCGGGATGTTGGCCGTAGCCGGGTGATTGCGGTACTCACGCACCAGGGTCAGGCCGTCGAGGCCGGGCATGACCAGGTCTTGCAGAATCACCGTGGGCTTGATGCGAATCGCCTGGGCGATCGCCTGGTGCGGGTCGGCGCAAAAGTGGAAGTCGATGTTTTCTTCGTGGGCCAGGCCGCGCCGCACGGCTTCGCCGATCATGGCCTGGTCGTCGACCAGCAACACCATGGCGGCGTTTTCGTCGGTCTTGAAGTCGTCGAGCTGTAAATCATTCATGTGCAGTCACCTGAATTACTACCTGCAAACCAGCACGGCGGGAGGTTGTCGATCATTTTGCAAAGACCTCCAGCAATCGGGGCGCAATTCTATCCAATGGGCGAATTTCAACAGCGGCATCAATCGCCGCCGCCGCTTTGGGCATGCCATACACCGCCGAGCTGAGCTGGTCCTGGGCGATGGTCAAATATCCTTGTTCCCGCATCAACTTGAGGCCCTGGGCCCCGTCGCGCCCCATGCCGGTCAGCAATACGCCGACGGCGTCACCGTTCCAATGGCTGGCGACACTTTCAAAAAACACATCGATCGAAGGCCGGTAGATCTCGTTCACTGGCTCTGCGGTATAGGCTAGCGTGCCATTTTTCAACAAGCGAATATGGTGGTTGGTGCCAGCGAGCAACACCACGCCACTTTGCGGCGGCTCCCCTTCACGGGCCAGGCGCACCGGCAGGCCGGATGCGCTGCTCAACCACTCGGCCATACCGGCGGCGAACACCTGGTCCACGTGCTGGACCAGTACGATGGCGGCGGGAAAATCACGCGGCAACGCCTTCAGCAGCATTTCCAGGGCCGCCGGGCCACCCGCAGACGAGCCAATGGCCACCAGGCTTTGCCGCTTGCCGGTACTGCGCTGCGGGGCGGTTTCAGCGCGCACGCGGCTGCCACGCTGACCGACCAGCCAGCCAATATTGAGGATTTTGCGCAACAACGGCGCCGCCGCATCCCGGGGGTTTCCCACGCCCAGTGCCGGCGTGTCCACCACATCCAGCGCGCCGTGTCCCATGGCTTCAAACACGCGGCTGACATTGGCCTGTCGGTCCACGGTGACGATCACAATCGGGCAAGGCGTGTCGGCCATGATCTGGCGGGTGGCTTCCACACCGTCCATCACCGGCATGATCAGGTCCATCAGGATCAGATCGGGGGTCACCTCAGCGCAACGCTGCACCGCCTCCAAACCATTGCTGGCCACCCACACCACTTGATGGGCCGGTTCGAAGCTCAAGGCGCGACGCAACGCCTCGACGGCCATGGGCATGTCATTGACGATTGCGATCCTCATGCCCGGGCGCCTCCAATCAACTCCACCACCGCGTCGAGCAGGGCGTCGTCATGGAAGCTGGCTTTGGCCAGGTAATAGTCGGCGCCGGCGTCGAGGCCTCGGCGTCGGTCTTCTTCACGATCCTTATAGGAAACCACCATCACCGGCAACGATTGCAGGCGACTGTCACGGCGCAAAAGTGTGACCAATTCGATACCATCCATGCGAGGCATATCAATGTCAGTGATAAGCAGGTCGAAGTCTTCGGAACGCAACGCGTTCCAGCCATCCATGCCATCGACCGCGACCGCCACTTCATAACCGCGATTGAGCAACAACTTGCGCTGCAGCTCACGCACGGTCAGCGAGTCATCCACCACCAGCACCCGCTTGCGCGGTGCCTCGGCGGCCTGCTGGCTGCGCCGGGCGATACGTTCCAGGCGGCCGGTGTTAAGCAACTTGTCTACCGAGCGCAGCATGTCTTCAACATCGACGATCAACACCACCGAGCCGTCGTCGAGCAACGCGCCGGCGGAAATGTCCTGGACCTTGCCCAGGCGATCATCCAGCGGCAACACCACCAGGGTGCGCTCGCCGATAAAGCGCTCCACGGCAATCCCGTACACGGCATCGCGTTCGCGGATCACCACCACTTTCAAGGTATCCGAAGGGGTCTGCCCCGGTGGACGCTGCAACAGCTGACTGGCGGCGACCAGGCCGACGTGCCGGCCCTCGTGCCAGAAATGCTGGCGTCCCTCCAACTGCACAATGTCGTCGGGCGCCAGGTCGCACATGCGCTCGATGTGCGCCAGGGGGAAGGCATAGGCCTCTTCGCCGACTTCCACCACCAGACTGCGCACCACCGACAAGGTCAGCGGCACCTCCAGATGAAAGCGACTGCCCTGCCCTGCCGTCTGCTCCAGCACCACTGCGCCGCGCAGCTGACGCACCATGTGCTGCACCGCATCCAGGCCCACGCCGCGACCGGATACTTCGGTCACCTTGTCGCGCAAGCTGAAACCGGGCAGGAACAGGAACGTCAGCAGTTCCTCCTCGCTCAGGCGCAGCGCGGTTTCCACCGGCGACAAATGCCGGTCGACAATAGTGCCGCGCAGCCGCTCGAGATCGACGCCGTTACCGTCATCACTCAATTCCAGCACCAGCAGGCCGGCCTGGTGCGACGCGCGCAGGCGAATCAAACCTTCCGCCGGTTTGCCCGCCAGCAGCCTTTGCTCGGGCATTTCGATGCCATGGTCGACGGCATTGCGTAGCAAGTGCGTCAGTGGCGCCTCGAGCTTTTCCAGCACGTCGCGGTCAACCTGGGTCTTTTCCCCCTCGATCTCCAGGCGCACTTGCTTACCCAGGCTGCGGCCAAGGTCGCGCACCATGCGCACCTGTCCGGCCAGCACATCGGCAAACGGGCGCATGCGGCAAGCCAGTGCGGTGTCGTAAAGCACCTGGGCCCGTTGGCCGGCCTGCCAGCCGTATTCGTCCAGCTCGGCATTTTTTTCCGCCAGCAGCGCCTGGGCTTCGCTCAACAGGCGGCGGGTATCAGCCAAAGCTTCCTGGGCCTCAAGGTTCAAATCGACGACCTTGAGATGGCCATCCAGGGCGTCCAGGGCACGCAAGCTGTTGCTTTGAATACGTTTGAGGCGCTGCATGCTGGCCAGGTACGGCTTGAGGCGCTGGGTTTCCACCAGCGATTTGCTGGACAAGTCCAACAGGCTGTTCAAGCGCTCGGCCGTGACCCGCAGCACGCGCTCACCGCCCTCGGTCATACGCTTGCCCTGGCGCGGCGGCTCGCTCATCACGGCAGGCGCTGGCTCAGGCTCCGGCGGCAGTGCTTCGATCGGCGGCGCCGGTGCTGGCTCGGGTTTCGGCGCGACCATGGCGGTGGGTTGCGACGGGTCGAGCAAGCGCTCCATCAGCGCCACATAGGCTTCGATATCCGCCGCCCCAACGTTATTGCCCGGGGTGGCGATACGCATCAGCAAGTCCGTGCCCTGCAGCAGCGCATCGATATGCTCGGGCTGCAGGTACAACCGGCCCTCCTGGGCGCTGACCAGGCAATCCTCCATGACATGGGCCACGCTGACGCCAGCATCCACGCCAACAATCCGCGCCGCGCCCTTGAGCGAATGCGCGGCGCGCATGCAGGCCTCGAGCTGGTCGGCCTGGGTCGGGTTGCGCTCCAGGGCCAGCAAACCTGCGCTCAATACCTGGGTTTGCGCATCGGCTTCCAGGCTGAACAGTTCCAACAGCGAGGCATCGCGCATCTGGTCGGGGGTCATGCGAGGCTCCGGGTCACGGCGGACAGCAATTGGGCCTCGTCCAACCAACGCAGGCTGCGGCCTTTCCACTGCAAGACGCCTTGAGTGAAGCGCGCGCTGGCCTGGGTACCGGAGGCCGACGCGGCGCTCAAGGTGCGCTCATCGATGGCATGGATGCCATCCACTTCGTCCACCGGCACGACCACCGGGCCGTCCTGCGCGGCGATGATCAGCATGCGCGGCATGATGCGCCCGCCCGTGGCGCCGGGCCCGCTGCTGTCCAGCCCGAGCAACTCCACCAACGACAGGCAGGCCACCAATGCCCCGCGTACGTTGGCCACCCCCAGCAATGCCCGGGAGCGCTGGTGCGGCAACGAGTGAATCGGTTGCAATGGCGCCACTTCCACCAGGCAACGGGTGGCGATGCCAAGCCACTCTTCACCGAGGCGAAACATCAGCAGGGAGCGGGTGGCCACCTGGTTGTCGACTGCTTCAGCCGCCTGGGCACGCTGGTCGTCCTGCTGCAGCGCATAGCGGTCGAGCAGGCGCGTGGCGGCGGCGGAATACACCGAGCAGTTACGGCAATGAATGTGGTCCGCCAGCAGCGGGCAGGATTTGTTGCCATGAATGCCGATACGGTTCCAGCAGTCGTCGATGGCTTGGGTTTCGGCCAGGGTCAGGTCCAGGCCCGAGGTGTCGAGCGCGTCAGGGCTAGTCATCGTTTGAACTCACTGTCAGCTCGCTCGCTACGCGCGGCGCGCGCCTGTAAACGGCGCGCCCCGGCACTGTCGCCCTGGGACTCAAGCAACGCGGCCAGGTGCATCAAGGCCTGCGGGTGCTGCGGTTCCAGGTACAAGGCTTTGCGGTAATAACTCTGGGCTTCTTGGGCGCTGCCGGCTACATCGCTGAGCAAGCCCAGCCAATAGAACACCGATGCCGCCGGCGGATGGCTGCTCAAATAGCGCTCGCAGGCGGCACGGGCTTGCTCACTCTTGCCTTCATTGGCCAGGGTGGCGATCTGGTCGAGCAACTCGCTGGCCTGGGTAGGCGGCGCCATGACCGGCGCCGGCCGGACGTTGAGCGTACTGAACGGGCGCGGCTTGAGCGCTACCGGCGCCGAACTGCGCTGCGGCCTGGGGGCCGGCGTCGGCACAAACACCGGGGCGGGGGCGACCGGCTCCACATGCCGACTGAATGCAAAGGACTGCGGCACACCGATCGAGCGCATGCCGTGGCGCCCCAGCAGACCGCCTTCGGCCGGGCCGATAAACAGCACGCCGTCGACGTGGGTCAGTTCCTTGAGCACATCGAAGACTTGTTTCTGGGTGGGCTGGTCGAAGTAGATCAGCAGGTTGCGACAAAATACGAAGTCGTAGGCGGGCTCGTTGGCCAGCAGGGCCGGGTCGAGCAGGTTGCCGACTTGCAGGCGCACCTGCTCACGCACCCGGTCATTGATGCGGTAAGCACCGCCGTCCTCAGTGAAATGACGGCCGCGAAACTCGATATCGGCACCGCGAAACGAATTCTTGCCGTACACGCCGCGGCGGGCACGTTCCACAGACAGCGGGCTGACGTCCATTCCCTGCACTTTGAACTGGTGCGGCGCCAGCCCCGCGTCGAGCAAGGCCATGGCAATCGAATAGGGTTCTTCGCCGGTGGAGCACGGCAAGCTCAGAATGCGCAAGGCACGCATCTGCTTGATCTCGGCCAATCGCGCGTGCGCCAGGCGGGCCAGGGTGGCGAAGGACTCGGGATAGCGGAAAAACCAGGTTTCGGGAACGATCACTGCTTCGATCAGCGCCTGCTGCTCGTCATGGGAGCTGTGCAAGAGCTGCCAGTAGGCATCCGCCGTCTGCGCCTGGGACAACTGGCAACGCTGGCGCACCGCGCGCTCGATGATTGCCTCGCCCACCGAGGCGACGTCCAGGCCGATGCGTTCCTTCAGGAAGGCCGAGAAGCGCGGATCACTGCTCATAGGCTCAACTCGTTGGAAAACAGCAAGGCGCGCACCTCATCGGTCAACAGTTCGGCCACGCCAATCCATTGCATCAAGCCCAGCGCATCTTCGCGCACCGGCCCCAGGTAGGGCGCCTGGCGGTTATCCAGGCCATAAGGCTGGAATTCGGCGGGGTCGCAACGCAGGGTGTCGGTGGCCTGTTCCAGGATCAGCCCCAGCCAACGCGGATCGCTCCAGGGCTGTGGCTGATAATTGACCAGCACCAGCCGCGTGCTGGTGCGGGCCTGGGCCGCGGCGCCGAATGTCAGGGCGCTCAGGTCGATGACCGGCACCAGCGCGCCGCGATGGGCAAAGATGCCCGCCACCCACACGGGGGCATGGGCGATGGGTTTGAGCGGCAGGCGCGGCAGCACTTCGACCACTTCCGTGGCCTTCAGGGCAAAGCGTTCACTGGCGATGTGGAACACCAGGAACAGCGCCTTTTTCGCTGGCGGGGCGGCGCCGCGTTTAACCGCAAGCTCGCTCATCAGACTTTGAAACGCGACACGCCGCTGCGCAGACCCACCGCAACCTGGCTCAGTTCATCGATGGCAAAGCTGGCCTGGCGCAGGGACTCCACGGTCTGGCTGCTGGCATCCCCTAGTTGCACCAACGCGTGATTGATCTGCTCGGCGCCAGTGGCCTGGGCCTGCATGCCTTCATTGACCATCAGCACCCGCGGCGCGAGGGCCTGCACCTGATGGATGATTTGCGAGAGCTGCTCGCCCACTTGCTGCACCTCGAACATGCCTCGGCGCACTTCTTCGGAGAACTTGTCCATGCCCATCACGCCCGCCGACACCGCTGACTGGATCTCACGCACCATCTGCTCGATGTCGTAGGTCGCCACGGCGGTCTGGTCGGCCAGGCGGCGTACTTCGGTGGCGACCACGGCAAAACCGCGCCCGTATTCACCGGCCTTCTCGGCCTCAATGGCAGCGTTGAGGGACAGCAGGTTGGTCTGGTCAGCCACCTTGACGATGGTCACCACCACCTGGTTGATGTTGCCGGCCTTTTCATTAAGGATCGCCAGCTTGGCGTTGACAAGGTCGGCCGCGCCCATGACCGAATGCATGGTTTCTTCCATGCGCGCCAGGCCCTGCTGGCCGGAACCGGCGGCGACCGAGGCCTGGTCGGCGGCGGTGGACACTTCGGTCATGGTGCGCACCAGGTCCTTGGAGGTCGCGGCAATTTCACGGGACGTGGCGCCGATTTCGGTGGTGGTGGCCGCCGTTTCGGTCGCGGTGGCCTGTTGCTGCTTGGAGGTGGCGGCAATCTCGGTCACCGACGTCGTGACCTGCACCGACGAGCGCTGCGCCTGGGACACCAGGGCGGTCAGCTCGGTCATCATGTCGTTGAAGCCGGTTTCGACCGCGTTGAATTCATCCTTGCGCTCCAGGTTCAGGCGCTTGCTCAGGTCGCCGGTGCGCATGGTTTCGAGGATGTCGACGATGCGCTTCATCGGCGCCATGATCGCGCGCATCAACAGCAGGCCACACAGCGCAGCGGCAATAATCGCCAGCAGCAGCGAGACGCCCATGCTGATCTTTGCCGCCTCGACGGCATTGTCGATGGCCGCAGTGGCGTCGTCGGCGACCTGTTTGTTTTCGCGGATAATGTCATTGAGCTTGGTGCGGCCTGCGACCCAGACGGGGGTCAACTGCTCGTTGAACAACCTGAGTGCCTCGGCGGCATTGTTGCTCTGCTGCGCCTCAAGCACTTTGGCGAGGGCCTGGTTATAGCTCTGGTGCATCTTTTCGAAGGCATCGTATTGGGTACGGTCCTGCCCCAGACTGACCGTCTTGGTGTAGCTCACCATGTATTGCTCGAGGCGCTCCTCGAACGCCTTGTAGTCCTGTTTGTCGTCGTCGGAAATGCCCTGATTCCGGTGAATCCCGACCAACTCCTGGGTTTGCAGGTAGCTGTCGACCCAGGCGCTGCGAATCATCGAGCTGAAAAATACGCCAGGCACGGCGTCGTCCCGGACCAGGATCTCGCTGGTTTCGATTTTCAACAGGCGCGAATACGAGAGCACGACCATCAGCAGCATGATCGCGATAATTACCGCAAAGCTCGCCAAAATCCGTTGGCGCAGGGTCCAGTTCTTCACAGTAATTCCTCGCAGGGCCGTTCAAATGGAGGGGAGTATAGCTGAGCGGATGCCCGCGTTTATCAACGCTTTTGAGGCGTGCACACAAAGTCCCCCCGTGGGCCTGCGAAAGTATAAACAGTAACCTGTGAGGATCGTCCCCACGCTCTGCATGGGAATGGCTCTTGGGACGCTCCGCTTCCCGCCACTAAGGCTGCAGGTTCGGGGCATTGCGAATAGGTGACGCAGAGCTTCACGGACTGCATTCCCACGCGGGAGCGTGGGAACGATCTTGTCACGTGCCAGAACGGGTCATGTGTTCAGGCGCACCTGCTTCTCCAGCTCTGCCTTCAAACCCGGCTCCAGTTTGAGTTGGCGCGCCAGTTCGTCCAGGTAGGCCTTCTCCATGAAGTTTTCCTCGTCCACCAGCATCACGCTGGCGATGTACATCTCGGCGGCCATTTCCGGCGTGCTGGCAGCGCGGGCTACGTCAGTGGGGTCCAGGGGTTTGTTCAATTCGGCGTGCAGCCAGGTTTGCAGTTCGCGGTCGTTGTCGAGTTTGGTGAACTCGCCTTCGATCAACGCGCGCTCACGCTCATCCACATGCCCGTCGGCCTTGGCGGCAGCGACCAGTGCCTTGAGAATGCCCTGGCTGTGTTGCTCGACCTGGGCTGGCGGCAGGCGGTCGATGGTTTGTGGTTCGCCTTGGGGCGCACTGGCCTGTTGCGCCTGCCAATTGCCATAGGCTTTGTAGGCAATCACCCCCAGGGCGGCCAGGCCTCCGTAGGTCAGGGCCTTGCCGCCGAATTTTCGCGCTTTTTTATTGCCCAGCAGCAAACCCATGGCGCCCGCCGCCAGCGCACCACCGCCTGCGCCACCAAGCAAACTGCCAAGCCCACCGCCGCCAAGCAGCCCGCCGAGCGCACCTTTGTCGGCCGATGGGCGTTGGCCGCCAGCCTTGTTCTGCAACATGTCCTGACCAGACTTGAGCAACTGATCGAGCAATCCACGGGTGTTCATTCACAACCTCCAGATACTTGGGTTCGTAGGACCAATAGGCCCCCAGCGTAAAACTAAGTGCCAAAAGGCCCTCATCTAGAGTGCTTCCAGATGTAACGCCCTACCCTGCACCTGAAATGTCTTGTTGCAGTGCGACGCCATCATCCCGCCATCAATGATTTTTCCTTCATCATCGAACCGCTTAAGCTATCCGGCGTCTGTTAGTTGTCCGTTGCGTTTGGCCGAAGGCATGTCCGAACCGTTATTTCTGATCCATTACGTGCCAGGAACGGCGCGGGATTTGCTCACGACAGGTTGTCTCTATGCATCGCAGGAATTTGCTCAAAGCATCCATGGCCATTGCGGCTTACACAGGTTTGTCGGCCAGTGGCCTGCTGGCCGCGCAGGCCTGGGCCGGGAACCGTGCCGCCGATGGCAAGGCCGTGGCGTTCGATTTCGAAGCGCTCAAAGCCCAGGCCAAGCAGCTCGCCGGCACCGCGTACAAAGACACCAAACAGGTGCTGCCGCCGACCCTGGCGACCATGACCCCGCAAAATTTCAACGCCATTGGCTATGACGGCAACCACTCGCTGTGGAAAGAGCTGAAGGGCCAATTGGACGTTCAGTTCTTCCACGTGGGCATGGGTTTCAAGACGCCGGTGCGCATGCACAGCGTCGATCCCAAGACCCGCGAGGCCCGCGAAGTGCATTTTCGCCCTTCGCTGTTCAACTATGAAAAAACCACGGTCGACACCAAACAGCTGACCGGCGATCTGGGTTTTTCCGGATTCAAACTGTTCAAGGCGCCCGAACTGGACCGTCATGACGTGTTGTCGTTTCTGGGTGCCAGCTACTTCCGTGCCGTGGATGCCACCGGCCAGTACGGCCTGTCCGCGCGCGGCCTGGCGATTGATACCTACGCGAAAAAACGTGAAGAGTTTCCTGACTTCACGCAGTTCTGGTTCGAAACCCCGGACAAGGACGCCACCCACTTCGTGGTCTACGCCCTGCTCGACTCGCCCAGCGCAACCGGCGCCTACCGCTTTGACATCGACTGCCAGGCCAATCAAGTGGTGATGGCCATCGACGCGCACATCAATGCGCGCACCGCCATCGAACAATTGGGTATTGCGCCGATGACCAGCATGTTCAGTTGCGGTACCCACGAACGCCGCATGTGCGACACCATTCACCCTCAAATCCACGACTCGGACCGACTGGCCATGTGGCGCGGTAACGGCGAGTGGATCTGCCGCCCGCTGAACAACCCGGCCAAGCTGCAATTCAACGCTTTTGCCGACACCAACCCCAAGGGTTTTGGCCTGGTGCAGACCGACCATGAGTTCGCCAGCTACCAGGACACCGTGGACTGGTACAGCAAGCGCCCAAGCCTGTGGGTAGAACCCACCACCGCCTGGGGCGAAGGTTCGATCGACCTGCTGGAAATCCCGACCACCGGCGAAACCCTGGATAACATCGTGGCCTTCTGGACCCCGAAAAAACCCGTGGCGGCCGGTGATTCGCTCAATTACGGCTACAAACTCTACTGGAGCGCCCTGCCGCCGGTGAGCACACCGCTGGCCCAGGTCGACGCGACCCGCTCAGGCATGGGGGGATTTACCGAAGGTTGGGCGCCCGGCGAGCATTACCCAGAGGTATGGGCGCGTCGCTTTGCCGTGGACTTCAAGGGCGGCGGCCTGGACCGTTTGCCAGCCGGCACGGGCATCGAGCCGGTGGTCACCTGCTCCCACGGCGAGGTCAAGGATTTCAGCGTGCTGGTGCTCGATAACATCAAGGGCTATCGCATTCTGTTCGACTGGTACCCCACCAGCGACAGCGTCGAGCCGGTGGAGCTGCGCCTGTTTATCCGTACCCAGGACCGCACCTTGAGTGAAACCTGGCTGTATCAGTACTTCCCGCCCGCGCCGGACAAGCGCAAGTACACCTGACACCCTGCCAGTCAGCTAGAAGCAGCAACAGCGGGCAATCATCTGTGGCGAGGGAGCTTGCTCCCGCTGGACTGCGCAGCAGTCCCATTGTTTGGGGCCGCTTCGCGGCCCAGCGGGAGCAAGCTCCCTCGCCACAGTTAGCCCGCTTCGTCATTCAGAACCGTGACACGGTTTTCATCGCCCCAATCAGATAACGCATCGCAACCTGATCGCTCTCGGTCAGGGCGCGATATTGCGCCAGCAGTTCGGCTTCATCCGAACTCAACCTGCCGCCACGCAAGGACATCCTGCGGGTCAGAAAAGACACCACCACACCCGCTACACCATAGGACTTGGCCATGGACTGCTTCTCCTGAAATGGATCCCAATACTCCTGCTGCCCATTACCCGCCTGCCGTGAAGCGTAAAGCTCCATGGGCGAACCGACTGACTTCCCGGGCCGGAAGTCAGGCTTACCTTGAAGCGTAGAAACAATCTGGTTACGTGTGGGATTTTTTTAGAGTATTCACTTAAATAATTACTTGGGTAATAAATACCTACAGTCGATTCCCATACGCATGCCGATAAACAGGCCGGACTCGTCACTCGGCGCAAAAAAAACCCACCGTCTCAGGGTGGGTTTCTGTAGGAATAGGCGAAGGGGTCAATCCCTGAGATCGGACTCATGAATCGGCTGGTCGCGGTGCGTAGCCCGCTGATATTGCGCCGGCCAGGTCGCCTTGCGCCCGCCCAGGTCATCGTCGGCGTGCAGCGGCCAGTAAGGGTCGCGCAACAGCTCGCGGGCGAGGAAGATGATATCGGCCTGACAGGTGCGCAGGATATGTTCGGCCTGGGCCGGTTCGGTGATCATGCCGACCGTGCCCGTGGCGATACCCGACTCTTTGCGCACACGCTCGGCAAAGCGCGTCTGGTAGCCGGGGCCGGTGGGGATTTCGGCGTTGGCGGCGGTGCCACCGGAGGACACGTCGATCAGGTCCACGCCGAGATCTTTCAGGCGGCGCGCCAGTTCGACGGTCTCATCCGGGTTCCAGCCGTCTTCCACCCAGTCGGTGGCTGATACGCGCACAAACAGCGGCAGGTCCTGGGGCCAGACCTCGCGTACCGCGCGGGTCACTTCCAGGACCAGGCGGATGCGGTTTTCGAAGGAGCCGCCATACTGGTCCTGACGCTGGTTGCTGATGGGCGACAGGAACTGATGCAGCAGGTAGCCGTGGGCGGCATGAATCTCCACCACTTCAAAGCCGGCCGTCAAGGCACGCTTGGCAGCGGCGACAAAATTGGCGATCACTTGCTGGATCTGCCCTTCGTCCAGCGGTTTGGGTTGGGTGTGCTGCGGGTCGAATGCGATGGGCGATGGGCCTACCGGCACCCAGCCGCCGTCTTGTGGCTTGACGCTGCCATGCTTGCCGATCCATGGCCGGTAAGTGCTGGCCTTGCGTCCGGCGTGCGCCAACTGGATACCGGCCACCGCGCCTTGCGCCGCAATGAAACGGGTAATGCGTTGCAACGGTTCGATCTGTTCGTCCTTCCACAGCCCGAGGTCCTGGGCAGTGATACGGCCATCGGCGGTCACGGCGGTGGCTTCGGTAAAAATCAACCCGGCGCCACCGACGGCGCGGCTGCCCAGATGCACCAGATGCCAGTCATTGGCCAGGCCATCCTCGCTTGAGTATTGGCACATCGGTGATACCGCGATGCGGTTGAGCAGGGTGAGTTGACGCAGGGTATAGGGTTCGAGCAGCTGACTCATGGCGCACCTCTTCGGGTTCTGTGGGCAAGCTCCAAGGCTCTCTTTCATGGTGCTTAGAGCCTAGTCGACAACAACCGATTGCACAGGGTTCAGAAGTGAACCGGGAGCCGATTGCCGGCTCCCGCAGTGCAGCGCCTTACATTTCGACCTGGGTGCCCAGCTCGATCACCCGGTTGACCGGGAGTTTGAAGAAGCGCAGGTTGCCGTTGGCGTTTTTCAACATGAAGGCGAACAACGCTTCGCGCCAACGGGCCATGCCTTTGATGCGCGAAGCGATCACGGTTTCACGGCTGAGGAAGTAGGTGGTGCGCATCGGGCTGAAATCCAGTTCATCCAGGTGGCACAGCTTCAGCGCCTCGGGCACATCCGGCTCATCGGTAAAGCCGAAGTGCAGGATCACGCGAAAGAACCCCTCGCCATAGGCATCCACTTCGAAACGCCGCGTCGCGGGCACACGCGGGATGTCTTCGTAGACCACCGTCAGCAGCACCACTTGCTCGTGCAGCACCTGGTTATGCAGCAGGTTGTGCAACAGCGCATGGGGCACGGCGTCGGGCCGCGCGGTGAGGAACACCGCCGTGCCCTGTACGCGATGGGGCGGCTGCACGCGGATACTGCTGATAAATATCGGCAGCGGCAGGCCGCCTTCGTCGAGGCGCTCGACGAGCAATTGCTTGCCGCGCTTCCAGGTGGTCATCAGCACGAACAGCACGATACCGGCCAATACCGGGAAGGCACCGCCCTGGATGATTTTCGGCACGTTGGCGGCAAAGTACAGCCCATCCACCAACAGGCAGCAGAGCAACACCGGTACCGCCAGGATCGGTGGCCATTTCCACAGCAGCAGCATCACCGCCGACACCAGGATGGTGGTCATCAGCATGGTGCCGGTCACCGCCACGCCATAGGCTGAGGCCAGCGCACCGGAGGATTCGAAGCCCAGCACCAGCAGAATCACACCGACCATCAGCGACCAGTTCACCGCGCCAATGTAGATCTGGCCCTGTTCGGCGCTGGAGGTGTGTTGGATGTGCATGCGTGGGATATAACCCAGCTGGATCGCCTGGCGCGTCAACGAGAACGCACCGGAAATCACCGCCTGGGAGGCGATCACCGTGGCCAGGGTCGACAGCACCACCAGGGGGATCAGCGCCCAGCTCGGCGCCAGCAGGTAGAACGGGTTGCGAGCCGCTTCCGGATCGCCCAGCAACATGGCGCCCTGACCGAAATAGTTGAGCACCAGCGCCGGCAACACCAGGATGAACCAGGCGCGGGCGATGGGTTTGCGGCCGAAGTGGCCCATGTCGGCGTACAGCGCTTCGGCACCGGTCAGTGCCAGCACCACCGCGCCGAGGATGGCCACGCCGATGCCGGGGTGAGCCTCGAAGAAGCGCACCGCCCACATCGGGTTCAACGCGCTGAGCACTTCGGGGTGCAAGGTGATGCCATACACGCCCAGGCCACCCAGCACCAGAAACCAGGTGACCATTACCGGCCCGAACAGCTTGCCGATACGGTCGGTGCCGTGTTTCTGGATCAGGAACAGCGCCACCAGCACCACCAGCGCCATGGGCACGACCCATTTTTCCAGGCCGTCGAATGCCAGCTCCAGGCCTTCGATTGCCGACAACACGGAGATCGCCGGAGTGATCATGCTGTCGCCGTAAAACAGCGCCGCGCCGCACAGGCCGCACACCACCAGAAAGCTGCGCAATTTCCTGCGCGTGCCTGCCGCCCGGCGTGCCAGGGCGGTCAACGCCATGATGCCGCCCTCGCCCTGGTTATCGGCGCGCAGCACGAACAGCATGTATTTGATCGATACGACCCAGATCAGCGACCAGAAGATCAGCGCCAGGATCCCCAATACGCCGTCATGGTTGACCTGCACTCCATAACCGCCGTTGAACACCTCTTTAAGGGTGTAAAGCGGGCTGGTGCCGATATCGCCATACACCACCCCGACAGCTGCTACCAGCATGCCAATCGGTTTAGCGTTCGAATGCTCGGCACCCGCTGCCTGACTGCTTGCCTGACCCATCAACCACTCCTGCCTTTTGACCTGAGGTCTCTTATAAACAACGTGCTCAAACTGACCCTAGCATGCGCTGTTTTACTTCTCGTAACAGACGTTTTGTTGACGTTAGGTTTTTACTTACGCGCAACGGCGCGAAGCATAGCGCAGCACTCGTCGCATTTCCCTGCATAAAGCTGGTCAAGCGCGTTGCCCGCCGCTAGAATTGCGCACTTTTTGATCAGAGGCGCACCGAGCGCCCGTCCGCTGCCTGCCCTTCACGGTGGCGGCGTCATTCAATACCGAGGTTAGACATGTCCACCACCATCGCAAAAGCCAACCCCAAGGTTGGCTTTGTTTCCCTGGGTTGCCCGAAGGCTCTGGTCGACTCCGAGCGCATTCTCACGCAACTGCGCATGGAAGGATATGACGTCGTGTCCACTTACCAGGACGCGGACGTGGTGGTGGTCAACACCTGTGGCTTCATCGACTCGGCCAAGGCTGAGTCCCTGGAAGTGATCGGCGAAGCCATCAAGGAAAACGGCAAGGTCATCGTGACCGGCTGCATGGGCGTGGAAGAAGGCAATATCCGCAACGTGCACCCCAGCGTGCTTGCCGTGACCGGCCCGCAGCAGTACGAGCAAGTGGTCAACGCGGTGCACGACGTGGTGCCGCCACGTCAGGACCACAACCCGCTGATCGACCTGGTGCCGCCGCAAGGCATCAAGCTGACGCCGCGCCACTACGCCTACCTGAAGATTTCCGAAGGCTGCAACCACAGCTGCAGCTTCTGCATCATCCCGTCGATGCGCGGCAAGCTGGTCAGCCGCCCGGTCGGCGACGTGCTGGACGAAGCCCAGCGCCTGGTCAAATCCGGCGTGAAAGAGCTGCTGGTGATTTCCCAGGACACCAGCGCCTATGGCGTCGACGTTAAATATCGCACCGGCTTCTGGAATGGCGCGCCGGTGAAAACCCGCATGACCGAGCTCTGCGAAGCGCTCAGCAGCCTGGGTGTGTGGGTGCGCCTGCACTATGTTTACCCGTACCCGCACGTAGACGAGCTGATCCCGCTGATGGCCGCCGGCAAGATCCTGCCGTACCTGGACATCCCGTTCCAGCACGCCAGCCCGAAAGTGCTCAAGGCCATGAAACGCCCGGCCTTCGAAGACAAGACCCTGGCGCGCATCAAGAACTGGCGCGAAATCTGCCCGGAACTGATCATCCGCTCGACCTTCATCGTCGGCTTCCCCGGCGAAACCGAGGAAGACTTCCAGTACCTGCTGGACTGGCTGACCGAGGCCCAGCTGGACCGCGTCGGCTGCTTCCAGTACTCGCCGGTGGAAGGTGCTCCGGCCAACCTGCTGGACCTGGCCGTGGTGCCGGATGACGTCAAGCAGGACCGTTGGGAGCGTTTCATGGCGCACCAGCAGGCCATCAGCTCGGCACGCCTGCAACTGCGCATCGGCAAGGAAATCGAAGTGCTGATCGACGAAGTCGACGAACAAGGCGCCGTTGGCCGTTGCTTCTTCGATGCGCCGGAAATCGACGGTAACGTGTTTATCGACGATGCCAGTGGTTTGAAGCCGGGCGACAAGGTGTGGTGCACCGTCACCGATGCCGACGAGTACGACTTGTGGGCTGAAAAGCGCGACTGATTGCCGATAACGTAAAAAGCCCTGCACCTGATCAAGATGCGGGGCTTTTTTACGTCTATCGTTTGCCAAATGGACATTCATCGGCAGGGGCAGCGAGCATGCGTCGGCATTCGGTTATCCACACACCAAACACCAGCGATTATCAAAGATTGACGGACATCTGGGAGTCCTCTGTCCGGGCCACCCACGATTTTTTGCCGGACAGCTACATAGAGCTGCTGAGGAATCTGGTGCTGACCCATTACCTGGACAAGGTGATGCTGATCTGCACCAGGGACACGAACCAACGCATCACCGGGTTTGCCGGTGTGGCCGCGGGCAAGGTCGAAATGCTGTTCATCGACCCGCACCATCGGGGCCAGGGGCTTGGACGGCAATTGCTGCACTATGCGATCGAGCACCTGAATGCCGATGAGCTTGAAGTCAACGAGCAGAACCCGCAGGCACTGGGCTTTTACCTCAAGCTGGGCTTCGAGGTGATCGCACGTACGGAACATGACGGCCTGGGCCAGCCCTATCCGCTGCTCCACATGCGTCTGCGCCAGCAGCAGGCGCACAGTGGCTGACGCAATGCAGCTTGCACAAAAAGCGCCAGCACTGAAATGGGACCGGGATTAACCGGCCCTACACAGGTACAATAGCTGCCCCATTTTGTTACGGCCCCTTGTCATGACTGACCCCATACGCCTCTCCAAACGCCTTATCGAGCTGGTCGGTTGCTCCCGTCGGGAGGCTGAGCTGTTTATCGAAGGCGGCTGGGTCTCGGTGGACGGTGAAGTGATCGACGAACCGCAGTTCAAGGTGACGACCCAGAAGGTCGAGCTCGATCCCGACGCCAAAGCCACCGTGCCGGAGCCGGTGACCATCCTGCTGCACGCCCCGGCTGGCATGGATGCCGAGACCGCCATGGCGTCGATCAGCGCCGAGACCCTGTCGGAAGAACACCGCTTCAGCAAGCGCCCGCTCAAGGGCCACTTCCTGCGCCTGACCGCCAGCGCCGACCTGCAAGCCAAGGCCAGCGGCCTGCTGGTGTTCACCCAGCATTGGAAAATCCTGCGCAAGTTGACCGCCGATGCCGCCAAGATCGAGCAGGAATACGTGGTTGAAGTCGAAGGCGACATGGTGGCCCACGGCCTCAACCGCCTGAACCACGGCCTGACCTACAAAGGCAAGGAGCTGCCAGCCGTGAAAGCCAGCTGGCAGAACGAAAACCGCCTGCGTTTTGCGCTGAAAAACCCGCAGCCGGGGGTGATCGCGCTCTTCTGCGAAGCCGTTGGCCTGAAAGTCATCGCCATCCGTCGCATCCGCATCGGCGGCGTCTCCATTGGCAAGGTGCCGGTGGGCCAATGGCGTTATCTGTCCGGCAAAGAGAAGTTCTAGGCCGTTACCCTTTTCCCGACACTGCCTGATGGCGGTGTCTACCCCGTTGAAAACCAGGATTGCCCACCATGATTCACAACGACGTACTGCGCAGCGTGCGCTACATGCTCGACATCAGCGACAACAAGATGGTCGAGATCATCAAGCTCGGCGGCATGGACGTGACCAAGGAAGATTTGCTGACTTACCTCAAGAAAGATGAGGAAGAAGGCTTTGTGTTCTGCCCGGATGAGGTCATGGCACACTTTCTCGATGGCCTGGTCATTTTCAAGCGCGGCAAGGATGAGAGCCGTCCGCCGCAGCCGATCGAAACGCCGGTGACCAACAACATCATTCTGAAAAAACTGCGCGTCGCCTTCGAATTGAAGGAAGACGACATGCACGCCATCCTCAAGGCCGCCGAGTTCCCGGTATCCAAGCCTGAGCTGAGCGCACTGTTCCGCAAGTTCGGCCACACCAACTACCGCACGTGTGGTGACCAGTTGCTGCGCAACTTCCTTAAGGGGCTGACGCTGCGCGTCAGAGCCTAAGAACAGCGATGAGCTTCGAGCGGCAAGTTAAAGCTTGCGGCTTGCAGCTCGCCACTTGAGGCTCAAAAATGGCTTACTCCGTCGCGCCCGTCGGCTTCGTCCGCTCCTGCTTCAAGGAGAAGTTCGCTATCCCGCGTCAGCCGCACCTGGCGCCGGCCGCCCGTGGTGTGCTGGAGCTGGTGGCGCCGTTCGATGGCGGCGATGCGGTGCAGGGGCTGGAGCAGGTCAGCCATGTGTGGCTGCTGTTTCTGTTCCACCAGGCGCTGGAAGACAAGCCACGCCTTAAAGTGCGCCCGCCGCGCCTGGGCGGCAACACCTCCATGGGCGTGTTTGCCACGCGCGCGACCCACCGCCCAAACGGCATCGGCCAGTCGGTGGTGAAGCTGGACAAGGTGGAGCCGGGGCGACTGTGGATTTCCGGGATCGACTTGCTCGACGGTACGCCAGTGCTGGATATCAAGCCGTATGTACCCTATGCCGATAGCGTTGATACGGCGACCAACCACATCGCCAGCGGCGCGCCACATTTGATTGAGGTGCAGTGGCTCAAGACCGCACTGCAACAGGCACAGGGCCATGGCCAGCGTCTGGGTGAACCGCTGGTGGAGTTGATTGACCAGTGCCTGGCGCAGGACCCGCGCCCGGCCTATCAGACACCCGGGCCTGAGCGTGAGTACGGCGCGCAGCTCTGGGATGTGGATGTGCGCTGGCACTATCCCGAGGCAGGGCTTATCTGCGTGCTTGAAGTGGTACCGGCCAGATAAACCGGAACACAAAAATGTGGGAGGGGGCTTGCCCCCGATCGCGGTGTATCAGCCACTGAAGGTGGTACTGACACTCTGCAATCGGGGGCAAGCCCCCTCCCACATTTTTTGCATCTGTGTATTGGCTGATTACTTCTCGACGAACGCGCGCTCGATCAGGTAATCGCCCGGCTCACGCATGCGTGGCGAAACTTTCAGGCCGAAGCTGTTCAGCACTTCGCTGGTCTCATCCAGCATGCTTGGGCTGCCGCACAGCATCGCGCGGTCGTCCTCGGGATTGATCGGCGGCAGGCCGATGTCGCTGAACAGCTTGCCGCTGCGCATCAGGTCAGTCAGGCGGCCTTCGTTTTCGAACGGCTCGCGGGTCACGGTGGGGTAATAGATCAACTTTTCACGCAGAGCCTCGCCGAAGAATTCATTCTGCGGCAGGTGCTCGGTGATGAATTCGCGGTAGGCGACTTCGTTGACGTAACGCACGCCGTGGCACAGGATCACTTTTTCGAAGCGCTCGTAGGTCTCCGGGTCCTGGATCACGCTCATGAATGGCGCCAGACCCGTACCGGTGCTTAGCAGGTAAAGGTGTTTGCCAGGCTTGAGATCGTCAAGCACCAGGGTGCCCGTCGGTTTTTTGCTGATGATGATCTCGTCGCCTTCCTTCAAGTGCTGCAGCTGGGAAGTCAGCGGGCCATCCGGCACCTTGATGCTGAAGAACTCCAGATGCTCTTCCCAGTTCGGGCTGGCAATGGAGTAGGCGCGCATGAGCGGGCGGCCGTTGGGCTGTTGCAGGCCGATCATCACGAACTGACCGTTCTCGAAGCGCAAACCTGGATCGCGGGTGCACTTGAAGCTGAACAGAGTGTCGTTCCAGTGATGAACACTGAGGACACGCTCGTGGTTCATGTTGCTCATGTACGGGGGACTCCTGGAAATGGGTCTGCGCCAAATGTGAAGTGCGCAATTGCACAGTATTCTAATGGCGGCGACAATATCTGTTAACTGGATTATTAAGATAAGGGTTATCGGTTATATCGATATGCGATTCACTCTCCGTCAACTGCAAGTCTTCGTCGCCGTCGCCCAGCAGGAAAGCGTCTCCCGCGCTGCTGGCCTGCTGGCCTTATCTCAATCCGCCGCCAGCACGTCGATTACCGAGTTGGAGCGTCAATCCAGCTGCCAGTTATTCGACCGCGCCGGCAAACGCCTGAGCCTCAATGCGCTTGGGCATCAGTTGTTGCCTCAAGCGGTGGCACTGCTGGACCAGGCCAAAGAGATCGAGGACCTGCTTAACGGCAAGTCCGGCTTTGGCTCGCTGGCAGTGGGCGCCACCCTGACCATCGGCAATTACCTGGCGACCCTGCTGATCGGCAGCTTCATGCAGCAGCACCCCGAGAGCCAGGTGAAACTGCATGTGCAAAACACTGCCCATATCGTGCATCAGGTGGCCCATTACGAAATTGACCTGGGTCTAATCGAAGGCGACTGCAGCCATCCGGACATCGAGGTGCAGACCTGGGTTGAGGACGAACTGGTGGTGTTTTGCGCGCCCCAGCACCATTTGGCCAAGCGCGGCGTGGCGAGCATGGACGAGTTGACCCATGAGGCGTGGATCCTGCGCGAACAAGGCTCGGGGACGCGCCTGACGTTTGACCAGGCCATGCGCCATCACCGCAGCGCACTGAATATCCGCCTGGAGCTGGAACACACCGAAGCGATCAAACGGGCAGTGGAGTCGGGCTTGGGAATTGGGTGCATTTCGCGGCTGGCGCTGCGCGATGCGTTCCGTCGCGGCAGCCTGGTGCCGGTAGAAACCCCGGACCTGGACCTGACCCGGCAGTTCTACTTTATCTGGCACAAACAGAAGTACCAGACTTCGGCGATGCGCGAGTTCCTGGAGCTGTGCCGCGCGTTTACCGCCGGCGTTCAGCGCAGCGACGAAATCGTGCTGCCGAGCATTGCCTGATCGCTAGATCAGGATGACCGCCCATACCAGCGTGATCATGGTCAAGGCCACGAATTGCGCGGCGCTGCCCATGTCCTTGGCATTTTTCGACAGTGGATGGCGGTCCAGGGAGATGCGGTCGATGGCCGCCTCCACCGCCGAATTGAGCAATTCCACAATCAGCGCCAGCAGGCACACGGCAATCAGCAAGGCCCGTTCGACGCGGCTGACGTGCAGGAAAAAACTCAACGGAATCAGGATAACGTTCAGCAGTACCAACTGACGGAACGCCGCCTCGCCGGTGAAAGCCGCGCGCAGGCCATCGAGGGAATAGCCCCCTGCGTTGAAGATACGTTTGATACCGGTTTGACCCTTGAAAGGCGACATAGATGTAGGCAACTGAACCAAAGGAGTGGGGAAGCTAGAGCACGCAAAGTCAAAAAAGCGTGAATCGGTGACAGCTTAATGCTGCGAAATTGACTCAAGTTGTTGCAGGAGCAGCGCCGCCTGGGTTCGCGTACGCACACCCAACTTGCGGAAAATCGCGGTGACATGGGCCTTGATAGTGGCTTCCGACACGCTCAACTCGTAGGCAATCTGCTTGTTCAACAGGCCCTCGCACACCATGGTCAACACGCGAAACTGCTGAGGCGTCAAACTGGCCAGGCCATCGCGGGCCGCCTTGGCTTCGTCGGACACGTTGATTTCTTCAAATGCTTGCGGTGGCCAGGACACATCGCCGTCCAATACGGTACGCACAGCCTTCTGGATGTCTTGCATAGCGCTGGACTTGGGAATGAAGCCGCTGGCGCCGAACTCTTTGGAGCGCACCACCACATCAGCCTCTTCCTGGGCCGAAACCATCACCACCGGGATCTGCGGATATTGCCCGCGCAGCAACACCAATCCGGAAAAACCATAGGCACCGGGCATGTTCAGGTCGAGCAGCACCAAGTCCCAGTCGGATTTTTCGGTCAAGCGGGCTTCCAGCTCGGCAATGCTGGCGACTTCGACCAGTCGGACGTCAGGGCCCAGCCCCAGGGTTACGGCCTGATGCAGCGCACTGCGAAACAGCGGGTGGTCATCGGCTATCAGGATTTCGTATGTGGCCATTGATTAAATGATCCTGTTTTTTAGGGGAGCCCTGATGGGTTCAGGGTTCGCCAGTACACAAGGCAACGACCAGGCAGCCATCGCCAAGGAGCACGCTCAACGTCAAAAACACGCCAGACAACGTCGAAAAACCAAGCTTGCGCCCCAATCGGCGCCCAGCATGCCCAGCGCGGCCTGGGGGGTCAAGCACTACGCCCAAGGGGATTTTAGCGGGTTGCACGATTAAGGTGCCATCATGCAAACGTCGACTGGTCATACCGCGGGGATAAAGGGCGCCAAACGGGAGTGGACACTGTCCGTCTCATTCAAAGGCAGCTGAAACTTGGCGGCCAGGTAGTGCGTGCTGAACACATCGAGGTAAGCATCCAGGACTTCGCTGGCGAGCTGATCATCGGCCAGCTCCAGGCACAGCGCGGCAACCTCGGCGGTGCAGAAGTGATCATCACGCTTGGAGCGGCGCAGCTTGTACCGCGACAATTGCTCCGGTGCCAGACTCAACACCGGCAAATGCTCCAGATACGGGCTCTTGCGAAACATCTTGCGCGCTTCGCTCCACGTACCGTCGAGCAGGATGAACAGCGGGCGCTTGCCCTCCTCTGCGCTCACGGCGCTGACCACTCGCTCAGGCGCCACGAATTCGCCAGGAAACACGATGTAGGGCTGCCACTGCGGATCGGCCAGCAAGGTCAGCAGGTCCGGATCGACTTCGGTGCGCGACCAGGCGAACGCGGTGGTGTCGTCGATCACATCGGCGATCAGCCATCCGGTGTTGCTGGGCTTCATCGGTTCGACGTCGTGCATCAACAGGCACATCGCAGATTTGGCTTCAACCTTTGGTCGCCAGGCGCACAGGCAATACTCGGGAATCACTCGGCAACCTGCGCACCGCTCGGCACGCGACCCCCGATTGAGGAAAGGCCTGACGGCTCGGGCCAGGCGCTGGGCACGCAAGCGGGAGACAGCGTGGCTCATTGGATGCGCCATGGAAGCGGGTAGATCGACACGGGGTAACTCGAGAGCAATTGAAGTCGAGGCAGTTTACCAGCGATACGCCTGGCTGTAGTGGCCAGCGCTCACCTATAATTGCGCGCCACTGAACGCACAGCGCAGTGGCTGGTCTATGCACCAGTAACCGAATCAGGAGAGTTTGATGCTGCGTTCCATGCTGCGCCTCGTTGCCCCATCCGTCGCTATCGCGCTGGCCTTGCCTATGGGCGCCCATGCAGCCTCGCTGCTGGAGGCTCAAATGAACCGGAAGCTGCAAAGCGTCGCGACCGAAAGCAACAAGGACCTGCCACGGGAAATCGACGAAAAAACCCTGGAAGTGGCCTACACGGTTGAAGGCATGCAACTGATCGATCATCTGAGCGTGCAGCCTGACCGCGCCGAACAGATGCGTGCCAACCCCAAGGCGGTGTATTTCCAGCTCGGCCGCAGCGTATGCACCAACCCTGGCTATCGCGAACTGATGGCGAAGGGCGCAGTTATGCGCTACGAAATTACCGAGAACAAAACCAACCGCCCTGTCGCCTCGGTAAAATTCGCCGAAGCCGACTGCCCGGCTCCAGCCAAGAAGAAAAAGTAACCCTGGCTTGCCTTCGCGCGTCGCTGTCTTGCGGCGCGCAATTCCCCGCTCCACCCGCGCCTACACCATGACGAGCAATCAATAAGCGGTTGCCAGCCATGGGTTTTTCGGCCCATGATCACTTCATTCCATCCGCCCGCCCGCAGCAGCACTCGATGCTGCGCTGTAACGCTTTCAGGGCAAAAGAGGCCTGCCCTCCCGTGGCAAATAGCGACACATGCAGTGTCGTGGCCCCTGCCGACTCCCATCGGCTACCCAGGCCCTGTGAAGAAGGAGAAGTTGAATGCCTGATGAATCGAATGACCTTCTGCTAAAGCTGTTTGAACAAAACGGCACTGACCTCACACAGCAGGTCGACGCGCAACTCCAGCTGATCGCCCCCAACAGCGCCAATATTCCTCTCTATCGCGACATGATCCTCACTGTTATGCGCATGGCCCGGGACGACCGTGATCGCTGGAACGCCAAGATCACATTGCGCGCCATACGTGAGCTCGACCATGCCTTTCGTGTGCTCGAACAATTCAAGGGACGACGCAAAGTCACGGTATTCGGCTCGGCACGTACGCCAATAGAAAGCCCGCTGTATGCATTGGCTCGAGAGGTCGGCGCGACACTGGCGCGCTCCGACATGATGGTCATCACCGGCGGTGGCGGCGGCATCATGGCTGCGGCGCATGAAGGCGCGGGTCTGGAGCACAGCCTGGGGTTCAACATCACCCTGCCGTTCGAACAGCATGCCAATCCGACCATCGATGGCACCGATAACCTGCTGTCCTTCCACTTCTTCTTTACCCGCAAACTGTTCTTCGTCAAGGAAGCCGACGCACTGATCCTGTGCCCAGGTGGTTTTGGCACCCTGGACGAAGCCCTGGAAGTGCTGACCCTGATCCAGACCGGCAAAAGCCCGCTGGTACCGGTGGTGCTGCTGGACGCACCGGGTGGCGGATTCTGGCAAGGCGCCCTGGATTTTATGCGCAGCCAGCTGGAGGCTAATCGCTACATCCTGCCGACCGATCTCAAGCTGATACGCCTGGTATACAGCGCCGAAGAAGCCGTGGACGAGATCAACCGGTTTTATGCCAACTTCCACTCAACGCGCTGGATGAAGCGCGAGTTTGTGGTGCGCATGAATCATCCGCTCAGTGATCAAGCCCTGGCCCATTTGCAGGATGAGTTCGCCAGCCTGCGACTGAGCGGAGAGTTCCAGCAGCTTGCCTACACCGGTGAAGACCATGACGAACCCAGGTTCAGTCATTTGACCCGGCTGGTATTCAACTTCAACGGCCGCGATCAGGGGCGGTTGCGCGAGTTGGTGGACTACATCAACTTGCCGGATAACTGGGTTCAGGCCCAAGGTGAAGCGCAGCAGCGCGTGATGCCACAACCCGCGTAAGTTTTTTGCGGGCAAAAAAAAAGGCCCACTATTTTCATAGTGGGCCTATCGTTTTTGTGGCATTCAGTCATCCATGTCTCGGCCGCTTAACAAGCGACTGATCATGTCCATCGAAAACCCACGATAACTCAGGAAGCGCCCTTGCTTGGCGCGCTCTTTAGCATCTATAGGAAGATGACCTGAAAACTTGCGGCGCCAAGTCTCTTCCAACTGCGACTGCCAACTGATACCGCACTCACGCAAGGCGAGGTCGATATCGGCACGTTGCAGGCCACGCTGGCTCAACTCTTCGCGAATTCGCGCAGGGCCATAACCGGAGCGGGCGCGGTAGGACACAAAGCTTTCGAGGTATCGGGATTCCGACAACAAACCCTCTTCCGTCAAGCGGTCGAGGGCTGTTTCGATCATTTCAGGCTCTGCGCCGCGCTGACGCAATTTGCGTGTCAGCTCGACTCGACCATGCTCGCGGCGTGCGAGCAGGTCCATCGCAGTGCGCCGAACGGCGACGAGTGTATCCAGTACAACAGTCATCGTTTGCTTCAGACGTCAGTGTCGACTTCTTCCATCTCGTCAACCGGCGCGCGGTTGGCGGCTGCTTTGACGTCTGGCGCTGCGGTCAGCAGCTTGTCGCGAATCTGCTTCTCAAGCGTGGCGGCGATATCGGGGTTGTCCGCCAGGAACTTGGCCGAGTTGGCCTTGCCCTGACCGATCTTGCTGCCGTTGTAGGCATACCAGGCACCGGACTTCTCGACGAAACCGTGCAGCACGCCCAAGTCGATCATCTCGCCGTTCAGGTAGATGCCCTTGCCATACAGAATCTGGAACTCTGCTTGACGGAAAGGTGGAGCTACCTTGTTCTTCACCACTTTAACGCGGGTTTCGCTACCGACAACCTCGTCACCTTCCTTCACCGCGCCGGTACGGCGGATATCCAGACGGACCGAAGCGTAGAACTTCAGCGCGTTACCACCGGTGGTGGTTTCCGGGCTACCGAACATGACACCGATCTTCATACGGATCTGGTTGATGAAGATCACCAGGCAGTTCGCGTTCTTGATGTTACCGGTGATTTTACGCAGCGCCTGGGACATCAGACGGGCTTGCAGGCCCACGTGCATGTCGCCCATTTCGCCTTCGATTTCTGCCTTCGGTACCAGCGCTGCCACGGAGTCGACCACGATCACGTCGATGGCGTTTGAGCGCACCAGCATGTCGGTGATTTCCAGGGCTTGCTCGCCGGTGTCCGGCTGGGAAACCAGCAGGTCGTCAACGTTGACGCCCAGTTTGCCGGCGTATTCCGGGTCCAGGGCGTGCTCGGCGTCGACGAACGCGCAGGTAGCACCCATTTTCTGAGCCTGGGCAATCACCGACAGGGTCAGGGTAGTCTTACCGGAAGATTCAGGACCGTAGATTTCAACGATACGGCCTTTTGGCAGGCCGCCAATGCCGAGCGCGATGTCCAGACCCAGAGAGCCAGTGGAGATAGCCGGGATCGCCTGACGGTCGTGATCGCCCATACGCATTACGGCACCCTTGCCGAATTGACGTTCGATCTGACCCAGGGCCGCAGCCAAGGCTTTCTTCTTGTTGTCGTCCATTAAAGTCCTCACGTAATCAATAAGGCCTGACGGCCAACACCTGTATAAGTAGACAGTATTGTTCCACAAAGATCGAAGATCGCCTACCCCTGATTGTCTATTTCTGCTGCAGCTCGTCGCAACAAGCCCTCCAGCGCAGCCTTTACCGTTTGTCGGCGGACCTCATCGCGGTTGCCGGGAAAGTGCACAAGCTCGGCCGTGACCTCGTCGCCCACGCCAAACGCCAGCCACACCGTGCCCACCGGCTTGTCCGGCGAGCCACCGTCAGGACCGGCCACGCCGCTGACCGCCACGGCAAAGCGCGCCAGGCTTTTTTCCTGTGCGCCCCGCACCATCGCTTCCACCACCTCCTGGCTGACGGCGCCCACTTTGGCAAACAGCTTTTCCGGCACATTCAACTGCCGGGTCTTCTGCCGGTTGGAGTAGGTGACATAGCCCGCCTCGAACCACGCCGAACTGCCTGGTATCCGCGTAATGGCTTCGGCAATCCCGCCGCCGGTGCAGGACTCGGCGGTGGTGACATGGGCATTGAGCACCTGCAAACGGCGCCCCAGTTCAGCAGCCAGTTGAGTGATTTCCTTCACGGTCGTCTCCAGGAATGGGCGGGGGTTCGCCTACCCTACAGCAGCCCATCGGCCATGCAAGTTGCAGAGTGCATCAAAAGACTAACGCGCGACGGCCTGCACGTAGGCCTGGCAGGCACGCAAGGCGATCAAGGCGTTATCGCCGTCGTCGGTGATGCGGATAATTCGTTGAGCATGCGCCGGGTCAAGTCGGGCTCGTGGGGCTGCATGAACCACGCCGCCGGGGGTGGTGGCGGTGGGCAGCGCAGCGCAGCTGGCGGGGTCGGTGGCGTCGAGAAGGACTGACAACCGCACATCAGCAGTGGCCAGGCGGTCGCGCAAAGCAGCTTGGTTACGTTGGGCATCGCTCAACTCCTGAGCATGGTGTTGATCGTTGGCGTTAAGTTGCTGTTCCAGGGCCAGACGCTTTTGCTGGTCTGCCTGCTGCTGTGCGAACGCGGCCTGGTTTTGCTGACTGAGCGCCAGCGCATGCCCGGCCGCCTGACGCTCAAGCTGCGCACCATAGCGCCAGGCCTGCACCTGCCAGACCAGCGCAAGCAGCAGGCAAACGCCAACCCAACGCCACAGGTCTAGGAAACGCATAACACCGCCTTCGCCCGTTCCCACAGTTGCAATCGGTCCTGCAGCCCGTTCAAGCCGCCGTTGATACGCCGGGTGATGGTGGTGAACTGGTCCTTGTCGGCCAATTCGTTGAGGCCGTTGGTTTGCCAGAACCAGGCGGCGGATTCGCAGGCCCATTCGGGCTGCTCCAGCAGCTGCGGTTGTTGCAGCAGGCGATCATCGCCAAATAATGCCTGGCTGCAGGACAGGTAGTTACGGCGACCGGTGACCTGAATCAGCCCCCTCCCCCGGTATTTCTGGCCATCGCCATCCGCCTCGGGGGTATTGCCCAAGCGTGCAGCCAGAGTGCCGGTGTCGTACTTGCTGAGGTATTGATCGCTGCCCAGTTCACGCACGTAGCGCAGTTCGGCGGATTCGTGGCCGACTTGGGCGAGGAAGGCGGCGATGCGTTTGGCGTTGTCAATCTCGTACCGAACGAAGGCTGCATTTAAAGGGGACAAAAAAATGCCCGCTCGAAGGCGGGCACCAGGCATTACACCCAGAAGCTGGGCAAGTGTCATCAGCATTGGCTTTACTCTGAATAAGTGATTACACCGACAAACCGCTGGCCTGGATCGTGCATCGATAGCCGCCTGCTCGTTTACCGCTGGCCGTCACCTTCTTGATCGACCAGCGCCCCTGCATAAAGCCCGGCCATGATTCGTCCAGCAGAAGCAACCCTTCAGCGGCCAACGACGGATTACCGGGACATACCACATCGATCAGCAGCCCTTCGCGCCACACGCGCCGCATCTCGCCCTGTGCCGCTGAGCGCGCTTCGTCTTCGCTCTGGTAGCGCTGAGTGACTATCTTGAAGGGTGCGATGCCCACTTCCACGACCTGCTTCTTGCCGGCTGCCGCATCCCACCAGGACGTTTGCGCGCCGCTGTATTTGGCGCGGCTGTCTTCGGTAAGTTTGGCGCTGATGAAGGCGCGCTCACCCGGGCGATTGTCATGGGTTACGGACAACCGCACATCCGGCAGCGCCTTGCCCGACAACGACTTGACCTGGCCTTTGCGCCCCAGCACATACAGCTCGTCGACAGGCTTGGCCACCGCATCGAAGCGTTTGGCCAGCCGGGTCAGAAAGGCCATGTCGCTTTCATTGGTCTGATCGATATGCGCGATCTGTTCGCCCTCAAGTTCAGGCGCCACACGCGGGGAAAACCCGTAGCGGCTGGTCAATTGGCGAAACAGTGCGCCCAAGGTTATCGGCCCATGGCTGGCGGTGCGGCGCTGTTTGAAGGAGGGCTCATCGAACGGTGCCGCGGTGGCCACCAGCGCCAGCCGCATCGGGAAGAATGACGGTGTACGCTGAGTGATCGTGAAGACGCCCTTATCCACCAGGCCGGACTCAAGGTAACCCACGCGCAAGCCGATCTTACCGCCCAGATCGGGCAAGCCTTCAAGGCCCTCGATATCCAGGGTCAACTTGAGTTGGTCGGATACGAATCCGGCTACGTCAGTATGTTCCCATTCCACTAACCGCTCGTTGAACAACGCGGCATTGGCGCCATAAAGCTCCACTGCGGGTGTGAATCCAAGTGCCATGATCGCTCCTTAATCCCAGGCTGAAACCGGCCGGCTCGCGACCGGCTGCGCCGCCAGTTCAGGCACCAGCACGCTGACGCCTGCGGGCAGTACCGGGCCTTTTTCCGCCAGTTGCGGATTCAAGCGCCACAGCGCTTCCTCCGCGGCATCATCACAACGCCCTAGCTCTCGATACAACAGCAGGTTCACCGAGTCGCCAGCAATACTTCGGACCCTACGCATTGACGAACTCCTCCAATACCAGCGACCAAGCGATCGCCATTGCCGTACCGTCGTCGATCACGCCGGCTTGTTTTTCGGTGACCGACTTGATCGTCCACAATCCCCAGTTACGTCCCAAACCGTCCACCAGCGGCAATGGTGCCCGCAGACCTTGCAGGGCACGCAACTCATCCAGGCGCTGCATGCCCTTGGCACGCGCCGCCTTGCCGCCCAAGGTCAACGTTTCCAGGTCCTGCCCCACTTGGCTGGACTTGGGTTTGCCGGCGATGATGCCCAGGTTGACCCAGCCTCCACTGCTTCCACGATCAAGGGTGTCGTAGGCGAACCCGCGTGACAGCCCGAAAATAAAAGTGCCCAACACCATCTGTTGTCGCATCACACAGCTCCATCGGTGAGTGCCGAACCACGTCGCGTCGCCAGCAGGTTATCCATCGACAGCGGCGTAAATTGCGCTTCGATCTGTTGCACCACGAGCGTCGCCAATTGTTCATAGCTGGCTTGTTCCGGCGCGTTGATAGTGATTTGCGGGGCGAAGTTGATTTGGCGGTTATCGGCTTGAGGGTTGGTGAGGGTGTCGCTGACCTGCGACGCAGGCGGCAAGCGATCCTCGGAGCCCATGACTTTTTCAGCCAGCCAGGCACCCACGTCGCTGCCGACGAACGTCCCCACGGCACCGCCCACCACTTTGCCGATAGCCCCCCCGGCAACGCCTCCCATGACGCCACCGAGCACGGTGCCGGCACCCGGCACCACCGAACCGATCACCGCTCCCGCAAGCGTACCCACCGCTCGGCCCAGCGCCATGCCGGCGAACTCACCGGCAAAACCACCGGCGACACCGCCGCCTATCGAGCCCACGCTGGTGCCAACCGCTTCGCCCAGATTTCCCGACCGCGCGCCTTGGACGACGTCGACTGCGGCGTTTGCCAGCAACAACCCCGACGAAACCTGTCTGGTAATTTTGCTGGCCCTCCCCGCTTTACGCGGGCTCTGGGGCGCCGAACCCGGCGTGCGTTCGCCTGTAGGTGCGTCGTTACCGCCGGACGGCTGCGGGCGGGTGGGCGAGTTGCCGCCGGCAGCGCCCTCGCCAAAAATTTTCCCCGCAACCTTTTCAAATACCTTGTCTTTCACGGCATCGAACACGCCGGCAATCAAAGGCCCCAGCGCAGCACCTGCCAACGTGACCGCGGCGGTGGCCTGAGGCAGGGCTTCGGCCAACCAGCTCACAGCATTGACCAAGCCGGTCATCGCCGTCAGCGAGGTATCCACAAGGGGCGCCAGGGCGGCGTCGGTGGCGGTATCCAGGCGAGTGGTGCTGGCCTCGTACGCCTGCCGGCGTGCCTGGGTGGAATCGGCGCGAACCGCTGCCAGGCGGGCAACGGAGCTTTGATCCCCCAGCACCGAGGTGGCGTAGCTGGAGGGTTCGGCCACCAGCGAAAAGGCCTGCTTCACGCGGTCGATAGTCGGCACCAGGCTCAGAACCGCTTGATTACCATCGAACAGCTGCGTCGCCAGCGCCGCCTGCCTTTGCGCCGGTTGCGACTTGAGCGCTTCAAGCACGGTCACCAGGGTCTGCGCAGCATCGTGTTTCATCCCGACAGCCAAGGCTTCGGGATCGAGTTTGAGCGCTGCCCAGGCACTGCGCTGTTCAGGGGAGGCCTTGTCGCCTTTAGCCAGCGCGGTACTGATTTTTTCCAGGCCGAAGCCAGCAGCACCTTTGCTGTTACCCGCGCTCAGCAACGCCGCCGACAGCGCCGCCGCCTGCGCGGGGCTCATGCCCGCCTGCGTCGCGGCAGCGCCCTGGTGTTGTACGATCGCCGCGATATCCGCCGACTCGGCCTTGAGCGTGACCACGTTGCCCAACACGTTTGTGGCGTCAGCAAGATCCAGGGTTTGTGCACGGTCGAGGTGCATCGACTCGCGCCAGCCCCCCAAGAGTTCGCCGGCGTTCTTGATATCGATCTTGAAGGCCGTCGCCATTATTGCGGCGTCGCGGGCGAACTGTTGCAACTCTGCCTGGCGCCCGACTTTGTCGATATCGCCAGAGGCGTCAACCCGGTCGCTGCCGATACCCAACTTGGCGGCCACATACTCGACCTTCGCAAGGTCAACGGCGCTCGCGCCACTGGCCGCCACCATCGGCTCGGATGCCATGGCGAGGTTGGCTTCGCGCATCGTCTTGCGCTCGCGCACGGCGAACTGCAACAGCTGGTCCAGGTCGGTCATCGCGGCGTCCAGTGACTGCGACGGTGTGACCGAGTCGGCCGCCTTTTGGGCAGGTGTATCGCTCGCCCCCGCCGCATCTGCGGCGTCGATTTGCCGGGCGTCCATCAGCTTGAGCAACGAGGCGTTGAACAGCTCGAGCGTGTCCACCAGCCGCGCCTGGCCGGTGGCCAAAAGGTTGATCTCCAGGCTGGCATCAGCCAATGCCAACGCCAGATTGCCAGCACTGCCCGGCACAGCCTCAGACGGGCTCGCCAGCGTTTGTGCGATAGGTTTGAGGCTGGCCTGCGCACCACTTTTTTCCAGTGGGCCCTGAGTCAGCGGGCCGTCCGTGACGATGGCCGACTCAGCCGCTTGATTACTGTCTGCCATCCCGCTCTACTCCTGTTTGACGCCAAGGCGACTGATCGCGATGTCGTAGCGGCGCAAGGCTTTCCCGGCGTCCCAATCGAGAATTTCCGCTTCGTTTACCAAGTAAACCAGCGGCACTACATCGAGGATCACTTCGATGTCGCGCTCCGAAAGAAGTCCGCCGGTTTGTTTAAAAAATCGTCGATGCGCCCCTGCAGTTCGGTCCAGTCGGGCACGGTCAGGCCGGCGAGGTCAGGAATCATCAGCCCAGCGCAATGAGCGGTGATGAACTCGGCACGCTCTTTGTTGGTGGGCAGTTTTTTCATCACTTTGGTGGCGCGCAGCGCAGGCATTTCCAGGGTGATGTGGGTAAGGGTGCGACCGCTCGCTTGAAGGGGAAGCAGCAGCGCGACCTGCTCGGCCGCCAACGATTCTCGTGGCACAGCAGCTTGATCGAGAAAGAACGATGCAGGCTGGGTCGACATCTCGTGTACGTATTGCGCAATGCTGACGTAGTCCGGACGCTTGAGCTGGTCCAGTTCTTTTTCCGACAGGCCGGTGGCGAGTTTTGCCAGTTCGAAGAACTGGTCATCCTCGTCGTCACCGGCGCGTGCCAGGGCTTCTTTCTGTGGCGCGTAGAACAACGGCTTGAGTTGAATCTGCTCGATCACGGCACCGGTGTCGGCGGTGATCGGGGACAGCAGGATATGTAGCGCAGGCTTCCAGGCCATGGGGCAATTCCTTGATCAGGTATGGGGGCGAGCTGACCCGCCCCCGGGGGTTTACGGCATCAGCACGGCGCGGCGGGCGTCGCCGAGAATGTCGACACCGTTGAGCACGAACTTCTGGGTGCGCACGTCGATATCGATCACCGGAATACCGTTTTCCAGGCGGTTATAGGTGCGGCAGGACAGTTCCAGGGTGGTGACGGGCTTGGCATTCATCGTCAGCGCAGTCTCGGTCAGTGACTTCAACTTGCCGCCTACGGTGTGGTAGGTGAAGTAGGTCTTGCCGTCCTGGTCCTGACCGGCTTCTCGCACGTTCAACAGGATGTCATCCCCCTGCGTGACGCCAAGCGCCAGCAGCACTTGCGCGCCGACCCCTTGCAGCACCAGGGTTGCGCCCAGCGCCTTGGCGCTTTTGGCCACCTCTTCGGCGATGAAGCGCCCGCCGGTCATCTGGTCCATTTCGAACTCGATTTTCGGCGGCGTAAAGGAATCGACCGTGGCCGACAACGGCAGGCCTTGAAGGGTGGCCGCAATGGCCTGTCTGACTCGGTTGGTAAACATTAGAGAACGTCCTCCAGGAACTGCTCGATGATTTCATCGCGGGCGTTGAGTTGATAAACCATGTGTTCGTTCGGCGCGTAGCGGCCGTAGTCGATGACGATGAACCAGGTGCCGTTCTTGTACTTCTCGACGCTGTTCAACTCCGGGTGCAGGTACACGCTGCCGCCAGGGATGGTTTCGTCGGCGACCAGGGTTTGCAGCCAGTCGTTGATGCGCTTGACCTCCTGGTCCATGAAGGACTTGGTGAGGTTCTTGGCCATGGCCTTCTGGCCGGCCTTGACCAGCTTGCGGCTGATGGCGTCTTCCAGGCCGACGTAGCTGAGGAATTTGCCGGTGATGGAGCGGTTGCCCAGCAGTGAGAAACCGCCAAGCACCGTGCGGGCGTAGTAACTCACGCCGTAACGGTTGAGCAGGTCGCCTTCGGTAGAGGTGTCGAGGATGTTGTACTCGACGACGCGGGAAACGTCTTCGGCGAAGGTCACCTGATTACCTGGGCTTTCCCATTGCTTGACCTTGGCAAGCGCGGCGATGGCCAACGAGGACGGCGACAGGAACACGTTCTTTTTCGCGGCCTTGGAATACACCGACGGCATGTTGTGCACCAGCAGGCAACGGTCGAAGCCGAGGTCGGCACCGCCCAGTTCGCCGCTGTACGTCACCTGATCGGCGACCGAAGCGTCCTTGCCATCCAGCACCACACGGGCCTTGATGCGCTTGCCGAAAGAGGCGAACTCGCCGGCCACGGCCTTGGGGCCGGTGAAGCCTGGGGCGCCGATGATGGTCAGGTCTTCAGGCACGCTGCTCAGGGCTGCCAGGCCGAGTTTGCGACCCGTGACGGGGTCGTTGCCGCCGATTACGTTGTTGATCGTATCAGCCGGGGTGGCGCCTTCTTCGACGATGACCACATACACCGGCACCTTCACCACCTTGAGGATCTGGTACACCGCCTGGAACAGCGTGCCCGACTCGGTACCGGTAGGGTCCAGCAACGCCTGAGTGGTGAAGCTGTTGATGCGGAACGGGGCGTTTTTGGGGATCGAGGCATGGGCGTTGGGGGCGGTACCCACCAGGCCAATGACGTTATCGCCCAGGCCACCCATGGCCTCGGGAGATTCGGTGGCATTCACAGTGATGCCGTTGTGCTCGAAGTTCAAAACCTCAGCCATGATTAGTCAGCCTTCTTGGGGGTGGAGTTGAGGACGCTGGTCAGTTCCAGACGGCCGGCGGTGCGCAGGGCGGATGCTTCGACGTCGAGCAGTTCCAGCTCCTCGCCAGCGGTAGACCAATGGCCGTTACCGATGGGGAAAGGGATAAGGACGGTGTAGGTTTGGCGGGTGGGCATGGGTAGGATTCTCCGGGTGAGAAACGCCAAAGCCCCTGCGGGAGGGGCTTTGGGGAGGCGAAAAAAAACCGCTTTCGCGGTGGATTACTTCAAGAATTCAGGTTTAGGGGGCCATACAACTGCATCAGGATCGGCCCCTTGGTCTGGAATATCACGCAACCCTTGCCGGTAAGCCATGAATACCGGGCGATCCTTTTCCGCCATAGGGTAGTCAGGCATAGCCGCGTAATCACTAGCAGCCAGGTCCGCATCACGCGAAGTACGGATCAGTTTCCATTTAATCAATGGGTGAATATCAGGCATTACAAATTCTGGTTTCATCAATATTCTCCTTAGCCTAGGCCCAACAAGGTTCCCCAGTCGTTGGGCGTCGTAATAACACCTGTACAGGCGCCAGCAAGCATTACGTCAACCGACCCCGTTACAGAACTGCGGGTAGGGTGAACGTGCATGTAATTAGCAAAGACGTTGTCTGGCAAGAACAGCGTGGAACACCAGCGCCATTTGCCCTTTTTATTACCGTTAGCCCAAGCGCCTTCAATGCTACCCTCGTTCACTCGAACAAAAGCGCCCATCGTCATGCAATTATTTAACGGCACTGGTGTAGTCCCGCTCAAACGCCCCGCATCAATTGAAGCAGGGAATGCCAACCACGTCAGTGAATCGTTTGCGGACCATTTCATTTGCCAGACGTTGACTGTGTTTCGCCAATAGCCTGCAGATTTAATATCAAAATCGGGAAATTGCTCACGCACATCGGCTTGCACTTGGCGCATAAATTCAACGTCTGCATCCGGGCGCCCGGCTGATTGAGCCTGCTGTGTAATAGTCCGAACTTTAGTGGCAGTAACTTCCGTATGCACATACCAGCCATCAATCAGTTTTTCGGTGGAGTCTGGCTGCATATGGAAGTTTTTAGTAACCGCCAGGCGAGGTAGGCGGCTGTTCAAACTGGACAATTGTTCGTCATATTTCGCATTAGCTTCCGATAGCACCCTATCAATTTCGTCAATCTTCCCTGTCACAACATTAGTCAACGCATTCGCTGCGTTGACCACGGCCGTCAGTTGCTGTTCAGTACTCAATGGTTTAACTCCTTGTATGCGTTAATGGTTAATCGACTGTCTATAAATCGGTCAAGCCTAGAAAAATTAAAATTCGATAGCGGGCTTTTTCTCCTCTAGCGCCATGACTCGAAAGAGCATTGCGATGCCTCTAGACATCGAGTCGATGCTGGCAGCCGAAAGAGAAGCCAACTCCTCTGTAAGCAGAATATTGAGATTCTCGGATCCAACTACTACCGTCACGCTATCCACCGGCAACGGCGAAATATCCAGCGTAAACTTCTGCAGTACCCGAGCCGCCGCCGCTTTATACGTCAGCAACTTCCCTGCTACGGAATACACCGCCAGCAAGGTCCCGCTGGCGAGGTAAAAGCCGAACTCGCCAATCTCGTACTCATCGTCGCCATCAAACAGCGCGGCCATGCGGAGTTGGCGTTCGCCCAGGTCTTCGTAATCCACAATGGCGACCCGTTGGCGCTCATCGCGCAAGGCCTCTTCCGTGCCGTCGGGGTTGTAGCGGCCGGTACCGGCGCCGATGTGGGTAATTTCGCCTTTGAGGCCCTGATTCTTTGCCTGCAGCACTTCATCCAAACCTTTGGAGGTGAAGCGCACCAGGCGCGTGATGTCATCTGTCATGGCTGCGCCCTGAGGTCGTAGTCGTTAATGGTGTAGTGCCGGGCAACCCCGGTACTGTTTAGCCGGGCGCCAAGCCCGAGTTCCGGCAGCACGCCTTCAAGCAGCAGCTCGCCATCGCTCAGAGGGGTATGAGCGGCGCTGTTGAGGGAGAACGCACCGTTTAACTTCACTTCGGGCAAGGCGCCGGGAGGGCTGTCTTCGCCGATGCTCAACCCAGGATCGGCCGCGCCGGCCAGTCGCAGGCCCTGGGTGGTTTCATGCACGATGGTGATCGTGGCCTGGTCCCGCTCGCTCTTGGCCGCGTTGATGCGCCGGATCAGCCGGTTGTGGTCGCCACCGGACCAACTGCGCCCAATGATCGCCTGCACGTCAAAGGTATAAGGTGTACCGATTGGCCGCTGCTGATACCAGGCGCTGATATTGGGAGTGAAGCCCAGTGATTCCACGGCATAGCTCAAGGCCTTGGGTGTGCCGGCCTGACGCTGGATCTGCCAGGACAAGGCCACAGTCAGGCGCTTTTCCGATTCGCTGGCGTCGGCATCCCATTCGCTGACACCCCGATCGGCGGCCAGGTAAGGCAGAAACTCGCTGGGCGTTTGCAGTGGGTTCATCAACGCTGGAAACGGCGGCGTGACTCGCTCAAGCAAGTTGCCGAAGCCCAGGTCCAAAGCCTTTTCCAACGGTGAACTGTTGGCTGGCAACAAACTCGCGTCAGATTCACTCATAGCGTACGCACCTCCACCTCGACGCCCGTGCAATACGGGGCCTGGAACGCATTGCTGACGATCGGCGCCAGTGGTTCAAGGATTTGCAGCTGCGCCGCCCCTGCACTGTGGATGGCGTAGTCGATCCAACTGGGGTCGACGCGCCCTTCCAGGCGATGACAGGAATCAGCGTAGTTTTGCAGCAGCTGCTGCGCCGCCACCTGGGTCAGGCCCGAGTCCGGCCCGGCGTTGATCTTGGCGATGACGCGGATCTTGTAGGGCTGAATCTGTGCGCCCTGGACCGTGACCAGATCGGTTTCCGGCCGTACATCGGGCCGTGCGAAATGTCGGCGTACACCGTCAAGCAAATCCGCAGATGGGGTACCGTCGCCCTCACGAGACAGCACCGTCACCATCACCTCGCCGGGCGCGGTGCGGCGGCCGTTGCCGTCCTTGACCTGCGCCGCATAGCCGTCCGGGTCGAAGGTATAGTTGACGGTCACCACGCCCGGCGATGCGCTCTGAACCTTTACGGTGGGTCGCTCGCCGAGGGTGAACACTTCGCGGCGATACTGCATTCGCGAGCCCGCTGCTGGAGCGTGGGGTGCCAGGTAGTAACGCAAGCGGGCGTCGTCGTCGCTTTCCAGCGTCGGCGGCACGGGCGGGAAAGCCGCCGGGTCGCCGGGGTCGAGCACTTGGCGTTCCAGGCCCATGTCAGCCAGGCGTGCGTCCAGGTTGCTGCCGGTAGCCCACCACGCCAGCATCTGCTTGATACGCGCATTGTATTTGCGCTCGTGGGTTTGCAGGCGCACGCAAAACGCCTCAAGCGCCAACGTCAGCAGTTCACTTTCGTTGTCGAGGCTGACTTTGAGTTTTGCAGCGCTTTGCGGGGCACGGGTGGCGACGTAGTCGACCACGAATGCCTTGAATTCGGCGAGCAGCGGCTCGAACTCATCGACCGCGATAATCGCCGGCTCGGCCAGTTGGTTCTGGCCAGGGATCAGCATGCTCATGTCACGACCTCGAAGGATTGTTGGCGGTTTTTCCAGGTGCCGGCAAAACGCAGCAGCAGCCCGGCACCCTGACGGGTGGCGACGATGACCTGGGGCTGAAAGTCGCCGATGCCGTTCTGCGCGTTATAGAACGCCTGGGCGGCATGGCTCTGGGCGAGCAGCAGCAGGTCATCGCCAAGGTTTTGCCCGAGCAGCTGCGGGATCAGCGAGCCATACAGCGGGCGCTTCTGCCGCGTACCGATGGGTGTGGTCAGCGCTCGGGTGGCGCGCTGCACGAATTGCAGCCAGTCATCGACCGCTGCCCCCGTGTTGCGATCAATGCCGATCATGGGATGTCCTTGTCACGGGCTGATGACCCGACCCTGGTGGTCTATTACCGGGCCGCTGAAGTGAGCACCGCCGGCATCCAGCAGCAGTGCGGTGCCGCCGATCTGCAAGGTGATGCCCTGCGGGTTGAGGGTCAGGCTGGCGGCGCCGACCTTGAGGTCGACCTGCTCGCGGGAGCCGCTGAACGTGGTGGGCCCGTTGGCCCAGTTGAAGGTGTGACTGGCGTCGTCGTAATCGCTTTGCGTGCCGTCTTGATGGCGCCGCCGGGTCAAGGAGGGAACCGTGGAGACTGGCGGAAAAAGACTACTGTTGAGGCCGAACAAAGCCACGGACTGCGAGCCCCCTTCCCCACCACCGTAGTTGAGCAGCAGGCATTGTTCGCCCACTGAAGGGATGCGGGTTTCGGTTTGCGCACCGGCGCTGGGGTTGAAAAAGCGGATGGCCGGTGTGAGCAACTCACCGTGGCTGACCCGGCAGGTATTGCTGGCGGCATCGACCTGTTGGCAAACACCAATCCGGCAGAAGCTTTCAGCGCGCCGGTAGAGGTCTTCGAGCTGGGCTTCCATCTCCGCCAGGCGCTCGACGATAGGCCCCAGTTGCATGCGTAACAGCGCGTCGAACATGGGCTACTCCGCCAGTGGCTTGTATTGGTCGGGGTCGTCGATGTTCAAGACATCCCAGGTGCAGGCGAACAGCGGTTGGCCTGTAGGATCGTTGAGCAACGCAGGTCCCAGGTAGAGGGTTTGGGTGAAGGACACAGTCCACGTGTCGTAGTCCGTTGCCGCTGCAGTGCGCATGGAGGGCGCGGCGACAATGTTCGCTGGCACATCGCACTGGGACTGCGGCAGGTTCCAACGGTTATCCAGCACCAGATCCATCAATTGGCTGGCCAGGTCGCAGGCATCGAACGGCAGCGCGCCGGGGGCAACCATGGCCTTGAGCGAAATAGACAGCACGTGCGCCTTGCGCCCTTCGCGAGAACGAATGCCCGGGCCGTTGCCTTCAACCGTGACCATCACACCGGTGCTGTCCTCGCCGCCGAGGAAATCCCGGTGACTGCCGATCCTGAGGTCCGGGAAGGCCGCGTGCAGCGCCACGCCGATGGCTTGGGGGAGTTGGGATGGCTTTTCGATAAGGGTCATGTGAGTAGCGTCCTTGCAGTTACTGCGGGTCCTGACGGGAACCTTCGTTGATCCCGATGCGCTTGGCCGCCCAGCGCTCATAAAGGCCGATGGCCACATCGGCACCGGCCATGGCGGTGAGGCAACCAATGGCGCCGGCGGTCCAGATCGACATACCGGCGGCGTAGCACAGCATCAGGGCCGAAACCCCACACACCATGCACGCCCCGGAGCGCAGTGCCAGGCGCCGAATCAGCGACCAGCCGCGGGCGCCCTCCTTGTCGGCGCGCCACATTTCGCCGGAAACCCCGCCGATCAAGGCCAATATGATCACCAGCCAGATAGGCATTTCCGCTAACGCTTGTTGTTCGTTTGTCATGTCACGCCTCCTGGCTGAGCACTGATAGTCCGTTTTTTCAATTGCACATACTTCGATAGGTAGGCATTCCAAAAAGCCCGGTTGCCCGGGCTTTTCAGTAATGATGTCCTCGGACTGTCGGCGCTACTGGCGCGGTACGGTCCTTTCCTCAATGTTTTTCCGACCACGATCCCTGTCTGCCGGATAACTGCTTCTGGTGCTTTACGCTGCACACCCGGGTCAGTTGCCAACCCTCTGAACCGTTAAGGCCGGTTCATCGCTGCCTGTTTTTGAAGCGGTACCACTAAAGAGCGTCGGCATCCTTGCCGGTGTTGCCTGGCATCCCTGCCATCGCTTCGATGGCGTCCTTGCCGATGTTGCGTGCCTTCCTTGTCTTCCTTGGCAGCATCCTTGCCGCCTCCACCAGGCCTTGTTGGCTGGCTTGAGATGAAGAATATGCATGTATGCATATACAGTCAATGCACAAATGCATTTATTTTTGCCATGCAAATGCACGACCGCATGCAACGCCACGCAGGCACTGGGTTTGCCGGTTTTCTGCGGCCGAAAAAAAACCCGCTCAATGGCGGGCTTTGTCTTACGCGGTGAGGTTAACGAGCGTACATGCCCCACCAGAACACATGGCCGAGGATGCTGATCTGCTCGTCCTGAATATCCTGGAAACTATAGTCTTCATCCGGGTGCTCATCACGATTGAAGCTGCGCAGGCGAATACCGGTAGGCAGGCGGTAGAGCTGTTTAACCCGCAGCTGACCATTGTGGTTGATGGCGTAGAGGTCACCATCGACGATGTCGCCAATCCCGCTCTTGCCGGCATTGACCCCCACCGTCGCGCCATCGCGCAGCACCGGCAACATGCTGTTGCCGCGCACCGTCACGCACTTGGCCTGGTCGAACTGCACACCGTTATGCCGCAGGCTGCGCTTTCCAAAACGCAGGCTGGCCTTCTCGCTTTCCTCGATGACGAATCTTCCTGATCCAGCAGCCAATTCAACCTCGCGCAGAAAGGGGATCGACACCTCGTCATCATTAACGGGAGTGTCGTCGTCCCACAGGCTTATGTCCTTGAGTTCCGAGTGCATCGGGTCGCGCCCATCATCGCGCAAAGCCCCCACCGCTGCGCGCCCGCGCAGGTGATCGGTGCTGACGCGAAAATATTCGGCGATGCGCGAGATGTGTTTGTCCGACGGATCAACGATCTTGCCGCTGAGGATCCGGGACAGTGTGGATTGAGGCACGCCAGTTCGCCGATGAAGCTCTGTAGGAGAGATTCGGTCGCGATCGAGCAGCTCTTTCAAGACGATAGAAACGTTGCGTTTTTGCATAAAGCGGATAGTGACGGGAGTTTTAGAGGTTGGCAAATGCTAATTTGCATATCTATGCATTAAACCACCGTAACAGGCAAAAAAGAAACAAATTACTGTATATACGAACAGTTATTCAGTCTTTACTATTCTGCGCTGTTCGACTTACACCCAGGGCAACCGGATTCAAAAGGGCGCAGATTGGGAGTCACCTTGCTTGTCGACAATTTCGGGCCTATGTATAAAACTCTGTAACAACCTAGCCAGCAACGACGGAGGTGCTCATGGCTTATTCAGCTCTGGCTGTCGCTAACGCCTTCATTGAACGTGCGAAGGAAGGCAAACTTTCCGACCTGACGCCGATGAAGCTGCAGAAACTGCTGTTCTACACGCAGTCCTGGCACCTGCGCGAGCGGGATAAACCGCTTATGGATGACCACTTTGCCCGCTGGCAATACGGCCCGGTCATTCCCTCGCTGTACCATGAGTTGAAATCCTACGGCAGCCGTCCGGTGACTTCGCTGCTCAGCAACTTGAAGCCCGACGCTGAAGATGAAGACATTGTCTTCGTTACACCGAGGATCCCCGACAGCGACACTTATGCCCATCGCCTGATTGACCGAATCATCGCCAAATACGGCAAATGGTCGGGAACCCAGCTGTCCAACCTGTCGCACGAAGACGGCACGGCCTGGGCACTCAGGGGCGCCGACGGATCTGCAATGGACTGGAAAGAAATGGCCGAACTCATTCACCCGCAGAGCCGTAACCGTGAGTGAGGAACTCGACAACCTCAGGCTCACCCTGCCCCTGGCGACAGGACCCGACCAGGACTCCCAACCTGGCGGCGAGCACGCGGTAGGCATGGACGATGAAAGAAGCCAGAACCTGAAAGACCAAAAGGCCGAAAGGCAACTGCGCAAGAAATATGCAGGCCGGGCCTTTTGGTTTGCTGCCTGTGGCGTGATCTTCTGGGCGGTTCTTCTGCTGTGGAATGGTTGGTCGACCTACTACTCCGGGAAAGCGCCGTTCTCGGATAACGTATTGATTGCCATCACCACGGCAACGTCCATCAATCTGTTTGCCGCTTTTCTTGGGGTCATCAGAGGTTTGTTTCCTGCCAGTGGGCGCAGGTCCAAGTAACGGCTCTACAGGCTCCACTTCGTGCGCCTTTTACGCACAACCGCTTTTCTTCCCGCGTATTACCTCCCCCTCTGCCACCTGCGAACCCCCGACCTCGCGTGTTAACCTTGCCGCCATCGCAAAAAATGCTGGGCCAAGCGCCCCCTTTGCCCCATCACTTTCAACGAATTTGCCTATTACCCAATGAGTAAAAACGCCTCCGATCTGTCCTCCCACACCCCGATGATGCAGCAGTACTGGCGCCTGAAGAACCAGCACCCTGATCAGTTGATGTTCTATCGCATGGGCGACTTCTACGAGATCTTCTATGAGGATGCGAAGAAGGCCGCCAAGTTGCTGGACATTACCCTGACTGCCCGTGGGCAATCGGCGGGGCAGTCGATTCCGATGTGTGGGATTCCTTACCACTCGCTGGAAGGTTATCTGGTCAAGCTGGTGAAGCTGGGCGAGTCGGTGGTGATCTGTGAGCAGATCGGCGACCCGGCCACCAGTAAAGGGCCGGTGGAACGCCAGGTGGTGCGCATTATCACGCCGGGGACGGTGAGCGACGAGGCGCTGCTGGATGAGCGGCGCGATAACTTGATCGCGGCGGTTCTGGGCGATGAGCGTTTGTTCGGTCTTTCGGTACTGGATATCACCAGTGGCAATTTCAGCGTGCTGGAGATCAAGGGCTGGGAGAACCTGCTGGCGGAGCTGGAGCGTATTAATCCGGTGGAACTGTTGATCCCGGACGACTGGCCGAAGGACTTGCCGGCGGAGAAACGGCGTGGGACCAAGCGGCGCGCACCGTGGGATTTCGAACGCGATTCGGCACTGAAAAGCCTGTGTCAGCAATTTTCCGTGCAGGACCTCAAGGGCTTCGGCTGTGAGACGTTGACCCTGGCCATTGGCGCGGCCGGTTGCTTGCTCAGTTATGCCAAGGAAACCCAGCGCACTGCCTTGCCGCACTTGCGCAGCCTGCGCCATGAGCGTCTGGACGACACCGTGGTACTGGATGGCGCCAGTCGTCGCAACCTGGAACTGGATACCAACCTGGCGGGCGGGCGTGACAACACCCTGCAGTCGGTGGTCGACCGCTGCCAGACCGCCATGGGCAGCCGCCTGCTGACGCGCTGGCTGAACCGTCCGCTGCGCGATTTAAGCGTGCTGCAAGCGCGCCAGTCGTCCATTACCTGCCTGCTGGACAGCTATCGCTTTGAAAAGCTGCAGCCGCAGTTGAAAGAAATCGGGGACATAGAGCGCATCCTGGCGCGAATCGGCCTACGCAATGCGCGCCCGCGTGATTTGGCGCGCCTGCGTGATGCGCTGGGTGCCTTGCCGCAACTGCAGGCGGCGATGACCGAGCTGGAGACTGCGCACCTGCAACAGTTGGCCGTCACCGCCGGTACCTATCCGGACCTCGCGGCGCTGCTGGAAAAAGCCATTATCGACAACCCGCCGGCGATCATTCGTGATGGCGGTGTTCTGAAAACCGGTTACGACAGTGAACTGGACGAGCTGCAATCGCTGAGCGAAAACGCCGGGCAATTCCTGATTGACCTGGAGGCGCGGGAAAAAGCCCGCACCGGGCTGGCCAACCTGAAGGTCGGTTACAACCGTGTGCATGGCTATTTTATCGAGTTGCCGAGCAAGCAAGCCGAATCCGCGCCCATCGACTATCAACGTCGCCAGACCCTCAAAGGCGCCGAGCGTTTTATCACCCCGGAGCTCAAGGCGTTCGAAGACAAGGCACTGTCGGCCAAGAGCCGCGCCCTGGCCCGGGAAAAAATGCTCTATGAAGCCCTGCTCGAAGACTTGATCAGCCGCCTGGCGCCATTGCAAGACACCGCAGCCGCCCTGGCGGAACTGGATGTGTTGAGCAACCTGGCGGAACGCGCGCTGAACCTGGATTTGAACTGCCCGCGGTTCGTCAGCGAGCCGTGCATGCGCATCGTGCAGGGGCGCCACCCGGTGGTAGAGCAGGTGTTGACCACGCCGTTCGTCGCCAACGACCTGTCGCTGGACGACGACACCCGCATGCTGGTGATTACCGGTCCGAACATGGGTGGTAAGTCCACCTACATGCGCCAAACCGCATTGATCGTGCTGCTGGCACACATCGGCAGCTTCGTGCCGGCGGCCAGTTGCGAGCTGTCCCTGGTGGATCGGATTTTCACCCGGATCGGTTCCAGCGACGATCTGGCCGGTGGGCGCTCGACGTTCATGGTGGAAATGAGCGAGACCGCCAACATTCTGCATAACGCCACCGACCGCAGCCTGGTACTGATGGACGAAGTGGGTCGCGGCACCAGTACGTTCGACGGCTTGTCGCTGGCGTGGGCGGCGGCCGAGCGTCTGGCGCATTTACGCGCCTATACGCTGTTTGCCACGCACTACTTCGAATTGACCGTGTTGCCGGAAAGCGAGCCGCTGGTGGCCAACGTGCACCTCAATGCCACCGAACACAACGAGCGCATTGTGTTCCTGCACCATGTGCTGCCGGGCCCGGCGAGCCAGAGTTATGGCTTGGCGGTCGCTCAGTTGGCCGGTGTGCCGACGGACGTGATCACTCGCGCGCGTGAGCACCTCAGCCGCCTGGAAACCACGGCCCTGCCCCATGAAAACGTGGTCGCCAGCCCCGCCAAGGCCAGCAAAAAACCTGCCGCGCCGCACCAGAGCGATCTGTTCGCCAGCCTGCCTCATCCGGTACTGGATGAGTTGGCTAAGCTTGACCTGGATGACGTGACCCCGCGCAAAGCGCTCGAAATGTTATATGCACTGAAGACTCGGATATAACGCAGACGCTTGCAAGCTGGTAGACTCTCGCGCGGTTTGGGATGCTGCGGGCTTTTAGCCTGGCCTGCAGACTATCGCTCCCGAACCTCGCGAGCCCTGCCACAAAGGGTTTCGCTGCCGCCGCCTGAGGAGAAAATTAGAAATGACCTTCGTCGTCACCGACAACTGCATCAAGTGCAAGTACACCGACTGCGTAGAAGTGTGTCCGGTGGACTGCTTCTACGAAGGCCCGAATTTCCTGGTCATCCACCCGGACGAGTGCATCGACTGCGCCCTGTGTGAGCCAGAATGCCCGGCTAACGCCATCTTCTCCGAAGATGAAGTACCTGCGGGTATGGAGAACTTCATTGAGCTGAATGCGGAGCTGGCAGACGTCTGGCCGAACATTACAGAGAAGAAGGACGCTCTGCCCGATGCAGAGGAGTGGGATGGCAAGCCCGGTAAGATTGCTGACCTCGAACGCTGATAGCGTCGTCGCTCGAAAAGGCCCCTTGCGGGCCTTTTTGCGTTTCTATGTGGCCGGTTTCACTTTTCTACAGACGAAAAAAGGGGCGGTATGACCCGCCCACATTTTTTCCCTAGTCCCTGTATTCCTTTTCATCATCCTGATGAATCGCATCCTGCGACATTCCTTCAAACCATCGTTCCTTGATGGTCGTGCCAATCCGTGGACACAGGGCTGATGTTAAAGCGTCCCAGAATTAGTTCAACGGCATCCAACCGGATGGCCGCCTGGCAAAAATGCCCAGACGTCGATAAATAATTGTTTCATTTCAAAGGGTTAGAAAAACCTCTCAACAATTCGAGACGCTAAGACCTTGTAAAAGAACCGAATACTTACGACAAAGTAGGCGAATGCTTACAAAACTTGTTGGGCAAAAGCGTAACAAGCCTAAATGCCTGCGCCGCCCCGACAATGTTCAGTCATCGCTGACCGTAATCGTTGGCATCGCCGGAGCGGTCGCCTCCTGCAGCACTATTCGAGCACCCACATGGCGGGCCAGTTCCTGGTAGACCATGGCGATCTGCCCGTCGGGCTCGGCAGCCACGGTGGGCTTGCCGCCATCGGCCTGTTCACGAATCGCCATCGACAGCGGTAACGAGGCCAGCAGTTCAACGCCGTATTGAGTCGCCAGCTTCTCGCCCCCGCCCTCACCGAACAGATGCTCGGCATGACCGCAGTTGGAGCAGATGTGCACCGCCATGTTTTCCACCACGCCCAGCACTGGAATGTTGACCTTGCGGAACATCTCCACGCCTTTCTTCGCGTCCAGCAAGGCCAGGTCCTGAGGCGTGGTGACGATCACCGAGCCGGCCACCGGGACTTTCTGCGCCAGAGTCAGCTGGATGTCGCCCGTTCCAGGCGGCATATCGATCACCAGGTAGTCCAAATCGCCCCAGGCGGTCTGGGTGACCAACTGCAGCAGCGCACCGGACACCATCGGCCCGCGCCAGACCATCGGCGTGTTGTCGTCGGTCAGGAACGCCATTGACATGACCTCCACGCCCAACGACTCGATCGGCACAAACCACTTCTGGTCCTTGACCTTCGGCCGCGTGCCTTCGGCAATGCCGAACATCACGCCTTGGCTCGGGCCATAGATATCGGCGTCCAGGATGCCCACGCGCGCGCCTTCGCGGGCCAGGGCCAGGGCCAGGTTGGCGGCGGTGGTGGATTTGCCCACACCGCCCTTGCCTGAAGCCACGGCGATCACATTCTTGACGTTAGCCAGACCAGGGATCTGCGCCTGGGCCTTGTGCGGCGCGATCACGCACTGGATATCGACCTTGGCCGAGCGCACACCGTCAAGGCCCTCGATGGCGATTTGCAGCATCTGCGCCCATCCCTTCTTGAACAGGCCGGCGGCATAGCCCAGCTCGAGCTGGACCGAGACCTGATCACCCTGGACCTCGATAGCCCGCACACAACCGGCCGTGACCGGGTCCTGGTTCAAATAGGGGTCGGTGTACTGGCGAAGAACGGCTTCCACCGCTGCGCGATTGACGGCGCTCATGGGCAACTCCCGAAAAAGACTGACTGAAACAGGCGGCTATCCTAACCGTTCCAGGCGGCCAGGGGCATGCTTTTGCAGGTTGCGAAAATTCTGAAACAGCACCACGGGGTGAAATAAATTTCCCGGCGCTTTATAGTGGCCGACCTCCGTTTCATCAAGTAGCCGAGCCCCATGTCCGAGCCACGCAAGATCCTCGTCACCAGCGCCCTGCCCTATGCCAATGGTTCCATCCATCTTGGCCATATGCTTGAGTACATCCAGACCGATATGTGGGTGCGCTTCCAGAAGCATCGCGGCAACCAATGCATTTATGTCTGCGCGGACGACGCCCACGGTTCGGCCATCATGTTGCGCGCCGAAAAGGAAGGCATCACCCCGGAACAACTGATCGCCAATGTGCAGGCTGAACACAGCGCCGACTTTGCCGAGTTCCTGGTGGAGTTCGACAACTTCCATTCGACCCACTCCGACGAAAACCGTGAGCTGTCGAGCCAGATCTACCTGCGATTGAAAGAAGCCGGGCACATCGACCAGCGGTCGGTCACCCAATATTTCGACCCGGAAAAGAAAATGTTCCTGGCCGACCGCTTCATCAAGGGCACCTGCCCGAAATGCGGCACCGAAGACCAGTACGGCGACAACTGCGAAAAATGCGGCGCGACCTACGCACCGACTGACTTGAAGGATCCGAAGTCGGCCATCTCCGGCGCCACCCCGGTGCTCAAGGATTCCCAGCACTTCTTCTTCAAGCTTCCGGATTTCCAGCAGATGCTGCAAACCTGGACGCGCAGCGGCACTCTGCAGGACGCCGTGGCCAACAAGCTCTCCGAATGGCTCGACAGCGGCTTGCAGCAATGGGACATCTCCCGCGATGCGCCCTACTTCGGTTTCGAGATTCCAGGCGAGCCGGGCAAGTACTTCTATGTGTGGCTAGACGCGCCGATCGGCTACATGGCCAGCTTCAAGAACCTGTGCGACCGCACGCCGGAGCTGGACTTCGATGCGTTCTGGGGCAAGGACTCCACCGCCGAGCTGTACCACTTCATCGGCAAGGACATCGTCAACTTCCACGCGCTGTTCTGGCCGGCGATGCTTGAAGGTTCGGGCTACCGCAAGCCGACCGGCATTGCCGTGCACGGTTACCTCACCGTAAACGGGCAGAAGATGTCCAAGTCCCGCGGCACCTTTATCAAGGCGCGCACCTACCTGGACCACCTGTCGCCGGAATATCTGCGTTACTACTATGCGTCCAAGCTGGGCCGTGGCGTGGATGACCTCGACCTGAACCTGGAAGACTTCGTACAGAAGGTCAACTCGGACCTTGTCGGCAAGGTCGTCAATATCGCCAGCCGTTGTGCCGGGTTTATCCACAAGGGCAATGCGGGCGTGCTGGTCGCTGAAAACGCCGCCCCGGAACTGACCGATGCCTTCCTGGCGGCCGCACCGAGCATCGCTGACGCCTATGAAGCCCGTGACTTTGCTCGCGCGATGCGCGAAATCATGGGCCTGGCTGACCGTGCCAATGCCTGGATTGCCGACAAGGCGCCATGGTCGCTGAACAAACAGGAAGGCAAGGAAGCTGAGGTTCAGGCGATCTGCGCCACTGGCGTCAACCTGTTCCGTCAGTTGGTGATCTTCCTCAAGCCGGTGCTGCCGCTGCTGGCCGCCGACGCGGAGGCCTTCCTCAACGTCGCGCCACTGACCTGGAACGACCACGCCACGCTGCTCGGCAACCATCAGCTGAACGCGTTCAAGCCACTGATGACCCGCATCGACCCGGTGAAAGTCCAGGCCATGACCGACGCTTCGAAAGAAGACCTGGTCGCCAGCCAGACCGATACCGGTGCGACTACACCTGCCGCTGACAGCGAGTTGGCCAAGGACCCGATCTCTGCGCAAATCGAGTTCGACGCCTTTGCTGCGGTGGACCTGCGGGTTGCACTGATCGTCAAGGCCGAGGCAGTGGAAGGTGCCGACAAGCTGCTGCGCCTGACGCTCGATCTGGGCGGCGAGCAGCGCAACGTGTTCTCTGGCATCAAGAGCGCTTACCCGGACCCGTCCAAGCTCGATGGTCGCCTGACCATGATGATCGCCAACCTCAAGCCACGGAAAATGAAATTCGGCATTTCCGAAGGCATGGTGATGGCGGCGGGCCCAGGCGGCGAAGAAATCTACCTGCTGAGCCCTGACAGCGGCGCCAAGCCGGGTCAACGCATCAAGTAAACCCTGCAAGATGCCCCGGCGTTTCGGCGCCGGGGCTTTTCAGCCTGCCTGCATCGGTGGGCCGGGCGTCAACGCTATGATCAAAGCATGAACCTCATTCAACGTATCGACGCGCTGCTACCGCAGACTCAATGCGGCAAGTGCGGGCACCCGGGTTGCAAGCCTTACGCCGAAGGCATCGCCAACGGCGAGGCAATCAACAAGTGCCCACCCGGTGGCCAGGAAACCATCGCCGGGCTTGCGCAATTGCTGCGCGTGCCCGTGCTGGCCCTGGATAGCAGCCGCGGCGATGCGCCGGCCCAGATCGCCTATATCCGTGAGGCCGAATGCATCGGCTGCACCAAATGCATCCAGGCTTGCCCGGTGGATGCCATCATTGGCGCCGCCAAGTTGATGCACACGGTGATTATCGACGAGTGCACCGGTTGCGACCTGTGTGTCGCGCCCTGCCCTGTCGACTGTATCGAAATGCGCCCACTCGCCGATGTGCTGCCTATCGTGGGTGATCTGGCGAGCAGCGACACTGAGCGGCGCGAACGTGGCCTGAAGCGCGACCGTGCACGCCGGCGTTTCGAACAGCGCAACGCGCGCCTGCAACGTGAGGAGGCCGTCAAACTCGCCGAACGCCTGGCACGGGCCAAGCGCATTGCCCCCGTGGCAGCGGCACACACCGATGCCCTTCAGGCCGCGCAGGATGCCGCGATCAAGCAAGCCAAAATCCGCGTTGCCATGAGCCGCGCTCAACTGCACAAGTCCCTGAAAGCGTTTGGGCATCCGCCGACTTTTGAGCAACAGTCGCAATTGATTATCCTGCAAAAGCAGTTCGAAGCCTCGGAGCAGGCGCTCGCCGCATTGGAAGGCAACAGCCCGCCGACGCCGCCGACCACCCAAGGCCCTGAGCTCAAGCGCGCCAAGATTCAACTGGCGATGCGCCGGGCCGAATTGAAAAAAGCCCAGGACCAACAGGCTGACGAACAGCAATTGGCACGCCTGAGCGCCGCGTTGAACGCCGCCGAGCAAACGTTGCATGATCTCGCAGCTAAGTAACGGAGCCCCCTCCCAGGGATTACAGCTGATGCTGCGCTGTGTGTTGCGACAATCAAGTCGACCGTCTGCAAGGAAACATCCACTGCTATGAATGCCGCCAAACGCCTGGAAATCTTTCGCAGGTTCCATGAAGACAATCCCGAACCCAAGACCGAACTGGCCTACTCCTCGCCGTTCGAGCTGCTGATTGCGGTGATTCTGTCGGCCCAGTCCACCGACGTGGGCGTGAACAAGGCCACGGCCAAGCTGTTTCCGGTAGCCAATACGCCGGAGGCGATTTATGCCTTGGGCGTTGAGGGGTTGTCGGAGTACATCAAGACCATCGGCCTATACAACAGCAAAGCCAAGAACGTGATCGAGACGTGCCGACTGCTCATGGAACTGCATGCCAGTGAAGTGCCGCAAACCCGAGAAGCCCTGGAGGCGTTGCCCGGCGTTGGGCGCAAGACCGCCAACGTGGTGCTCAATACCGCGTTCCGGCAGCTCACCATGGCCGTGGACACCCATATTTTTCGCGTCAGCAACCGAACCGGCATCGCGCGCGGCAAGAATGTGGTGGAGGTCGAAAAACAGCTGATGAAATTTGTGCCCAAGCCCTATCTGCTCGACTCTCACCATTGGCTGATCCTTCACGGGCGCTATGTCTGCCAGGCGCGCAAGCCCCGGTGTGGCAGTTGCAGGATCGAAGATTTATGTGAATACAAGGACAAGACATCTGACGATTGAGGGTTAGGGGCTTTTCTCTGTCAGTCGATTGAAAAAATCTTTTTTACCCGTCCGTGGAATATCGTTATAAGGGGCGCCAACGGCAGTCTTAGCCTGGAGTGAACCTTATGAGCACTGGCAAAGAACAACTTGAAGTCGATGACGACCTGGTGGAGTTGGAAGACGATGAGGCACCAGCGCCCGTCGTAGAGGTGGCCAAGACCAATCTGAGCAAACGCAGAACTATCGACAACCTGCTGGAAGAGCGACGCTTGCAAAGACAGTTGGCCGATTACGACTTCGATCTCTGACCATCTGGCAGACGGCCGGAAGCCTCCCTGACGGAGGCTTTTTTGTGCCGGTTGTTACACAAGCATCAGCACGGTGGAGCGCTCCCCCTTACACCAAGCCATTGCGTTGGGCCAGCTCTATCAAGTCGACCAGAGAGCGGGCGTTGAGCTTCAAGAGCAGGCGCGTCTTATAGGTGCTGACCGTTTTGTTGCTGAGAAACATGCCATCGGCGATTTCCTTGTTGGTCTTGCCACGGGCAAGCTGTTGCAGCACCATCATTTCCCGCCCAGACAACCGTTCCACCATATCGGCCTCACTGGCGTTGCCTATGGTGGAGCGCACCGAGTTGAGTGCCTGGTTAGGAAAGTAGCTGTAGCCGGAAAGCACTGCCTTGATGGCGCTCAGCAACTCGGTCAGGTCCTGCTGCTTGCACACGTAGCCCGCTGCCCCAGCCTGCATGCAACGCATGGAAAAATGACCAGGCGCCTGGGACGTCAGCACCAGCACCTTGAACGATACGGCTTGCTTGGTTGACGCCAACCGACAAATAACTTCAAGGCCGTCGAGTTTGGGAATTCCAATATCCAGGATGACAATGTCCGGCATATGTTCCCGCGCAAGTTGCAACGCATCGACACCGTTATCAGTCTCGGCGACGACCTCATAACCATGACGTTCCATTAGCATGCGCACAGCAAGCCGAATGACGGGATGATCATCCACGATCAGCACTTTATTCATGAGAAAGTCCAATTTCGCTGTTCGAATTATTTAGAGAAAGCACAATAGCCTAGTCGTCTGCTAGTTGGCATAGTCTTCCCACCCGAGCAACAGCAGGCAGAGACCCAACCCACAACAAGATAGGAATTGACCTACAAAAATTCGCCAGCTTGGATGCCTTCAACTTTATGGAGCCTTTCAGACCTTTCCCCAGGCGTACATATTTTGAGTGAATTATCCTCAGCCTCAGGCACGCAGGGTAAACATGGCGCACGAGGCTTTCAGGAAATGCCCCTTGTGTGCCCCTGAAACTTACACGCCGGCTTGTAAATACCGCATCAGTTTTAGTTCCATTCAACATAGTTATCCATACTCCATTTTCCTACAGAAAATTCCACAAATTACATATCCATTTCTCCCACGTGAGTGAATTTTCTGTAAGACATAGTTCCTATGCAGATGTAAAAAACCTTGCCGTGGACGAATAAAATTCTGAAACCGAAAAAACACCTTAGAAGATTTAGCAAGAACGCCTTAAACACGACCTAAACGGAAATAAACGTGCGCGCTGCTTTAATGCACCCATGTGTATATTCAGAGCAAAAAAAAAGCCCCTTGATCAAGGGGCTTTTTTCACGACAGGCACAACACTCAGAACAACTTGCGTCCTTTGTTGGCCGCGATGCGCATGCGCAAGGCGTTCAACTTGATGAAGCCCGCTGCATCCGCCTGGTTGTAAGCGCCGCCATCTTCCTCGAAGGTCGCAATGTTGGCGTCGAACAGCGACTCATCGGACTTGCGACCGGTGACGATCACATTGCCCTTGTACAGTTTCAGGCGCACGACGCCGTTCACGTGGGCCTGGGAGGCGTCGATCATCTGCTGCAGCATCAGACGCTCAGGACTCCACCAGTAACCGGTGTAGATCAGGCTGGCGTACTTGGGCATCAACTCATCTTTGAGGTGGGCCACTTCACGGTCCAGGGTGATGGACTCGATGGCGCGGTGGGCACGCAACATGATGGTGCCGCCCGGTGTTTCGTAGCAGCCGCGGGACTTCATGCCCACATAGCGGTTCTCGACGATGTCGAGACGGCCGATGCCGTGTTCGCCACCGATACGGTTCAGGGTCGCCAATACGGTGGCGGGTGTCATCTCGACACCGTCCAGCGCGACGATGTCGCCGTTGCGGTAGGTCAGTTCCAGGTACTGCGGCTTGTCTGGAGCGTTCTCCGGGGAGACGGTCCATTTCCACATGTCTTCTTCGTGCTCGGTCCAGGTGTCTTCCAGCACGCCGCCTTCATAGGAGATGTGCAGCAAGTTGGCATCCATCGAGTACGGGGATTTCTTCTTGCCGTGACGCTCGATCGGGATCGCGTGCTTTTCAGCGTAATCCATCAGCTTTTCACGGGACAGAAGGTCCCATTCACGCCAAGGGGCGATCACTTTTACGCCGGGCTTGAGGGCGTAGGCACCCAGTTCGAAACGCACCTGGTCGTTGCCCTTGCCGGTGGCGCCATGGGAAATGGCATCAGCGCCGGTTTCGTTGGCGATTTCGATCAGGCGCTTGGCGATCAGCGGACGTGCGATGGAGGTACCGAGCAGGTACTCACCTTCGTAGACGGTATTGGCGCGAAACATCGGATAAACGAAATCGCGGACGAACTCTTCGCGCAGGTCGTCAATGTAGATCTCTTTCACGCCCATGGCTTGCGCCTTGGCACGTGCAGGTTCGACCTCTTCGCCCTGACCCAGGTCAGCGGTGAAGGTCACCACTTCACAGTTATAAGTATCCTGCAGCCACTTGAGGATCACCGAAGTGTCCAGGCCGCCGGAATACGCGAGAACGACCTTGTTTACGTCGGCCATGCCATCACTCCACGGGGTTGTACGGAAAGGCGACGATTCTACCGATCAAAACCGTGAAATTACAGGGGCGCGACAGCAAATGAAGATAAAGCGACAGATTATGTCGAACGAGCGACCGATGGTCGCACGTTATGAGGTTGCTGCAGGGTTGCTGGAAGCTGTCGCCTGGGGCGCCGGTTTCTCCGGAGCCGCCACCCTTTCCAGCTGGACATTGACCCGACGGTTGCGCGCTCGGTTGGCGGCATTGGTGTTGGGCGCCAGAGGGTAGCTTTCGCCGTGGAACCGCAGGGTGACCTGCGATTCCTGAATGCCATTGGCCTTGAAGTAGTCCATCACCGCCAGGGCGCGGCGTCGCGAGACATCACGGTTGGTCAGGCGGTTGCCGCTGTTGTCCGAGTGGCCGTTCAACTCGATGTGGTTCACGGTGGGGTCAGCTTTCATGAACGCGACAATCACCGACAACTTCTTCTTGGCCGCCGCATCCAGTTCGATGCCCCCGCCCGGGAAGCCGACTTCGGTCTGCTTGATCTGATCGTAGTTCATCGGCAGCAGCTTGGCCGTACACAGCTGATAGTCGTTGTAGGCCTTGTTGAACTTCACCGGCAGCAGGCGAATTTCCGAGTAGCCACCTTCGCGACCGTAATGCCGTACGGTCGGGCTGCGGCCTTCGAGCAAGCCAGTGAACAGCCGACCGGCCTGGGCCTGGGAGCTGTTGAACAACACATCGCCACTGCCCACGCGTACCGCACCGAGGTTGATATCACCACGGCCCGGTTGCCAGGGCGCCGCGGCGGCCAATAACGTGGCGGAGCCGGCACCGAGCGAGCCGTTATAGGCTTTCAGACGAAATGTCGCCTGCTCGCCCGCCCGGCGCACGAACTCACCCGAGCCGAAATCGGTGATCGGCTGGGTCAGGCGGCACTCGAACTGGTCGCCCTCCACCTTCCACTCAATATTCTCCAGACGTGTCTGGAACGTGAGGGCCATCGCAGGCAGGCTGGCGAACACACTGAGCAGGGCTAGATAATGCTGGCGCACGGGAGGCTCCACTGGTTACTACAACACTTCAAAGCGTCATACATCGTTAAGGCATACCCAGTGCTATCGGTTGCATCCTGCAAAACTTGATAGCGAGTGCCTGCTCGAGTCTTTTCCGGTAGCATTCCCACCAGATTGACCCGCCTGGAATCCCCAATGTCCGACCGCCTGACCCTGCTGCGTCCCGACGACTGGCATATTCATCTTCGCGATGGTGCTGCGTTGCCCCAAACCGTGGCCGATGTTGCGCGAACGTTTGGCCGCGCCATCATCATGCCTAACCTGGTACCACCGGTGCGTAACGCAGCCGAAGCCGATGCCTATCGCCAGCGAATCCTCGCTGCGCGCCCGGCCGGCAGTCGCTTCGAACCGTTGATGGTGCTCTACCTTACCGACCGCACCCAGCCCGAAGAAATCCGCGAGGCCAAGGCCAGCGGTTATGTCCACGCCGCCAAGCTGTACCCGGCGGGCGCGACCACCAACTCCGATTCCGGTGTGACCAGTATCGACAAGATCCTGCCGGCCATCGAAGCGATGGCCGAGGTCGGCATGCCGTTGTTGATCCACGGTGAAGTCACCCGTGGCGATGTCGACGTGTTCGACCGGGAGAAGGTCTTCATCGACGAGCACATGCGCCGGGTGGTCGAGCTGTTTCCGACCCTCAAGGTGGTGTTCGAACACATCACCACCGCAGATGCCGTGCAGTTCGTCACCGAGGCTTCGGCCAACGTCGGCGCGACCATCACCGCACACCACCTGTTGTACAACCGCAACCACATGCTGGTGGGCGGGATTCGGCCGCACTTTTACTGCTTGCCGATCCTCAAGCGCAACACCCATCAGGTGGCATTGCTGGACGCCGCCACCAGCGGCAACCCGAAGTTCTTCCTCGGTACCGACTCGGCGCCCCACGCGCAGCATGCCAAGGAAGCCGCCTGCGGTTGCGCGGGCTGCTACACCGCGTTTGCCGCCATCGAGCTGTACGCCGAAGCGTTCGAACAACGCAACGCCCTGGACAAACTCGAAGGCTTCGCCAGCCTCAATGGCCCGCGCTTCTATGGCCTGCCGGCGAATACCGACCGCATCACCCTGGTCCGTGAAGACTGGACCGCCCCTGCCAGCCTGCCCTTTGGCGAGTTGACCGTTATCCCGCTGCGCGCCGGTGAAACACTGCGCTGGCGCCTGCTGGAGGAAAGAAAGTGAGTGAAGACCATTACGATGACGAACAGGAACATGGCGGTGGCGGCGGTTCGCGCCATCCGATGGCCGAGCGTTTCCGCGGCTACCTGCCTGTGGTTATCGACGTAGAAACCGGCGGCTTCAACTGCGCCACCGATGCCTTGCTGGAAATTGCCGCGACGACTATCGGCATGGACGAGCAGGGCTTCGTGTACCCGGAACACACCCACTTCTTCCGCGTCGAGCCGTTTGAAGGCGCCAACATCGAAGCGGCGGCCCTGGAGTTCACCGGGATCAAGCTCGATCACCCATTGCGCATGGCGGTGAGTGAAGAAGCGGCGCTCACCGACATTTTCCGCGGCGTACGCAAGGCGCTGAAGGCCAATGGTTGCAAACGCGCGATCCTGGTAGGGCACAACAGCAGCTTCGACCTGGGTTTCCTGAACGCCGCCGTGGCGCGCCTGGACATGAAACGCAACCCGTTCCATCCCTTCTCCAGCTTCGACACCGCCACCCTCGCCGGCCTCGCCTACGGTCAGACCGTACTGGCAAAAGCCTGCCAGGCCGCCGGTATCGACTTCGACGGTCGCGAGGCTCACTCGGCCCGCTACGACACCGAGAAGACCGCCGAGCTGTTCTGCGGCATCGTCAACCGCTGGAAGCAGATGGGCGGCTGGGAAGACTTCAACGACTGAAGCGAATCCCGTGCATAAAAAAACCGGCCTTCTCAGGCCGGTTTTTTTTACCTTGAATCTGGCTTACAGCTTGCCAGCGTTCTCGGTCAGGTAAGCCGCAACACCTTCGGTGGAAGCGGTCATGCCTTTGTCGCCTTTTTTCCAGTTGGCAGGGCAGACTTCGCCGTGCTCTTCGTGGAATTGCAGAGCGTCGACCAGACGAATCAGCTCTTCCATGTTACGGCCCAACGGCAGGTCGTTGATGATCTGCGAGCGTACAACGCCCTTGTCGTCGATCAGGAACGCGCCACGGAAAGCCACGCCGCCTTCGGACTCAACGTCATAGGCCTTGGCGATATCGTGCTTCATATCGGCAGCCATGGTGTATTTGACTTTGCCGATGCCGCCATCGTTGATGGCGGTGTTGCGCCAGGCGTTGTGGGTGAAGTGGGAGTCGATGGAAACGGCGACCACTTCAACATTGCGCGCCTCGAAATCGTCCATGCGGTGATCCAGAGCGATCAGCTCGGATGGGCAGACGAAGGTGAAGTCCAGCGGGTAGAAGAACACCAGGCCGTATTTGCCTTTGATGGCTTCAGACAGTTTGAAGCTGTCTACGATTTCGCCATTGCCGAGGACGGCGGGTACGTCGAAATCCGGGGCTTGTTTGCCGACGAGTACGCTCATTGGATATCTCCTGATGTAAGGGTGACGATTGAAGTAACAGGACCAGCATCGAGTCTGCCTTGGTTCAGCGACAGACCTGTGACGCAGTCACGCTTCGTAAAGATCGACCATCATACACCGAAAAAACCGTTCGTCAGCGCACAGGCAATGTGCGCCGGATTGAGGATGAAACTACTTTGACAATCATTCTCGTTAACATTAAGATCCATCGCACTCAAGCCCTAAACCCGCGACGGTCTCCCTTATGTATGTGTGCCTCTGTACTGGCGTCACCGACGGACAAATCCGCGAAGCAATCTATGAAGGTTGCTGCAGCTACAAGGAAGTGCGCGAAACCACCGGCGTTGCCAGCCAGTGCGGTAAATGCGCCTGCCTCGCCAAGCAAGTGGTACGGGAAACCCTCACGCAGTTGCAGACAGCCCAGTCAGGGCTGCCCTATTCGGCAGAATTTACACACGCTTAATTAAGCGTGTTTTGAAGAACCGGACCCAGCGTCCGGTTTTTTTATGCCCGCAATTCAATTAGTTAGCGCCAAGACGCGGAACACAAACATTCTTATTCCGATTAATTTTCATTTATTATTCAATAACTTAGGTTTGACACCAAGATTATCGCCGCTCAAACTCCGCCCATACACAGCTATTACAGGGCAGGACCCCAGTCATGAAAGGCGACATCTCAGTCATCCAGCAACTCAACAAAATCCTTGCCAATGAACTGGTCGCGATCAATCAGTACTTTCTGCATGCGCGCATGTATGACGATTGGGGCCTGGAAAAGCTGGGCAAACGCGAATACAAGGAATCGATCAAGGCCATGAAGGACGCCGATGCGCTGATCAAACGCATCCTGTTCCTGGAAGGCCTGCCGAACGTGCAGGACCTGGGCAAGCTCAATATCGGCGAGCACACCCAGGAAATGATCGGCAGCGACCTGGGCTTTGAACGCAAGAGCCACAGCGACCTCAAGGCCGCCATCGCCCACTGCGAAACCACTGGCGACTACGGCAGCCGCGAACTGCTGGAAGATATCCTGGAAGACCAGGAAGAACACATCGACTGGTTGGAAACCCAACTGGGCCTGATCGACAAGGTCAGCCTGGAGAACTACCTGCAATCGCAGATGGGCGAATAAGCCCCGCGGCTCTTGTTTTTACTGTAGGAGCGAGCTTGCTCGAAGAACTCAGCGCCACCGCGTTTATCCAGAATGAACGAGTTGCCTGGGCGTTTTTCGCGAGCAAGCTCGCTCCTACAGAGAAGCCAAAAAAAAGCCCCGCTCTCCTGTGAGAAGCGGGGCTTTTTATTGTGGCGCCTTTTACAGAAGCATCACGCTTCGGTCTTGGCTGCCGCTTTTGCCGCTGCGTCTTTGACCAGCGCCTGCAACGAACCATCAGCTGCCATTTCAGTGATGATGTCGCTGCCGCCAACCAGTTCACCGGCTACCCACAATTGCGGGAAAGTCGGCCAGTTGGCGTATTTAGGCAGGTTGGCGCGGATTTCCGGGTTTTGCAGGATATCCACGTAAGCGAACTTCTCGCCACACGCCATGATGGCCTGGGACGCTTTCGCGGAGAAACCGCACTGAGGAGCGTTCGGAGCGCCTTTCATGTAAAGCAGAATGGTGTTGTTGGCAATCTGCTCTTTGATCGTTTCGATGATATCCATGGAACACCTCTGCAGGAACTTTGCGACTCACAGGTCGGCACGGTGGCGCATTGTAACGCAAAAAACCCACAGGATGCTCAGGCGCGCCGACAGCCAACCTCAAGCCGCTGCAACTTTCACCGGTACGCCATTGAGCGCTGCATTACCCGAGAGCTCGTCCAATTGCCGCTCATCGGTCAAATCATTCGCACTTGCCCCCGGCTGGCTACTGGCAATGCTCATCTGCACGCCCGGGCGCCCATGGCCCCAGCCGTGAGGCAGGCTGACCACGCCAGGCATCATGTCCAGGCTGGCCACTACCTCGACTTCGACCATGCCGATGCGCGAACTGACACGCACCCGCTGGCCGTCGCTCAGTTGGCGATCGGCCAGGTCATCGGGGTGCATCAGCAATTGATGGCGTGGCTTGCCCTTCACCAACCGGTGATAGTTATGCATCCAGGAATTGTTGCTGCGCACGTGGCGACGACCAATCAGCAGCAGTTCGTTCGCCACGGGCAGCGGTTGCGCGGCAAACCGCGCGAGGTCCGCCATGATCACCGACGGCGCCGCCTGCACCTTGCCGTCGACGGTTTTCAGCCGGGCGGCCAGGTTTGGCGTGAGCGGCCCCAGGTCCACGCCATGGGGATGATCGGCCAGCATCGCCACCGACAGCTTGTGCGGGGATGCGTCACCGTAAGTCCCGGCGCGCAATCCGAAGTCGATCATCTGCGCAGGTGGCATCGTTGGTTTGAGCGCCACACCGGTGTGCGCCGCAAATGCCTTGGCCAAGCCGACGAAAATTTCCCAATCGTGCAGCGCACCTTCAGGCTTGGGCAGGATCGCGCGATTGAACCGCGTGACGTTGCGTACCGCGAACATGTTGAAGGTGGTGTCGTAGTGATCATTCTCCAGCGCCGAAGTGGACGGCAGGATCAAGTCGGCATAGCGCGTGGTCTCGTTGATGTAAAGGTCAACGCTGACCATGAACTCCAGCCCATCCAGCGCCTGCTCCAGCTGACGACCGTTGGGCGTCGACAATACCGGGTTGCCGGCCACCGTCACCAAAGCGCGAATTTGCCCTTCGCCTTCGGTGAGCATCTCTTCGGCCAAGGCAGACACCGGCAGCTCTCCCCCGTACTCGGGGCGTCCGGATACGCGGCTCTGCCAGCGATTGAAATGTCCGCCGCCGGTCGAGGCCACCAGGTCCACCGCGGGCGTGGTGCACAAGGCGCCGCCCACGCGGTCCAGGTTGCCGGTCACCAGGTTGATCAACTGCACCAGCCAATGGCACAACGTGCCGAACGCCTGCGTGGACACGCCCATACGCCCGTAGCACACCGCTTTATCCGCTGCGGCGAAATCCCGGGCCAATTGGCGGATCTGCTCGGCAGGTACTGCGCACTGAGGGCTCATGGCCTCGGCGGTAAACCCGGCAATCGCCTGGCGCACGTCGTCCAAACCTTCAACCGGCAAATGGCTCGCGCGGGTCAGGCCCTCTGCAAACAGCGTGTTAAGCAGCCCGAACAACAGGGCCGCATCGCCACCGGGGCGCACGAACAGATGCTGATCGGCAATCGCCGCCGTCTCGCTGCGTCGAGGGTCCACTACCACCACCTTGCCGCCTCGGGCCTGGATCGCCTTGAGGCGCTTCTCCACATCGGGCACGGTCATGATGCTGCCGTTGGAGGCCAGAGGGTTGCCGCCCAGAATCAGCATGAAGTCGGTGTGGTCGATGTCCGGAATCGGCAGCAACAGGCCATGGCCGTACATCAAGTGACTGGAGAGGTGATGGGGCAATTGGTCTACCGACGTCGCCGAGTAGCGATTACGTGTTTTGAGCAAGCCAAGAAAGTAGTTGCTGTGGGTCATCAGCCCGTAGTTGTGCACGCTGGGGTTGCCCTGATACACCGCCACGGCATTCTGCCCGTGCCGGGCCTGGATGCCCGCAAGACGTTCGGCTACCAGCGCAAAGGCGTCTTCCCACGGGATCGGTTGCCATTCGCTGCCCACCCGCAGCATCGGCTGGTGCAGGCGGTCCGGATCATTCTGGATGTCCTGCAACGCCACCGCTTTGGGGCAGATATGCCCTCGACTGAAAGTATCCAGCGGGTCGCCCTTGATCGACGTAATCGCCAGGCTGCCGGTTTCGTCCTGGGTGGTTTCCAGGGTAAGGCCGCAAATGGCTTCGCACAGGTGGCAGGCACGGTGATGGAGAGTCTTGGTCATGGCCAGTCTCTTTTATAAGGGGCTTTGTCCAACTATGGGCCGGGGCCGCGCAGTGCGCCAGCAACGTTCGCGCTGTGAATCGCCGGACATAGGCCAAGACACGGCTAACCGTGAGCAAATGTTTCGAAAACGCCCTGCACACGCCTCAAACCGCTACAGGCAGGCCGACAGGCGCCCCTGCGCATTGCAAAAGGTCTCGGCGCCAGTGTACAAATGGGCCGCTGCTGTCTGGAAACCGTCTTCAAACGCGCTTCGGCGCCCTGCTTGAACACCCTTAAAAACCGTAGCCTATTGGTAAGACGCGACATTTAATGTCAATATCGCGCCTTCCCCTATTTCGTCGCCCCGTGCGGCTTTCGCCGCAGGTCTCGCCCGTTGTCACAATAAACAAGGCTTTGAGTATCTGCGGTCTGTTGCAAAAGGTAGTTAATGATGAGCGCAAGGCACTTTCTCTCCCTGATGGATTGCACGCCCGAAGAGCTGGTCAGCGTGATCCGTCGAGGCATTGAGCTTAAAGACCTGCGTAAACGCGGCGTACTGTTTGAGCCTTTGAAAAACCGTGTACTGGGGATGATCTTCGAGAAGTCCTCGACCCGCACCCGCTTGTCCTTCGAAGCCGGCATGATTCAACTGGGCGGCCAGGCGATCTTCCTGTCGCCGCGCGATACCCAATTGGGCCGTGGCGAGCCGATCAGCGATTGCGCCATCGTGATGTCGCGCATGCTCGATGCGGTGATGATCCGTACCTTTGCCCACAGCACCTTGACCGAATTTGCCGCCAACTCGCGCGTGCCCGTGATCAACGGCCTGTCCGATGACCTGCACCCGTGCCAGTTGCTGGCCGACATGCAAACCTTCCTCGAACACCGCGGCTCGATCCAGGGCAAGACCGTGGCCTGGATCGGCGACGGCAATAATATGTGCAACAGCTATATAGAAGCTGCCATCCAGTTCGACTTCCACCTGCGTATCGCCTGCCCGGAGGGTTACGAGCCAAGCGCCGAGTTCATGGCCAAGGCCGATGGTCGCGTGCAACTGCTGCGCGATCCGAAAGATGCGGTGGTCGGCGCACACCTGGTCAGCACCGACGTCTGGACCTCCATGGGTCAGGAAGACGAAACCGCCAAGCGCCTGGCCCGGTTCGCGCCGTTCCAGGTGACCCGCGCCCTGCTCGACCTTGCCGCGCCGGACGTGCTGTTCATGCACTGCCTGCCCGCACACCGTGGCGAAGAAATCAGCCTGGACCTGCTCGACGACCCACGTTCGGTCGCCTGGGACCAGGCTGAAAACCGTCTGCATGCGCAAAAGGCCCTGCTCGAATTTCTCGTCCCACCGTCGTACCACCACGCATGAGCCAGCCATTACTGCTGAACCTGCGCAATCTGGCATGCGGCTATCAAGATCAACGGGTGGTGCAGAACCTCAATCTGCACCTCAACGCCGGCGACATCGGTTGCCTGCTGGGCTCGTCGGGCTGCGGCAAGACCACCACCTTGCGCGCGATTGCCGGGTTCGAGCCGGTGCACGAAGGCGAAATCAGCCTGGCGGGCGAAGTGATCTCCAGTGCCGGTTTCACACTGGCCCCGGAGAAACGTCGTATCGGCATGGTGTTTCAGGACTACGCGCTGTTTCCTCATCTGAGCGTGGCCGACAACATCGCCTTCGGCATTCGCAAGCACCCGCACAAAGACCGTGTAGTCGCCGAACTGCTGGAACTGGTCAACCTGAAAGACTTGGGTAAACGCTTCCCCCACGAGCTTTCCGGTGGTCAGCAGCAACGCGTCGCCCTTGCCCGCGCCTTGGCGCCGGAACCGCAACTGCTGCTGCTGGACGAACCCTTTTCCAACCTCGATGGCGAACTACGCCGCAAGCTCAGCCATGAAGTGCGCGACATTCTCAAGGCACGCGGCACCAGCGCGATCCTGGTCACCCATGATCAGGAAGAAGCCTTCGCCGTCAGCGACCACGTGGGGGTTTTCAAGGAGGGTCGTCTGGAGCAATGGGACACGCCCTATAACCTCTATCACGAACCGCAGACGCCGTACGTGGCCAGCTTTATCGGCCAGGGTTACTTCATTCGTGGCCAATTGAATTCGCCCGAATCGGTCAGCACCGAACTGGGCGAGCTGCGTGGCAACCGCGCCTACACCTGGCCGACGGGCGGTGCGGTGGACGTGTTGCTGCGCCCGGATGACATCGTTTACGCGCCGGACAGTGCGCTCAAAGCACGGATTGTCGGCAAGACCTTCCTCGGCGCGTCCACGCTATACCGCCTGCAACTACCGACGGGCGCACAGCTGGAGTCGATTTTCCCCAGCCATGTCGATCAGCAGATGGGCGCGGATGTGGGCATTCGGGTGGCCGCCGAGCATTTGGTGTTGTTCCAGGCATAAGTAGCCCTGCTGACGAAACCGGGAAAAAATGTGGGAGGGGGCAAGCCCCTCCCACATTGGATCACCATTGACCATAGGGCTGAAAATCAGGCCCGGCCAATCGGTGCGAAAGTGGCTTGGGTGTGTTCAGCCAACACGCTGGCCGCCAACTCAACTTCCAACCCCCTGCGCCCAGCACTCACGAAAATCGTCGCAAACGGCTGCGCCGTCACATCGATGAAGGTGCGCAAGCGCTTCTTCTGCCCCAACGGGCTGATACCGCCCAGCAGGTAACCCGTGGACCGCTGCGCCGCCGCCGGGTCGGCCATTTCGACTTTCTTGACGCCTGCCGCATGCGCCAGGGCTTTGAGGTCCAGACTTCCGACGACCGGCACCACCGCCACCAGCAGTTCGCCCTTCTCACTGCTGGCGAGCAACGTCTTGAATACCTGCGCCGGGTCCAGGCTCAATTTCTCCGCGGCCTCCAGGCCATACGAAGCCGCCTTGGGATCGTGTTCATAACTGTGGACACGATGTTCGGCGCGAACTTTTTTCAACAGGTCCAAGGCAGGGGTCATGCGGGGCTCCAAGCGGGCAACTGACGGCCAATTCTAGGCCAAGCGCACTGAAAACGCTCTAGTACAGAGGTTCATGCGCGCTGATCCGCTGCGTCAGGCGTGATCATTCACCATACCAATAGTTCGGAAATGACCAATGGTTCACTTTCGACCTTTGACAGCGGTCATTCTTGTCTATATTTTTTCGTTTCCGAATACTGTAGGAATAGCCCTCAGTATTCGAGCAGTAAGCCGTGGCACAGGATGGGGATCCTCGTCACGGTGAAAATCGCGCAACCGCCCGTTGAGGCAGTGCGCCAGACAAGAACAACAACTGAGGTTTTCCATGACAACTGCTCTTCAACAGCCTTCACTTTCGAGCCAATGCATGGCCGAATTCCTCGGCACTGCGCTGCTGATCTTCTTCGGTACCGGCTGCGTCGCTGCGCTCAAGGTCGCGGGTGCGAGCTTTGGCTTGTGGGAAATCAGCATTATCTGGGGGGTCGGCGTGAGCATGGCGATCTACCTGAGTGCAGGTATTTCCGGGGCTCACCTCAATCCGGCGGTCAGTATCGCCCTGTGTATTTTCGCCGATTTCGAAAAGCGCAAACTGCCCTTTTATATCCTTGCCCAAATCGCCGGCGCCTTCTGTTCCGCCGCGCTGGTGTACACGCTCTACAGCAATCTTTTTTTCGATTACGAACAAACCCACCACATGGTACGTGGCTCCCAGGCCAGCCTGGAGCTGGCTTCGGTGTTCTCCACCTATCCTCATGCCTTGCTAAGCACCGCCCAGGCATTCCTGGTGGAAATGGTCATCACCGCGATCCTGATGGGCGTGATCATGGCCCTGACCGACGATAACAATGGCCTGCCACGCGGCCCGTTGGCCCCACTGCTGATTGGCCTGCTGATCGCCGTCATCGGCAGCGCCATGGGCCCATTGACCGGCTTTGCGATGAATCCGGCGCGGGATTTCGGCCCCAAGCTGATGACCTTTTTCGCGGGTTGGGGTGAAATGGCCTTTACTGGCGGTCGCGATATTCCTTACTTCCTGGTACCGATTTTCGCGCCGATTGTCGGCGCATGCCTTGGCGCTGCAGCGTACCGCGGGCTGATTGCCCGTCACCTGCCCAGCGCCGCACCTGCTATAGCTGAAACACCTGACACGGCTGTCAACGGCAAAACCCGTATTTCCTGAAAGCGCCAGCCAGGGTCCCTGCCCTTCGTGACCCCGGCTGATTTCTGACTTCCTTATTTCGTCCAAGGCAATTGACATGACCGACCTTCAGAATAAGAACTACATCATTGCCCTTGATCAGGGCACCACCAGTTCCCGCGCGATCATCTTCGACCGTGACGCCAACGTGGTGTGCACCGCCCAGCGTGAATTCGTCCAGCATTACCCGCAGCCCGGCTGGGTCGAGCATGACCCGATGGAAATCTTCGCCACCCAGAGCGCGGTGATGGTCGAGGCACTGGCTCAGGCCGGCCTGCACCATGACCAGGTCGCCGCCATCGGCATCACCAACCAGCGCGAAACCACCGTGGTGTGGGACAAGCTCACCGGCCGCCCGATCTACAACGCCATTGTCTGGCAGTGCCGCCGCAGCACCGAGATCTGCCAGCAGCTCAAGCGCGACGGCCACGAGCAATACATCAGCGACAGCACAGGCCTGGTTACCGACCCGTACTTCTCCGGCACCAAACTCAAGTGGATCCTCGACAACGTCGAAGGCAGCCGCGAACGTGCGCGCAACGGCGAGCTGCTGTTCGGCACCGTCGACAGCTGGCTGATCTGGAAATTTACCGGTGGCAAGACCCACGTCACCGATTACACCAACGCTTCGCGCACCATGCTCTTCAACATCCATACCCTGGAGTGGGATGCGAAGATGCTCGAGATTCTGGACATTCCGCGGGAAATGCTGCCGCAAGTGAAGTCGTCGTCCGAAATCTACGGTCGCACCAAAAGCGGCATCGCCATTGGCGGCATTGCCGGTGACCAGCAAGCCGCGCTGTTCGGCCAGATGTGCGTCGAAGCAGGCCAGGCCAAGAACACCTACGGCACCGGCTGCTTCCTGCTGATGAACACCGGCGACAAAGCGGTGAAATCCAAGCATGGCATGCTCACTACCATCGCCTGCGGTCCACGTGGCGAAGTGGCCTACGCGCTGGAAGGCGCTGTCTTCAACGGCGGTTCTACCGTGCAGTGGTTGCGTGACGAGCTGAAAATCATCAACGACGCCCACGACACCGAATACTTCGCCGGCAAGGTCAAGGACAGCAATGGCGTATACCTGGTGCCGGCCTTCACCGGTCTGGGCGCGCCCTACTGGGACCCGTATGCCCGAGGCGCACTGTTCGGCCTGACCCGTGGCGTACGCGTGGATCACATCATTCGCGCAGCCCTTGAGTCGATCGCCTACCAGACCCGTGACGTACTCGACGCCATGCAACAGGACTCGGGCGAACGCCTCAAGGCCCTGCGCGTGGACGGCGGCGCCGTGGCCAACAACTTCCTGATGCAGTTCCAGGCCGACATCCTCGGCACCCAGGTCGAGCGCCCGCAAATGCGTGAAACCACAGCGCTCGGCGCCGCCTACCTGGCGGGCCTGGCCTGCGGCTTCTGGAGCAGCCTGGACGAATTGCGCGGCAAAGCCGTGATCGAGCGCGAATTCGAACCACAGCTGGATGAGGCAGCCAAAGAGAAGCTCTACGCAGGCTGGCAAAAAGCAGTCAGCCGCACCCGCGACTGGGAACCGCACGAAGGCGCCGAATAAGCCAAGCGCCGGTTCTATATCGGGTTGTAACTGGCAGGGAGCGGATTCCTGCGTCATCATGGGCCACTTTTGTATGGCAGCCCAAAGGACGCCCCATGAATCTGCCTCCCCGCCAACAACAAATCCTCGAACTGGTCCGCGAACGCGGTTACGTCAGTATCGAGGAAATGGCGCAGCTATTCGTTGTCACCCCGCAAACCATCCGCCGCGATATCAACCAGCTGGCGGACGCCAATCTGCTGCGCCGCTACCACGGCGGCGCGGCCTATGACTCCAGCGTCGAGAACACCGCCTACGCCATGCGTGCCGATCAGATGCGCGACGAAAAGCAGCGCATCGCCGAAGCCATCGCGGCGCAGATTCCCGATCACGCCTCGTTGTTCATCAATATCGGCACCACCACCGAATCCATCGCCCGTGCGCTGCTCAACCACAACCACCTGAAAATCATCACCAACAACCTCAACGTCGCCACCATGCTCAGCGCGAAGGATGACTTCGATGTGTTGCTGACCGGCGGCAATGTGCGCCGTGACGGCGGCGTGGTTGGCCAGGCCAGTGTCGATTTCATCAACCAGTTCAAGGTCGACTTTGCGCTGGTGGGGATCAGCGGCATCGATGAGGATGGCAGCCTGTTGGACTTCGATTATCAGGAAGTTCGCGTGTCCCAGGCGATCATCGCCAATGCACGCCAAGTGATTCTGGCGGCGGACTCCAGCAAGTTCGGGCGCAACGCCATGATTCGCCTGGGGCCGATCAGTCTGGTGGACTGCCTGGTGACCGACCAGCAACCGGTGCCGGCGCTGGTGCAGTTGTTGAATCAGCACAAGGTTCGGCTGGAAGTGGTATAGCGCCTGTACTGACGTCATCGGGGGCGAGCCCCCTCCCACATTGAATGCGGTCACACATCAAAGTGTGGGAGGGGGCTTGCCCCCGATGGCGATCCATCCAACACCCCTTTCTTGGGCCCTCCCCTCCGGCTCATGTTCACAAATTTTCCTTTTTTCACCCTTCGATGAGTTTTTTCAATCGAAGTCGACTGGCTGTGCCCGCGTTTATCAGCTACCATTTTCGCAAATGAACATTAATGTTCGAATTCCAATACGAAAAGATCGCGAGGCCAGCCGATGAACCCTTCTACCTTGCCTGCTCCACCGCTTGCCGAAGTCTATGACGTTGCCGTTATCGGCGGCGGGATCAATGGCGTCGGCATTGCAGCAGACGCAGCCGGTCGCGGTTTGTCGGTATTCCTTTGCGAAAAGGACGACCTGGCCAGCCACACCTCTTCGGCCAGCAGCAAGCTGATCCACGGTGGCTTGCGCTACTTGGAGCACTACGAGTTCCGTCTGGTACGCGAAGCCCTGGCTGAGCGTGAAGTGCTGCTGGAGAAGGCCCCCCACATCGTCAAGCAGATGCGCTTCGTGCTGCCGCACCGCCCGCACCTGCGTCCGGCCTGGATGATCCGTGCCGGCCTGTTCCTGTATGACCACTTGGGCAAGCGCGAAAAACTCGCCGGTTCCAGAAGCCTGAAGTTCGGTGCCGACAGCCCGCTGAAAAGCGAAATCACCAAAGGCTTCGAATATTCCGATTGCTGGGTCGATGACGCCCGCCTCGTGGTACTCAACGCCATGGCCGCACGGGAGAAAGGTGCGCATATCCACACCCAGACCCGTTGCGTCAGCGCACACCGCAGCAACGGCCTGTGGGAAATGAACATGGAGCGCGCGGACGGCAGCCTGTTCTCGATCCGCGCTCGCGCATTGGTGAACGCCGCCGGCCCGTGGGTCGCCAAGTTCATCAAGGACGACCTGAAGCTGGATTCGCCGTACGGCATCCGCCTGATCCAGGGCAGCCACTTGATCGTCCCGAAACTCTACGAAGGTGCGCACGCGCACATTCTGCAGAACGAAGACCAGCGCATCGTCTTCACTATTCCGTACCTGAACCACTTGACCATCATCGGCACTACTGACCGCGAATACACCGGCGATCCGGCGAAAGTGGCGATCACCGAAGGTGAAACCGACTACATGCTCAAGGTGGCCAACGCGCACTTCAAGAAACAGCTGAGCCGTGACGACATCGTCCACACCTATTCGGGCGTGCGTCCGTTGTGCAATGACGAATCGGACAACCCGTCGGCCATTACCCGCGACTACACCCTGTCGCTGTCCGGCGGCACCGGCGAAGCGCCGATTCTGTCGGTGTTCGGCGGCAAGCTGACGACCTACCGCAAGCTCGCCGAATCGGCCATGGCGCAGCTGGCGCCGTACTTCACCCAGATGCGTCCAAGCTGGACCGCCAAGGCCAGCCTGCCCGGCGGCGAAGACATGACCACGCCAGAAGCCCTGGCCGAGGCCATCCGCAGCAAGTTCGACTGGGTGCCGAGCGAGATTGCCCGCCGCTGGTCCACCACCTACGGCAGCCGCACCTGGCGCCTGCTCGAAGGTGTGCAAAGCCTGGCGGACCTGGGTGAGCACCTGGGCGGTGGCCTTTACACCCGCGAAGTTGATTACCTGTGCGCGCAGGAATGGGTGACGCAGCCTGACGACGTGCTGTGGCGCCGCACCAAGCTCGGCCTGTTCACCACCCCGGCCGAACAGGACAACCTGCAACGCTACCTGTCCAAGGTTGAGCAGAACCGCAGCAAGATCGAAGCGGCCTGACCCTCCCGATACCTGTAGGAGCGAGCTTGCTCGCGAAAAACCTGAGAGCGCCGCGTTTATTCAGAATAAACGCGGCGCTTTTGTGTTTTTCGCGAGCAAGCTGTTGTGGCTCAATATTTATGGACCATGATGTAGGAGTATCAACCTAAGGAAGCGTCATGGGATTTCGGATCGTTACAGCCGAAGAAAAAGCCGAAGCGATTCGTCTGGTCGTTGAGTTGAACTACTCAGTGCCTAAGGCGTGCGAGCAAACGGGGGTGGGGCCGACGGCGCTGCGACGCTGGGTTTCGCGATGGCGCAAGGAGCAGGTAGGAGCAGCGCAAACGACGCGTCCTCAGGATCAGGATCTGATTGATTCGCTGCAGGCCAGGTTGGCGTTGCTGGAAGCCGAGAACGATGTCCTAAAAAAGCAGTTGCCCTCTCATCTAAAGGTGCTGTTTGGCCGAAGAAAATGATTGAGGGCGCCACAAAAAAGCTGTCGGTGCGACGTCTATGCCGCTTGCTGGGCGTGCCTCGCAGCAGCTATTACGCGATGCGCCAGCCCAAACCTGAGCGCAGAATTGAGCCCCAACTGGAAAAGAGAATCCGGCTTTTACACCGAGAGCATCGCGGAGCGCTGGGCAGCCGTGGGTTTACAAAAGCCCTGAAAACACAGGGCGTAGTGGTCGGGCGCCATCGTATGCGCAGCTTGATGAAGAGTTTGGGCCTGGTGAGACGTCGGGCCCAGTATGCGCACTATCGGCGAGCCACCAAAGTGTCCAACATCGCGCCCAATGTACTGGAGCGACGCTTTAATCCGGAACAACCCAACACGTTCTGGGCGGGAGATATTACCTATATCCGTGTCGGTGGCAGTTGGTTGTATCTAGCCATTGTGATGGATCTTTTTTCGCGCAGAATCGTTGGTTGGGCATTTTCAAGGACGGCTGATACCGAGCTTTCATTGCAGGCTTTACGACTTGCTGTGGGACTGCGTCGACCTTCCTCCGAGCTGGTGTTTCACTCGGACCAGGGATGCCAATACACAGCTGAGCGCTTCGTCAGCTACTTGGCTGAAAAGCAGATCGTGCAGAGCATGAGTCGGCGCGGGAACTGTTGGGACAATGCGGTTGTGGAGCGCTATTTCAGATCGCAAAAACACGATTGGTCACCTGAAAATGGTTACTCAACTCACTTCGAAGCAGAGCGGGATGTGATGGACTTCATTGCTCATTACAACCATCGACGCTGTTACTCTGCCTCGAACAACCTGCCGCCAGCCATTTTTGAAAAGCTGGCGGCCTAATACTCCTACAGAATGGTCCAAAAAAACTGGACCGCTACAAGCTCGCTCCTACCTTAAGCGTGCACGCCATTCGGTTTTCCGAACGCAGTACCTCCTCCTATTCGGTTTGCCGTACCCCGGCAGCGAGCCGAAACTGTCATACAAAGTTAATCGCCATATATATCAAACAGTTAAGCTTTTATATGCGGTATGGCACGAGTCATGCTCTACACTTCCTGACGATTGCCTGAGACGCCTCAGGAGCCGTCAAGGCATTCGCTGTACAAGAGAGCCGTTTAGCTGGCTTCATAAAAAAAACAAATGTCGAGGAAGTATTGATGCGCATCGTTCCCCAAATCCTGGGCGCAGCTATCGCTGCTGCTCTGATCAGCACTCCAGTTTTCGCCGCCGAACTCACCGGCACGCTGAAGAAAATCAACGACTCCGGCACCATCACTCTCGCGCACCGCGACAGCTCCATTCCGTTTTCCTACATTGCGGATGGCTCGGGCAAGCCAGTGGGCTACTCCCACGACATTCAACTGGCCATCGTTGAAGCCCTGAAAAAAGACCTGAACAAGCCTGACCTGAAGGCCAAGTACAACCTGGTGACTTCGCAGACCCGTATCCCGCTGATCCAGAACGGCACCGCGGACCTTGAATGCGGCTCCACCACCAACAACGCCGAGCGCGCCCAGCAGGTTGACTTCACCGTCAACATCTTCGAAATCGGCACTCGTCTGCTGGTCAAGAAAGACAAGGATGGCAAGCCTTCCTACGCTGACTTCGCCGACCTCAAAGGCAAGAACGTCGTGACCACCGCTGGCACCACGTCCGAGCGCATCATCAAGGCGATGAACGCCGACAAGCAGATGGGCATGAACGTCATCTCCGCCAAGGACCACGGCGAATCCTTCCAGATGCTCGAAAGCGGCCGTGCCGTTGCGTTCATGATGGACGACGCCCTGCTGGCCGGCGAAGAAGCCAAGGCCAAGAAGCCGGATGACTGGGTCATCACCGGTACTCCACAGTCCTTCGAAGCCTACGCGTGCATGGTGCGTAAAGGCGACCCTGACTTCAAGAAAGCGGTAGATGACGCCATCGTCGGCCTGTACAAATCCGGCGAGATCAACAAGATCTACAGCAAGTGGTTCGAAAGCCCGATTCCACCTAAAGGCCTGAACCTGAACTTCCCGATGAGTGACAAGGTTAAAGAGCTGATCGCCAACCCAAGCGACAAACCAGCGCCTGACGTAAAAATCTGACACTGATCTAACCTTATCTCCTGGGGGAGCCAAATCTCCCCCAGGCGTCTGTAATTACCTGCTGGCTTTAACTTGGAACACTCGACCTGGCGGTTTTCGAGCCGATCGTGTGTGCCTGGCGTTCAACGTCAGGTGGGGACGGACCTTCCCCAAGCGGGTGCTTGTACATCGATCGATCTCGAGGGGAGACCCTAATGAATTACAACTGGGACTGGGGCGTGTTCTTCAAGTCCACTGGCGTTGGCAGCGAGACTTATCTCGACTGGTACATCGCCGGCCTGGGCTGGACCATCGCCATCGCTGTCGTGGCATGGATTATCGCCTTGCTGCTGGGCTCCATTCTGGGGGTCATGCGCACCGTGCCAAACCGCATCGTATCGGGCATCGCGACCTGCTACGTGGAACTGTTTCGTAACGTGCCGCTGCTGGTTCAGCTGTTTATCTGGTACTTCCTCGTACCCGACCTGCTGCCGCAGAACCTGCAGGACTGGTACAAGCAAGACCTGAACCCGACCACCTCGGCCTACCTGAGCGTCGTCGTGTGCCTGGGCCTGTTCACCGCCGCCCGTGTGTGTGAACAAGTGCGTACCGGCATCCAGGCGCTGCCACGCGGCCAGGAGTCTGCCGCGCGCGCCATGGGCTTCAAGCTGCCGCAGATCTACTGGAACGTGCTGCTGCCGCAGGCATACCGCATCATCATTCCGCCGCTTACCTCCGAATTCCTCAACGTGTTCAAGAACTCCTCCGTGGCGTCCTTGATCGGCCTGATGGAACTGCTGGCACAAACCAAGCAGACCGCCGAGTTCTCGGCCAACCTGTTTGAAGCCTTCACCCTGGCCACGCTGATCTACTTCACCCTGAACATGAGCCTGATGCTGCTGATGCGCGTGGTCGAGAAGAAAGTTGCAGTGCCCGGCCTGATCTCCGTGGGGGGTAAATAATGGACTTCGATTTCAGCGGTATCATCCCCGCGATCCCGGGCCTGTGGAACGGCATGGTCATGACCTTGCAGTTGATGGTCATGGGCGTGGTCGGCGGCATCATCCTGGGTACGATCCTCGCCCTAATGCGCCTGTCGTCCAGCAAGCTGCTGTCCCGTGTGGCCGGCGCCTATGTGAACTACTTCCGCTCGATCCCGCTGCTGCTGGTCATCACCTGGTTCTACCTGGCGGTGCCGTTCGTGCTGCGCTGGATTACCGGCGAAGACACACCGATCGGCGCGTTCACCTCGTGCGTCGTGGCGTTCATGATGTTCGAAGCGGCGTACTTCTGCGAAATCGTGCGGGCCGGCGTGCAGTCGATCCCCAAGGGTCAGATGGCCGCCGCCCAGGCGATGGGCATGACCTACGGCCAGACCATGCGCCTGATCATCCTGCCCCAGGCGTTCCGCAAGATGACCCCGCTGCTGCTGCAGCAGAGCATCATTCTGTTCCAGGACACTTCGCTGGTCTATACCGTGGGCCTGGTGGACTTCCTCAACTCCGCCCGCTCCAACGGCGACATCATCGGCCGCTCCAATGAGTTCCTGATCTTCGCCGGTGTCGTCTACTTCATCATCAGCTTTTCCGCCTCGCTGCTGGTCAAGCGTCTGCAAAAAAGGTTTGCCGTATGATCTCTATCAAGAACATCAACAAGTGGTATGGCGACTTCCAGGTGCTGACCGACTGCAGCACCGAGGTCAAAAAAGGCGAAGTGATCGTGGTGTGCGGGCCTTCCGGCTCTGGCAAATCCACCCTGATCAAGTGTGTCAATGCGCTGGAACCGTTTCAGAAAGGCGACGTCGTGGTCGACGGCACCTCCATCGCCGACCCGAAGACCAACCTGCCGCAACTGCGCTCGCGCGTAGGCATGGTGTTCCAGCACTTCGAGCTGTTCCCGCACCTGACCATCACCGAAAACCTGACCATCGCGCAGATCAAGGTGCTCGGGCGCAGCAAGGAAGAAGCCACCCAGAAAGGCCTGCAACTGCTTGAGCGCGTAGGCCTGTCGGCACATGCCCACAAGCACCCTGGCCAACTGTCCGGTGGCCAGCAGCAACGTGTGGCCATTGCCCGCGCCCTGGCCATGGACCCGATCGTCATGCTGTTCGACGAACCGACCTCGGCGCTGGACCCGGAAATGGTCAACGAAGTGCTGGACGTGATGGTGCAACTGGCCCAGGAAGGCATGACCATGATGTGCGTGACCCACGAAATGGGCTTCGCCCGCAAAGTGGCCGACCGCGTGATCTTCATGGACGCCGGCAAGATCATCGAAGACTGCCCCAAAGAAGAGTTCTTCGGCGACATCAGCGCCCGCTCCGAACGCGCGCAGCACTTCCTTGAGAAAATCCTGCAGCACTAAGTACTACACAGCGCCAACTGTAGAAAACGGACCCATGTGGGAGGGGCTTGCCCCCGATAGCGGTGCATCAGCGATAGATACACCGACTGACACACTGCAATCGGGGGGCAAGCCCCCTCCCACCTGGACCGCACAGGCCGGCAGCGCTGGTTGACCCAAGGCATCTGTGATGAAATGCGACCCCAACCCCTATCGCGCTGCGCCGCCATCACTTGCCGTGAAGCCTCGCCTGATACGCCAACTGTTCCTGCCGCCGTTGATCATCGCCCTCATGATCGGCTTGGGTTATATCGGCTTCTGGGTCAGTGACTACTACGGCATTCGCACCCTCAGCGATAACGGCGAACGCCAGTTGGAGCTGCACGCCCGTACCGTCGAAAGCGAACTGAGCAAATACACCTACCTGCCCAGCCTGTTAGAACTGGAAACCAGCGTTTCCGCGCTCCTGGCCGACCCCAACCAGGAAACCCGCAAAACCGTCAACGATTACCTCGAAGGCTTGAACCGCCGCAGCCGCAGCCGGGCCATCTACGTGATGGACACCACCGGTCGGGTGCTGGCCACCAGTAACTGGCGCGACGCCGACAGTTACCAGGGTGAAGACCTCTCCTTTCGCGCCTATTTCCAGAACGCCGTACGCGGCCAGCCCGGTCGTTTCTACGGCATCGGCAGCACCAACGGCGAACCCGGCTACTACCTGGCCCACGGCCTGGAAGAGCACGGCAAAATCATCGGCGTCGCCGTGGTCAAGGTGCGCCTGGAAGCGCTTGAAGAGCGCTGGCAACGGGCGCGCCTGGAAGCCTTCGTCAGCGACGAAAACGGCATCATCATCCTTTCCAGTGACCCGGCCCGCCGCCTAAAGGCCGTGCGCCCCTTGAGCGATGACACCAAGGACCGGCTGGCACACAGCCTGCAATATTACTGGGCGACACTCAACGCCCTGGAGCCCCTGGCCCGCGAGCGCCTGAACGAAGGCAGCGAAAAGCTGACCTTCCCGGCCAACAGCGAAGTGGTCAGCGACACCCAGGAAGTCAGCTACCTGGCGCAGACCCGGCCATTAAATGACACACCCTGGAACTTCACCCTGCTCACCCCGCTCAACGAACTGCGCCGCGCCGCGATCAACCAGGGCATCCTGGTAGCCGTCGCGTTTGGCCTGGTGGCGTTTCTGCTGATCGCCTGGAACGAGCGGCGCAAGGTCATCGCCACCCGCCTCGCCGCGCGCGAAGCCCTGCAGGAAGCCAACAGCCAACTGGAACGACGGATTGCCGAACGCACCGCCGACCTGCGCGCCAGCAACGAACGCCTCAAAGGCCAGATCCGCGAACGGCGCCAGGCCGAAGAAACCCTGCGCCACGCCCAGGACGAACTGGTGCAGGCCGGCAAACTCGCGGCGATCGGCCAGATGTCCACCAGCATCGCCCACGAATTGAACCAGCCTCTGGCCGCGCTGCGCACCCTGTCCGGCAACACCGTGCGCTTCCTCGAGCGCGGCGCCCTGGACACCGCCAGCACCAACCTCAAGACCATCAACGAACTGATCGACCGCATGGGCCGCATCACCGCCAGCCTGCGCTCGTTCGCCCGGCGCGGTGACGACCAGGGCGAAGCGAACCTGGCAAAGGCCGTGGACGCGGCGTTCCAGGTGCTTGGCGCGCGCCTGGACAGCCTGCCCCTGACCGTGCACCGTGAATTCAGCCCTGCCCAATTGCAGATCGACCAGACGCGCCTGGAGCAGATCCTGGTCAACCTGATCGGCAACGCCCTGGATGCGATGCAGGCGCAGCCGGCGCCGCAGTTGTGGCTGGAAGGCCAGACGGCCGAAGGCAGATATCGCCTGCTGGTGCGCGACAATGGCCACGGCATCGACCCCGAGGCCCGCAAGCATCTGTTCGAACCTTTCTTTACCACCAAACCCGGCGAGCAAGGCCTGGGCCTGGGCCTGACCCTGTCTGCCAGCCTCGCCGCGGCCACCGGCGGCAGCCTGGCCGTGGAGCATCCGGCCAGTGGTGGTACCGCGTTTGTCCTGAACCTGCCGCTGGCGGGCGCTGAAAAAGTTGAGTCGACATGAATATTGAACCCCAAGACCTCACCGTCCTGATCGTCGAGGATGACCCCCATGTACTGCTGGGTTGCCAGCAGGCATTGGCGCTGGAAGACATTCACAGCGTTGGCGTGGGCAGTGCCGAAGAAGCGTTGACGCACATCGGCGAAAATTTCGCCGGCATTGTCATCAGCGACATCCGCCTGCCAGGCATCGATGGCCTGGCGTTGCTCACCCGTCTCAAGGCGCTGGATAAAAGCCTGCCGGTGGTGCTGATCACCGGGCATGGCGACATTTCCATGGCCGTCGGCGCGATGCGCAACGGCGCCTACGACTTCATGGAAAAACCCTTCTCCCCCGAGCGCCTGGTGGACGTGGCCCGTCGCGCCCTTGAACAGCGCGCTCTGGCGCGGGAAGTCTGGTCGTTGCGGCGCCAGCTGGCCGAGCGCGATTCGTTGGAGGGCCGCATCATCGGTCGCTCGCCGGCGATGCAAAACCTGCGCGAATTGATCGCCAATGTCGCCGATACCTCGGCCAACGTGCTGATCGAAGGCGAAACCGGCACTGGCAAGGAGCTGGTCGCCCGTTGCCTGCATGATTTCAGCCGGCGCCACGCCCACCAGTTCGTCGCGCTGAACTGCGGTGGGCTGCCGGAAAACCTGTTCGAAAGCGAGATCTTCGGCCACGAAGCCAACGCGTTTACCGGCGCCGGCAAGCGCCGCATCGGCAAGATCGAGCATGCCCATGAGGGCACGCTGTTTCTCGATGAAGTGGAAAGCATGCCGATCAACCTGCAGATCAAGCTGCTGCGGGTCCTGCAGGAACGCACCCTCGAACGCCTGGGTTCGAACCAGAGCGTGGCCGTGGATTGCCGGGTGATTGCCGCCACCAAGTCTGACCTTGACGAACTGAGCCGCGCCAGCCAGTTCCGCAGCGACCTGTACTACCGCCTCAATGTGGTCACCCTTGAACTACCGCCCCTGCGCGAACGCCGTGAAGATATCCTGCAGTTGTTCGAGCACTTCCTACAGCAATCCTCGCTGCGTTTTGATCGCACCGCGCCGGAGCTGGACAACCAGACCCTGTCGAGCCTGATGAGCCACGACTGGCCGGGCAATGTGCGCGAACTGCGCAACGTCGCCGAACGCTTCGCACTGGGCCTGCCCGCCTTCAAGAAAACCGGCACGGGCGGCAGCAACCATGGCCTGGCCTTTACCGAGGCGGTAGAAGCCTTCGAGCGCAACCTGCTCGTAGATGCCCTGCAACGCAGCGGAGGTAACCTCACCCAGGCCAGCCAGGAACTGGGAATGGCCAAGACCACGCTGTTCGACAAGGTCAAGAAATACGGGTTGAGTCACTGATGGATCTGTTCTTGAAAGCCGCCCTCGGCGCGGCAGTGGTGCTGATTCTGGCCGCATTGGCCAAGACCAGAAACTATTACATCGCAGGCTTGGTACCGCTGTTTCCGACCTTTGCGCTGATCGCTCATTACATCGTCGGCAAGGGCCGCTCGGTCGAGGATTTGAAGACCACTATCGTGTTTGGGATGTGGTCGATCATTCCGTACTTTGTGTACCTGGCGACGTTGTACGTGATGGTCGACCGGATGCGGCTGGAGGCTTCACTGGCCGTGGCAGCGGTGGCCTGGTTGATGGCAGCCACCGTACTCGTAAGCCTCTGGGTACGCCTCCACACCTGACTCTACACAGTCAAAACTGTGGGAGGGGGCTTGCCCCCGATGGCGGTGGATCAGTCAGTAAATCTGTGGCTGATACACCGCTATCGGGGGCAAGCCCCCTTGTGTCTTGAGCCAGGATTAGACTGAGGGTGAGAGCGGTGAGTAGCAAGCTGAATGCCCCGAGTGCTTAAAGCACGTGTGGGAGCCCACGCTGCTACTCACCTCTCCGCTCTGGACATGAGCCCGAACAGTTGAACGAGCCCACCTCGAACAGTTACAAGCGTGGGCCAAGCCAGAGCGCTCTCACATTAAGTGTAAGAGGATTTGGCTATGTTTTCCTATCCAGCAGGTATTGATGTTTCCAAGGACAGCCTTGAGGCTCGAGTTAATCAGGTTGACGTTGGGGTAAATTGCGCTAACGCCGAAGAAGATTTCCCTGGGTTGATTGGGTGGCTATTGCTTCACCAGGTTGGTCGCGTGGTATTGGAGGCTACTGGCGGTTATGAGCGCAAAGTCATGAAGGCGCTTCAGGCTGCGGGCCTTGATGTCATCTGCATCAATCCGCACCGAGCCAAGAGTTTTTCCAGGGCGATGGGCAAACAAGCCAAAACCGACCCGATAGACGCAAAGTCTCTTGCGCACTATGCAGCTGTTCTAGACTCGCCAAGCGCCCGAGTTACAAGCCCGGAGCACGATAAGCTGCGCGCGTTGGTCCAGCAGCGGGAGCATTTTGTTCAGCAAAGAGATGACGACAGACGACGCCTGAAAACAGCTTCCTGCGATGCGGTAAAGCCTGCATTACAGAACCATATCGACTATTTGACCATGGCAGTGGAGGCGATAGATCAACTGATTCGTCAAAGTGCGAACGAGTTAGATAGCGAAAAGGTGGCTCGACTGTGTTCAGTCAAAGGAATCGGGCTGGTTACTGCCACCAGTCTTATGGCTTACCTGCCTGAGCTGGGAGAGATTGGAGGACGCCCTATCGCGGCACTAGCGGGCCTCGCTCCGTACAACAACGACAGCGGAAGGCATAAAGGTGCACGCCATATTAGTGGCGGAAGGTTTTCAGCCCGTCGCTCACTTTACATGGCCTGTTGGGTGGTTATCCGTGACCAGCCAGAATTCGGGACTCGATATAAGGCGCTACGTGATAAAGGGAAATGCGCCAAAGTCGCGTTGATCGCCTGTATGCGCGTTTTGTTGGTACGTCTGAACGCGATGCTGCGTGACCGCACTGAATGGAAAGAGCGCACCGATTAGCTCGGTAGCAGCAATTTCCTTCAGCATTGCACGGCCTAAGCTGTGGGAGCTTTGCTGCCTATGAAAATGACTTCTGAATTGAATCCAATAAGACAGTTGCTCCCACATTCTGATCACAGTGTGTCAGGGAATAGTTTTGTCGATTTGAATGGCCTGCTGCTTCAAGCGGTACGCCGCCACGCCTGACCCAACTCGGTCAAACTGTGGGAGGGGGCTTGCCCCCGATGGCGGTGGGTCAGTCAATAAATCTGTGGCTGATACACCGCTATCGGGGGCAAGCCCCCTCCCACATTCTGATCACAGTGTGTCAGGGAATAGTTTTGTCGATTTGAATGGCCTGCTGCTTCAAGCGGAACGCCGCCACACCTGACCCAACTCGGTCAAAACTGTGGGAGGGGGCTTGCCCCCGATGGCGGGGGGTCAGTCAATAAATCTGGCTGATACACCGCTATCGGGGGCAAGCCCCCTCCCACATTCTGATCACAGTGTGTCAGGGAATAGTTTGTCGATTTGAATGGCCTGCTGCTTCAAGCGGTACGCCGCCACACCTGACCCAACTCGGTCAAAACTGTGGGAGGGGGGCTTGCCCCCGATGGCGGTGGGTCAGTCAATAAATCTGTGGCTGATACACCACTATCGGGGGCAAGCCCCCTCCCACATTCTGATCACAGTGTGTCAGGGAATAGTTTTGTCGATTTGAATGGCCTGCTGCTTCAAGCGGTACGCCGCCACGCCTGACCCAACTCGGTCAAACTGTGGGAGGGGGCTTGCCCCCGATGGCGGTGGGTCAGTCAATAAATCTGTGGCTGATACACCGCTATCGGGGGCAAGCCCCCTCCCACATTCTGATCACAGTGTGTCAGGGAATAGTTTTGTCGATTTGAATGGCCTGCTGCTTCAAGCGGAACGCCGCCACACCTGACCCAACTCGGTCAAAACTGTGGGAGGGGGCTTGCCCCCGATGGCGGTGGGTCAGTCAATACATCGGTGGCTGATACACCGCTATCGGGAGCAAGCCCCCTCCCACATTCTGATCACAGTGTGTCAGCGGACGATTTTGTCGACTTGGATGCCGAGCTTTTTCAGGCGATACCAGAAGCTCCTCTCCGAAATCCCGATCTTCCCCGCTGCCGCGGCCTGCACGCCGTTGCTCTCGTGCAGCGCCGCCAGGATGTAGGCTTTCTCCACTTCCGCCAGCGCCGCATCCAGGTCCTGCGGCACACCCGGCCCTTCGCTCGAGATGGTCGCTGCGCCAGCCTCGGCGGGTCGGGAGGCAAACAGGTAACCCGGCAAATCGATATCTTCAATCACCGGCGAAGCGGCCACGATAGTCGCTCGCTCCACGCAATTCTGCAGCTCGCGGATATTGCCCGGCCAGTGGTACGCCGCCATGGCCTGCAAGGCTTCGGGGCTGAACCCGGTGATGCGTTTGCCGGCCGTCGCGCTGAGGGTACGGGCGAAGTGCCGGGCCAGCGGCGCGATATCTTCCACGCGCTCGCGCAGGGCCGGCAGTGGAATTGGAAACACATTCAGGCGGTAATACAGGTCCTCACGAAACTCCTTGTTGGCCACCGCGTCCAGCAGGTTCTTGTTGGTCGCAGCGATTACCCGAACGTCCACCTTGCGCTCGCGAGGATCCCCCACCGGCTCAATCACGCGCTCCTGCAAGGCACGCAGGATCTTGGCCTGCAAGGCCAGCGGCATGTCACCGACTTCATCCAGAAACAGCGTGCCCTTGTCGGCCTGCATGAAGCGCCCTACCCGGTCGGCCACAGCGCCGGTAAAGGCGCCTTTACGATGACCGAACATCTCGCTTTCCAGCAAACCTTCCGGAATCGCCGCGCAATTGACCGCCACGAACGGCTGGTCGGCGCGGCTGCCATGCTTGTGGATAGCGCGGGCGACCATTTCCTTGCCAGTGCCGCTTTCGCCGGTCAGCAGGATGGTGGCGCTGCTGTCGCGCACCGAGTCCACCGCTTGCAGCACTTTGCGAAACGCCGGGCTGTCACCGACCAGGCTGTCGAACTGTGCATGTTCATCCAGCTCGGCACGCAGGCGCGCGTTGTCACGCATGATGTCGCGAAACTGCAGGGCCTTGGCCACGGTGATGTCCAGCTCGTCGATATCGAACGGCTTGGCAATGTAGTCGTAGGCGCCGTTGCGCATTGACTGCACGGCATTTTTCACCGTGCTGTAGGCCGTCATCACGATCACCGGCAAGTGCGGATAGCGCTGCTTGATCTCGGCCAGCAACGCTGGCCCGTCCATGCCCGGCATGCGCCAGTCGCTGATGACCAGGTCGATGTCCTCCTGCTCCAGCACCTTGAGCGCGTGCAGGCCGTTGCCGGCGGTAAACACCTGGATGCCGTTCTGGCTCAGGGCCGATGACAGCAGGTCACACAGCTTGGGCTCGTCGTCCACCACCAATACGTTATGCGTCATGCCCGTCCTCATCCTCGCCTTCGTCTTCACCGTTAGCCGGAATGTACAGGCTGAAGGTGGCGCCGGCATCTTTCTCGGTGGCGCACTCAATGCTGCCGTCGTGACTTTCCATGATCGAATAGACTTTGGCCAGGCCCAGGCCCGTGCCGGAGGCCTTGGTGGTGACAAACGGCGTGAAGATGCGCTCGACCATATCCGCCGCAATGCCCTGGCCGGTATCGGCAATGCTGATCACGGTGTGATCGCCCACGCTGCGGATACCCAGAATCAGGCGTCCGCCGTCGGGCATCGCGTCGATGGCGTTGAGAATCAGGTTCAGACAGGCCTGCTTGAGCTGCTTGGCGTCCGCGTAGATGGTGGCGTCGGGCGCCTGGTCGTCGATCTGCGCGTCGATGTTGTGCGTGCTCAACTCCGGCCCGCAGAACCCGAGAATTTCTTCGACCAGGGCGCGGGCCGGTTGCAGTACGCGTATCGGCGGGTTGGGCTTGGCGAAGTCGAGGAACTCGGTGATCAGCTCGTTGATCCGGCTGACCTCACTGATGACGTACTCCAGGTGACGCTTGTCGGTGTCCGCAAGGTCGGCGCGCCGGTGCAGCAGTTGGGTCGCCGTCTTGATGATGCCCAACGGGTTGCGGATTTCATGGGCCAGGCCCATGGCCACTTCACCCAGGGCATGCAGGCGATCACGCCGGCGCAGTTGGGCTTCCAGATGATGCAGTTCGCCCAGACGTTCAGTCATGTGGTTGAAGGTGCTGCTCAACTGCGCCAGCTCATCGCCGCCGCTGACCACCACACGGTGCGCGTAATTGCCGGAGATCACCGCGTTCACGCCCTGGGACAAGTCGCGCAGGGGCTGGGTCAGGCGGCGCGACACCCACACACCCGCGGCCAGCGACAGCGCCGAGCTGACCAGGAAAATCAGCACGAACAGGTTGCTCTGGTTCACCAGCCCCACCAGGCTCGTGTGGCGCAGCAGGCCACTGAAGATCACGCCTTGCAGCTCGCCGGCATCGTTGAATATCGGCCAGTACAAGCCGCTGTACTGATTGGTGAACTGCTCGCTCGGCTGCCGCGTGCTGCGCAGGTCGGCTTCCACATTTTTCGGGATGCGCGAGGGGTGGTTTTCGAAGCGCTGAGTGGAAAATATCTCGGAAAATCCCGAAGCGTTGGCCAGGTACAGGCGCAGGTCGAGGGAATGCACATCGGCCACGCTGGTGAGGAAACTGCTGTCCAGGTAGGTGGCCACCAGCAACAGATAATCGACCCCATCACGGTTGGTCTCGAAGGTCGACACCACCATGCCCGTGCTTACCCCGGCCACCTGGACCGTCTGCAACACCGCATTGCTGGTCAGGCTGATCTGCTTGACGATGTCATCGGAGGCGGTGCTGAACATTACCTTGTGGTCGCTGGTGCGAATCAGCGCCACCACATCGATGTCGGTGGCATCGGCGATGTCGGCGGTGAGCCGGTCATGCCGTTCGGCCTGTTTGGACGTAGGTGGGCTGGTGTAGCGCAGGAACAGCTTGGCCATGCGCGCGTTGTCGTGAAGGATGTCACCGATCTCGTCCTTGACGATCTTGGTCGACTCCTGCAGCCAGATACGCACGTTGCTGTCGAAAATCTGCGACAGCGTGGTGGCGGCCAGTTCCGCCGCAATCATGGTCGGAATAACGCTGACCAGCCAGAAGGCCAGCACCAGCTTGCGCTGGACGCTCCAGCGCGAAATGGCAAAGGGGCGGGCTTTCTGGCGGGTCTTGGTGATCATCAGGTTTCGCTTATCGCAGCAGCCATGGCAGGGTCGGAACGATCCGGTCGGAACAACATTTTGACTAACGTGAGCACGCCGTTGACCAACCGATTGCGGTGGCGGAAAAACAGGCTGTTGCCCTGGAACTGGCAGCCCAGGCGCAGTTTACTGGCATACCCGGCTTGGCCGCACTCATACACCGCAATATTGTGTTGGATACAGTAGTCGACATTGGTCAACCAACTGCGGAAGTACAGGTTGTATTCGCGGCTGAAGGCGATGTCATGCCCGAAAAACTTATCGATCAGCCGATGCTCGTCGAGCAGGATCAGGTTGAACGCCACCAGGTGCTCGTCCACCCAGTAAAGCGCACACACCGCACGCTCTTGCAGCCTTTCGAGAATTTCCGTGAAGTAACCGGCGGGCAGGCGTTCGAACTGCAGGTCCGAGCGCGTGAGCGTGGCTTCATAGAGGCGCATCACCTCGGGCAGCACATCATCGATATTGCGCCGCCACTCCACCCGCGGCCCCGGCGCGCGCAGCTTGCGGCGCAGGTCCTTGCGCGTGGATTTACCCAGCGAGCCCAGGTAGGCATCCACTGAGCCGTAGGGCAACGGCAGCATGCCCGTGGGCAGGCTCGGCATGCTTTGAAAGCCCGCAGCGCGACAACTTTGGGCCCAATGCGGGTCGTTGCTCGGCGCGTCCTTGACCGCCACCAGGCCGATGCCAAAGTCATCGGCATCCCGGCGTGCCACCTGGAGCAAATGCTTGAGCAACAGCGGGCGCCGCGCATCCGCCACACCATTGGCGAACCCCACGTCACAGCGCTCGGCCACCGGCGAACCAAGGGCATACAGCCCCAGTTGCAAAAGCCCCGGCCACAGTCGCGCCACACGCTCGGTCAAGCGCTTGCCGGCGCCCGACACCGTGGTGTCGAGACGGTAATGGGTGATGAACGCGACGGCCACTGCCGCCAGCGTTCCCCCTTCGTAAACCGCAAGGTACCGCCACTGGAAGTCATCGATGGCGGCGTTTTCCACGGCCACGTAGTAGTCCCAGTCTTCCAGGGCACCGGGAAAACACGCATTCCAGGCATCGCGCTGGATAGCCCGGATGGTGGGGAAGGCTTGGGTGGTTATCACAGTTTTTCCTTATCGACACCGCATCCCAGTAGGAGCGAGCTTGCTCGCGAAGATCGCACAGACACCACGTTGAGCCTGACAGTACGCGTTATCGTTAACGACCTTCGCGAGCAAGCTCGCTCCTACAAGTAAAGAGATCACGCCACACGATTGAGTTGCACCGAATGCTGCTCGACAAACTGCGCACTCAACTCGATCACCCGCCGGTATTGCAGGTCGACGGTGATCATGTGGTAGCAGTTATCCAGCAAAATCTTGGTCACCGGGCCGCCGAGGTGGCGCTCCACGTAATCGGCGTTCCAGCGGCTGGTGATGTCGTCCTCAATGGAGTGCAACACCAGCGCCGGCACGTTGATCTCGGGCATGCGTTTCTTGACCACGGCGTTCATGCGGTGCAACTCGCGCACGGTGATGCCTTCCATGGTCAACAACCCCGCCTCGCTGCTCTGGCCTTCCTTCATCTGCCGCTCGACGATGGCCCGCAGGCGTTCGTTCTTGATGCCGTAGGGCGGCTTCTCTTCGAAACTGCACACGTGCACGCCGAATGGAATCTTCATCAGCAACGGCGTGAGAAACGCCAGTTTGTTGATGCTCCAGCCGTCGTACTTCAAGGTGGTGGAATACATCAGCAGCCCGGCGACGCGCCCCGGGTGTTCGGCCGCCACGTACATCGACATCACCGCGCCCATGGACAAGCCGCCGACGAACACTTGCGCGTGACGCTGGGCGATCTGTGCGAAGGTCTTGCGCACCCCTTCGTACCAGTCGCGCCAGCCGGTGGCCTGCAGGTCGCTGTTATCGCCGCAATGCCCGGCCAGGGTGGGCACGTACACCGTGCAGTTGCCCGCCTTGACCAGCCCCTTGGCGACCTGTCGCAGTTCCGTTGGCGTACCGGTCAGGCCATGGATCAACAGGATCCCGACCGGACCAGCACCGAGAACGAAGCCGGCATCACCTTCACCGAGGTCGATCTCGCCGGCACTCACCGCGTGGTCGCCCGCACCAGCAGTTGCTCGAGCAGCTTCAAGCCCAGGTCGATTTCCGGGTAGCTGATTTCCAGCGACGGCGCCAGGGTGATCACGTTCTTGTAGTAGCCGCCCACGTCAAGGATCAGGCCGAGTTTCTGGCCGTCGACCACCATGTCGCCCTTCATGCCTTCCTCGACCATGTAGTCCAGGGTCGCCTTGTCTGGAGTGAAGCCGTCCGGGCCGCAGATTTCGCAGCGCAGGGCCAGGCCCAGGCCGTCGACGTCGCCGATGATCGGGAAACGCTTCTGCAAGTCTTGCAGGCCTTCGAGGAAGTATTTGCCCTTGGCCATGACCATCGCGCCGTAGTCGACTTCATTGGTCATCTTGAACATTTCCAGGCCGACCGCCGTGCCCAACGGGTTGGAGGCGAAGGTGGAGTGGGTCGAACCTGGCGGGAAGACCTTCGGGTTGATCAGTTCTTCACGGGCCCAGATGCCGCCCAGCGGGTTGAGGCCGTTGGTCAGCGCCTTGCCGAACACGATCACGTCCGGCTGCACGTCGAAGTGCTCGATCGACCACAGCTTGCCGGTGCGGTAGAAGCCCATCTGAATTTCGTCGCTGACCATCAGGATGCCGTGCTGGTCCAGCACGTGCTTGAGTTCGCGGTAGAAGTTCATCGGCGGAATGACGTAGCCGCCGGTGCCCTGGATCGGCTCGACGTAGAACGCGGCGTACTCGCACTGGTTGGTTTTCGGGTCCCAGACGCCGTTGTATTCGGTATCGAACAACCGCGCGAATTGCTGCACGCAGTGGCTGCCGTACTCTTCCTTGGTCATGCCCTTCGGGCCACGGAAGTGGTAAGGGAACGGGATGAAGTTGGCGCGCTCGCCAAAGTGACCGTAGCGGCGGCGGTAGCGGAAGCTGGAGGTGATCGACGAGGCGCCGAGGGTACGCCCGTGGTAGCCGCCCTCGAAGGCGAACATCAGGCTCTTGCCGTTGGACGCGTTACGCACCACTTTCAGCGAGTCTTCAATCGACTGCGAACCGCCGACATTGAAGTGCACGCGGCCGTCGAGGCCGAACTTGTTCTTGGCATCGACCGCGATCATTTCCGACAGCTCGATCTTGCCCTTGTGCAGGTACTGGCTGGCGATCTGCGGCAGCGTGTCGATCTGCTGTTTGAGCGCGTTGTTCAGGCGCGGGTTGGCGTAACCGAAGTTGACGGCCGAGTACCACATTTGCAGGTCGAGGTAGGCCTGGTCTTCGGTGTCCCACACGTAGGAGCCTTCGCAACGGCTGAAAATACGCGGCGGCTCGATGTAGTGCACGGTGTCGCCGTAGGAGCAGTACTTGGCTTCTTTATCCAGAAGGATCCGGTCTTCGGCGGTAGCGATACGGATATCAGACATGGTGGAAAATTTCCTGTGTGTCGGCAGTAAAAGAGGTGGCGTTGGCGGCGATGCCTTGGGGCAGTTGCGCCAGCAGTGCGGGCACTTCGGCGAAGGTGTCGAAGCGCGCATGGGGAATCTGGTTGGCGACGCAGTACTCGGCGAGGCTGCCCTTGGCGAACACGAAGTCGGCGGTGGAGGCCACGCACATGTCGGACTTGCCATCGCCGATCACCAGCACGCGCTTGTCACGCGGCGTGGATTTGCATTTGCAGTTGCCGGAAGCGGCGCGGCAGGCATCGCTGGCATACGGGAAGTCGATGCGCCAGCTGTTCTGGTCGACCTGGCGCAGACGGTTGGCGAGGATCGGCAGCAAGGTCACGTAGTTGCGCGACAGAATGCGTGCAATGCCCTGCTCGATGCCGTCGCTGACCACTTCAATGGTCGCGCCAAGGCCCATGACGTGGTCGACGAAATCCGGGAAGTCCGGGTCGATCTCGACACTGTCGAAATAGGCCAGCAACTCGCTCGGCGTCGCCTTGATCAGCGCCAGTTGGCGGCTCAGGCATTCGCGTGAACCGATATGCCCTTCCAGCCATTCCTGCTCGATGGTTTCCCACTCGGGGCTGGCGAAGCGTTGGAGGACGTTGTCGATGACATCGGTGGGGGTGATGGTCCCGTCGAAGTCACACACGATATGCCATTGGATCATTGCGTCTACCTTTGGAAAGAGGCGCGCTGTATGCGCTTGCATTACCGGTAGAGCAGAGAGCGTGCCAACTGGTCAAAGCCCAGCAGGGCTGGGGGTTTGCCGGGTCATCCAGGAGGATATGTGTCGCACAAGCTACAATTTTTGTAGCTTGCTACAAACAACATGAGTGCTTGCGCAGGCCCAGGGGTTTGCGCGTTCATGCGCGCCTGAACACTTAGGAAAGCGCACCATGGCCAACATCACTTCTGCGGTACTCGCGGGGATTCTCGGGCTCAGCGTCTGCGGCACCGCCTGGTCAGAAGGCCTGAGCGGCGACGTGGGCGCCGGCCTCAGTTACCAGCCCCATGACCCGAGCGGCAGCCGCTACGAAACCCGCCCCGTGCCCTATCTGGACCTGGACTGGGGCAACGTCAGCCTGAGCACGGATGACGGCTTGACCTGGAGCGCGCTGAACACCCATGGACTCACCGCCGGCCCGTACATCAATTACCTGTCGGGGCGCACCTCCAACGGCGCGCTGCAAGGCCTGCGCAATGTGTCGGACATGGCTGAGGTCGGGGGCTTCATTCAGTACGCACCGGCCGATTTCTGGCGGGTCTACGCACAGCTCGGCCAGGCCGTGGGCGGTGGCCATTCCCAGAGCGGCGCACTCGGCAAACTGGGCGGCGAGCTGGGTTATCCATTGGGTGGCGGGATTATCGGCAGCACAGGCCTGGTCGCGCATTTTGCCGATGCACGCCAGACCAACACCTTTTTCGGCGTCGACGGCAACGAAGCCGCCGCCACGGGGTTCAAGCCCTACAACGCCAGTGGCGGGTTCCAGAACGTCGCCTTGAGCCAGAGCTTCCAGTTCCCCCTGGCGCCCAACTGGTCATTGCTGACCAGCGCCAGCTGGGTGCACCTGGTCGGTTCGGCAGCCAACAGCAGCATCGTCAGGCAGGCCGGCGAGGTGAATCAGGGCCAGGTGCAGACGGCGATCAGCTACACATTTGATTAAAACGCAGGGCAAAAAACCAGTGCAGATCTGCCTGATGTAAGGCGACCAAATGTGGGAGGGGGCTTGCCCCCGATAGCGGTGGGTCAGTCGCAGATGCACTCACTGGCACGCCCTCATCGGGGGCAAGCCCCCTCCCACATTTCTGAACCGAGCCCGTCCCCCGGCTCACTCAGTTTTCTTCGCCCTCGGCCAGCAGGGCGATACCGGCAATGATCACCCCAACCCCCACCCAGTGCAGCGGGCTGATGTGTTCCCCCAGTCCCAACCAAGATCCCAGCAGCACCGCCACGAACACCAGCGAACTCAGCGGGAAGGCCAACGACAAACTGCTCCGCCGCAGGATCAGCATCCACACAAAGAACGCGCTGATATAACTGGCAATCGCCGCCAGAATCCCGGGGTTGCGCGCAACATCCGCCAGCCACTGCCAGGTGAAATCCATCTGCCCCAACTGGTCACCGGCCACTTTGGTAAACAACTGCCCGGCACTTTCCGTGGCAATCAGCAGCGCCCACAGCACCAGGGTGCCAAGGCGCCCATGCAACCAGCCCGTATCGATAGTTTGCGTACTCATACCGGGTTCCCCGCAATCGCCACCAACATCACACCCAAGGTAATCACCAGCGTGCCCAACCAACGGCGTCGGCTGACGGTTTCGTTGAGCACCCATCGGCCCGCCAGTACCACCAGGCAATAAGCCAACGCCGCCAGCGGAAATAACAGGCTCAACGGTGCGCGGGACAACGCTTCGAGCCACACGAAAAATTCGACGGCATAAGCGCCGACGCCGGCCCACAACAGCGGAGCATTGAGCACCTGGCCCCAGAATGCGCGCAGGCGAAAACCGCCATCGAGTTGCGGCAAACGGTCCACGCCCAGCTTGAAACACAGCTGGCCGATCACATCGAGGACGATGGAAAACGCCAGCAACAACACCACGGTCAGGGTCACGGAAACAACTCCTCGAACAGGTCGATCAGGGCGGCATTGGTCGCCGCATTGCGCTGCAGGTCCTGGGCACTCCAACGCTCGGGCGGGGGCTGGTCGGACTTGGCTTCCCAGCGCTTGAAGGCGTTGCTGAACGCAGGCGCTGCGAACTCGCCGCACACGTCGATACCGATGATGCGTTTGTGCGCCGCCAACGCCCTCAACGCCTGGAGAAGGTGGCTCAGGCGCATACCACCCTGGTCCCAATTGGTGGCCGCGTCTTCGCTGGCGAGCACGTCCTTGTCGACGGTGATCCAGACCGCTTCGGTGGGCAGGCTGGCGATCATCTGGTCAAGAAAGGCCGCCCAGTCCAGTTCCGCCAGGTTGCGCCAGTGCAGGTGATTTTCCTGCTGCCAGTGCCCGGCGCCGTCGCCGACCCGGCCCCAGACTTTCGAGGGCGGGTGCTGCCAGGGGAACAGCTGCAACGTGCCGCGCTTGAGGGCGCCGAGGTTGCCGCCGCGCAGTTGCGGGTTATGCAGGTCGTCACTGCAGGGGCCGAGGGTGACGATGCGTTTGATCGCTGGCATTTTCAGCGCGCGATTGACCCAGGAACCACAGTGTCGCTTGGGCGCAAAGCGCACCCAGTCGGGGTGGTTATCGAAGTGGATCAGGCTGATGGGTTCCTTGAGGTCGGCGAGGAATGCCGGCGTAAGGTGGTGATAGTCACCGGAGCCGACGAACAGGATTTCCGGGCGCGCATCGCTGGGCCGTGGCCGCTGGGCCAGGCGCTCGACGAAACGTTTCCAGGTTTTTTCGGTGGACCACAGGCGCAGTTTCGGGCCCAGGTCCAGCAGATCGAGGCGCGTGGCCCGGCCGCTGGCCAACCGCTGGGCGATCGGCGCCTGGCCGGTGAGGCTGTGGTCGAGGTCAAGAATGTTCAAGGTCGTGTTTCACCCCTAATGGCAGCGCCCAGCCGCAGACCGGCGGGGCTTTAGGGGGTCAATGCAAGGGGCGGGCCAGGGGTATCTTGAGACGTACACAACACCAATGTGGGAGGGGGCTTGCCCCCGATAGCGGTGTTTCAGTCACTGCATGGTTGACTGACCTGCCGCCATCGGGGGCAAGCCCCCTCCCACATTGTGCTGTGTGCCTGGCGTTATTTTTTGGCTTCTTCGATGATCTGGCGAATCGCGCCCACAAAGGCTTCGGCCGGCTGGCCACCACTGACCGCGTACTGGTCGTTGAACACGATGGTTGGCACCGAGGTTACGCCACGGCTGATCCACAGTTGCTCCTGCTCGCGCACGTCAGCGGCGTACTCGTCGCTGGCGAGTATCTCGGCGGCGCGCTTGAGGTCCAGCCCAACACTTTCGGCGATGATCGCCAGGGTCGCGTGGTCGGAGGGGTCCTGGCCGTCGCTGAAATAGGCCTTGAACAGCGCCTCCTTGAGGTTGTATTGCAAGCCTTCCAGCCCGGCCCAATGCAACAGGCGGTGGGCATCGAAGGTGTTGTAGATGCGGCTCTGACCGTCAGTGCGAAAGGCAAAGCCCAGCGCGGCGCCCATGTCGCGGATGCGCTCGCGGTTGGCCTGGGATTCTTGCGCGGTGGAGCCGTATTTTTCGGTGATGTGTTCGACGATGTTCTGCCCCTCGGCGGGCATGTTCGGGTTCAGCTCGAAGGGCTGGAAATGAATCTCGGCCTGCACCTCAGGACCCAACTGGTCGAGGGCTTCGGTCAGGCCGCGCAGGCCGATGATGCACCAGGGGCAAGAGACGTCGCTGATGAAATCGATTTTCAGGGGAGTACTCATGGGCAGGCCACCTCGCTGGCATTAATGCGCCGCAAAAGTCACACGATACACCACCTTCACAGCAGCTTCGAAGGCTCGCCCAAGTCGATCTGCGCCCAGTGCGCGCTATCTTGGCGATGGGCTTGCAGGTAAGGCAGCACCGCCGCCAGCAACGGCGCCTTGAAGGCCTCCTGAAAACGGTGGGCCAGGCCCGGAATCAATTTCAACTGGCTGCCCTGGATATGCGCGGCCAGGTGAACGCCATGCATCACCGGCAGCAACGGATCGGCAGTGCCATGAACCACCAAGGTGGGCACCCGCAGTTGGTTGAGCAACGGCACGCGGCTCGGTTCGGCGAGGATCGCCATGATCTGGCGCTTGACGCCTTCGGGGTTGAACGCGCGGTCATAGGACTGCGCCGCCTGCTGCAGCAGCGCCTGGCGATCATCCTGCACATTCGGGCTGCCCAGCGCGGCGAGCAAATCGGCTTGCTGTTCCAGCGCCACTTCGCGATTGGGTGCGCTGCGCCGCGACAGCAACTGCACCAGCGCTGCATTCGGCGCGGGCAGGCCTTCGGCGCCGGAGCTGGTCATGATCAGGGTCAGGCTTTCCACCCGCTGCGGCGCCATCGCCGCCAGGTGCTGGGCGATCATGCCGCCCATGCTCGCGCCCAGTACGTGAAATTGCTGCACCTGCAAGGCATCCATCAGACCCAGGGCATCGTCGGCCATGTCGGTCAGCGTATAGGGCGCCGCCACCGGCAGGCCGAGCTTGTAGCGCAGCACTTCGAAGGTCAGGTTGGCGCTGGCCGGCGCCTGGCGCCAGGTGGACAGACCCACATCACGGTTGTCGTAGCGGATCACCCGGAAACCCTGCTGGCACAGGGCGACCACCACTTCGTCAGGCCAGTGGATCAACTGCCCGCCCAGGCCCATCACCAGCAGCAAGGCCGGGTCGGACGCACGCCCGATACTCTGGTAGGCGATGCTCACCTGAGCCAGGTCGACCGTTTGAGTCGGGACATTGACGTCACATCGAGAAGCCGCAAGACACGGCAGGCCGAACAACAGAGCGGCCATTAAAAGCAACACACGCATGAAAAACACCGAAACGCAGAACCCCAGTAGAGCGCGAGTCTGATGAAGTTTGTTCAAGCGCGCTGCCACAGTTCGATGACAGTTTGATGAAGAGTGCCGGGCGGTCTTGATCGACACACGCTGCAACATGAGACAAACTCACGCCATCCCGCTTAGTCACAAATTGCCCTCATGGAGAGCCCGTGCTCGAAATCCGCCACCTCAAGACCCTGCACGCCCTGCGCGAAGCCGACAGCCTGGTGGAGGCGGCCGAGCGCCTGCACCTGACCCAGTCCGCGCTGTCGCACCAGTTCAAGGAACTGGAAGAGCGCCTGGGCATGCCGCTGTTCGTGCGCAAGACCAAACCGGTGCGTTTCACCAGCGCCGGCCTGCGCCTGCTGCAACTGGCGGACGCCACCCTGCCCTTGCTGCGCGGCGCCGAGCGCGACATTGCGCGCTTGGCCGGCGGCACCGCCGGGCGCCTGCACATGGCTATCGAATGCCACAGTTGCTTCCAGTGGCTGATGCCGACCATCGACCAGTTCCGCGATGCCTGGCCCGAAGTCGAACTCGACCTGGCCTCGGGCTTTGCCTTCGCGCCGCTGCCGGCCCTGGCCCGCGGCGACCTCGACCTGGTGGTCACCTCCGACCCGCTGGAGCTGCCGGGTATCACCTATGTGCCGCTGTTCACCTACGAAGCCATGCTCGCCGTGGCCAACCAGCACCCGCTGGCGAACAAGTCGTACATCGTGCCGGAAGACCTGCTGACGGAAACGCTGATTACCTACCCGGTGGAGCGCGATCGCCTGGACATCTTCACCCGCTTCCTGGAGCCCGCCGACGTGGAACCCGCACAGGTGCGCACGTCGGAACTCACGGTAATGATGATGCAGCTGGTGGCCAGCGGCCGTGGCGTGTGCGGCATGCCCCACTGGGCGCTGCACGAGTACAGCTCACGCGGCTATGTGAAGGCCAAGCGGCTGGGGGAAAAAGGCTTGTTCGCCACGCTGTATGCCGGCATTCGCGCGGATATGCTCGATGCGCCGTATATGCGTGATTTTCTGCTGACGGCCAAGGACACCTCGTTTTCCACCCTGGATGGGGTCAGTGCGGTGCGCTGAACAGTCGATCGTTCCCACGCTCTGCGTGGGAAACGCCTCCTGCGACGCTCCGCGTCGCGCCAACCACCCCATTCTCAGCACTGCGCACGGGTGACGCAGAGCGTCACGGGCTGTATTCCCACGCAGAGCGTGGGAACGATCGATCACTGGCCTTTCAATTCCCGCCACATATGAATCTTGTCGAAATACTCGACGCCGACCCGCACCGCCAACGGCTCAAGGCCGTACTGAACGAAGCCGCACCGCTGGTAAAGCGTCAACGCCGCGTCATTGCCGGCGGTGACGGTCAGTTGAATCAGTTTCAGCTGCGGTTGCCGACGGGCTTCCTCCAGCGCCGCCTCCACCAGCCTGCGGCCCAATCCCCGGTGCTGATAGGCCTGGGTCACATACATGCCGAACAGGGTCACCTTGTGCCGCGCCTTTTCCCGAGGCTCGTAGGCCAGGCCGACAATGCCCGCCAGCCGCTCCCCGTCAAAACCGCCCAGCACGCAATCGAGCGGGTGGTCGAGGCGCTTTTGCCACCAGCTCAACGCCAGCGCTGCACGCTCGGCCACGCTGGAGGTAAATGCCTGGGGATAGGCGCCGTAAGCCTCAAGCATCAAGGCCCGATAAGCCTGCGCATCGCCGGCAGTGAGCGGGCGGAGGGTCATGCGGGGGCCAGCGAAGCGCGGTAGAACGGCAGGATCTGATCGCGGCTCAGCGGTGCCAGGTGCAGGCCGCCGTCGCCCATCGGGTCGATCCAGCGTATTTCTTCGATTTCAGCCGCCGCAGTGACCGCCACGCCGATGTGCAGCTGGAACATGTCGGCCTGTACGGTAAACCCCGGCTCGTTGGCGGCGGGCGCCGAGAACCGGCCGAGGTACACCGCTTGCGAGGGGTCGATGCGCAGGTTCAGCTCCTCATACAGCTCGCGGGCCAGCGCCTCGACGGGTTGTTCGCCCGCATCGATCTTGCCGCCCGGTTGCATGAACGCCTGGGTCCCGCGCTTGCGCACCAGCAGGGTTTGGCCGTCTTTATCGATCAGGACGGCGGCGGCGATGCGGATAGTTGAATGGCTCATGTGGGAATCGTTATCTCGTCGGGTTGCTTGATGAACACGCTGTATTTTGCCCCTTCCATTGCCTCGAACGCGATCAGCTTGTCCACCAGCGGCAGGTTCAGCACCTTGCCCGCGTTGAGCAAAAGCATGCCGTTGTCGGCGTTGAGGTTGCGCGCCAGGACCATGCCGGCTTCAAGTTCGCGGGTGGTGAGGACCTTGACCGTGGGGTCGCCCAGGGTCACATCACTTAGGAAGGTGGCGCAGGCCTGCACGAAATCCTCGACCAGTTCCGGGTCATACAGGCGCCCGGCGTATTTGCGGATATACAGCAAGGCTTCATCGCTGTTCAGGTGCCGCTCCAGGATCAAGCCCTTTTGCAGTTCGATGAAATCCACGGCCAGTTTCAGCAGGCGCGAACCCGGCGGGATCGCATCGGCCTTGAGGTGGTCGGGAAACCCCGAGCCGTCCCAGCGCTCCTGGTGGTGACGGATGATCCGCGCCGCGTCCTTCATCGGCTCCAGGGTCATCAACAGCGACTCGCTCTGGGTCGGGTATTCGCGATACAGCGCGCGGTCGGTGCTGTGCAGCTTGTCGGACGGCGCAACCATCATGCTGTCGGTCCAGCTCAGTTTGCCGATGTTGTACAGCGCGGCGGCCATGGTCAGGTCGCGGGTGCTGGCTTCGTCCATGGTCTGGGCGGCGCAGTACACGCGGATCAATTCGATCAACGCGCGGTTGGTCTGCTTGTCCTTGGGCAGGCGCAGGTTGGCCAGCAGCGAAAACACTTCGGTGCCGGTCACGTAGCTGCGCTTGAGCTCGTCGTAGGCCAGGTCGAGCATGTCGGCGGTCTGCTGCAGTTCAGCGGTACGCGCCGTCACGCGTTTTTCCAAGGTAGCGTTCAGCGCTTTGAGCTGGTCGTTCTGCTCAAGGGTCAGGCGTTCGAGCCGCTGATGTTCGAGGGTTTGCTGCAGGACCAGCTGCAACTCTTCGTCGTTCCAGGGCTTGCTGATGTAGCGATGGATCTGCCCGTCATTGATCGCCTTGATGATGGTGGTCAGGTCGGCGTAACCGGTGAGCAGGATGCGGCTGGTGGTGGGGTAAAGGCGGTGGACCTCGGCCAGCAGCGTGGCCCCGTCCATGCCGGGCATGCGCGCATCGCTCATCACAAGGTCAATCGGGCGGGTTGCCATGATCTCAAGCGCCTGGGCGCCACTGGTGGCCAACACCACCTCGTAAGGCTGGCTGCGCAACAGGCGGCGCAGGCTGTTGAGGATCGACTCTTCGTCGTCGACCAGCAGAACAGCGGACTTCATAGCGAGTGGTTCATCCATGGCGACTCTGCCTTCACATTAAACAACGTTAAACTCAATTGAACCGCTGCCGTGCCGATCCGGGCCGACAACGCGAAAACGCTGTTGATTTGACGCCAACTGGCCGTCGATATCAAGAGAGCTCGGCTATGCTGTCATCGCACCTTCAGCCAGCTTTGTTGTGGCGCCAATGAAGGGAGTTGCTGCCCGTGGGTTGCGCGACACCGGTGCCAGATCCATAACCCCCAAGCCGCAAGGAGTGCTCGCTTGAGCCCTGTTTCAACTGCCTGTTCCGGTTTTATTTTCGCCTTGTGCCTGGGCATCGGCGCGCCGCTGGCCGCCGCGCCGCTGAACGAAGCGCTCAAACCCCTGCCGCCGGTACCGACGCTGGACCCGGCCAAGGTCGAGTTGGGCCGCCAATTGTTCAACGAGCCGCGCTTATCGGCCAATAACAGCCTGTCCTGCGCCAGCTGCCATCGCCTGGCATCCGGTGGTGCCGACAACCAGCCGTTCTCGATGGGCGTTGACGGTAAACCGGTGACGCTCAACACGCCTACCGTGTTCAACGCCAGCCTGAACTTCAAGCAATTCTGGAATGGTCGGGTGGATACGCTGCAAGCGCAGGTTGAACAGGTGGTGACCAGCCCCGCGGAAATGGGCAGTGACTGGAAAACCGTGGTGCAGAACCTGTCCGCCCTGCCCGCCTACCAGAACGCCTTCCGCCAGGCGTACCCCGACGGCCTCAACGCCGCCAACGTGCAGAACGCGCTGGCGACTTACGAACGCACGCTGCTCACGCCCAATTCGCGGTTCGATCAGTATTTGCAAGGCAACACCGAGATACTGACCACCCAGGAAAAGTACGGCTACCAGCGTTTCAAGGATTACGGCTGCATCGCCTGCCACCAGGGCGTGAATATCGGCGGCAACATGTTTCAAAAATTCGGCGTGATGGGCGACTACTTCCAGGCGCGCGGCAATCCGCTGGAGTCAGACCTTGGACGCTACCTGCTGACCAAGGACGACGAGGACCGCCATGTGTTCAAGGTGCCCAGCCTGCGCAATGTGGCGGTCACCGCGCCGTACTTTCATGACGCCTCGGCCAGGACTCTGGAAGAAGCGGTCGATGTGATGTTCAAGTACCAACTGGGGCGTAATCCGACCCCGGAAGACAAGGAGCTGATTATCCAGTTTCTCAAGACCCTGACCGGCGAATGGGCGGGCAAGCCGCTATGAACAGCCTGTCACGCCTGGACCGCCGCCGCGCCAGCCAAGTGCTGCTTGGCCTGATGACGCTGTTTCTGGCCTCTACGCTGGTGTTTTTATACCTCAAGTCTTCTCGCGACCAAACGGCCACCTATACCCAGTCGCGGGACCTGCTGCGCCAGCTCCAGCAGCTCAATGCGCAATGGGACAGCGAAGTGCTCAAGGCGCGGATCGCGATTACCCATAACTACGATCCGCTGGTCACGCCGCTGACGGAAATGACCCGGATCGGGGCCGAACTGGAGAGCCGCAGCGCCTACCACAGCGATGCCGATCAGCCGGCCTGGCAAGCCAGCCTGGCGGCGTATCGGACGGCCATCCAGGAAAAGGCCCGGCTGGTGGACCAGTTCAAATCCCACAACGCCGTGCTGCGTAACTCACTGGCATTCCTGCCGACCGCCGAAGATGACATCCAGGCCCACTTCAACAGCATCGACGATGAAGGCCGCCTGCAACTGCAGAGCGTGGCCACCGACACCTACGACCTGCTGCTCAGCAGCCTGGAGTTCGCCCAGGTCACCAGCGACGAGCGCGCCGCCGATATTCTGGTGGGCCTGGGCAAACTGGCGATCAACCAGCAGAGCCTGCCTGCGGAGTTCCAGGCGCCGGTGGATATCCTCAGCAACCATATCTCGCTGATCCTGCGCGAACAGCCCTTGGTCAACAGTTTGCTCGAACGGATTGCCGCCGTGCCCGTGGCCGAGCGCCTCGATGCGCTGACCACCCACCTTGATCAGGACCAGCAGGCCGCCGACCTCGTCGATCATCAATACCACCGCTACCTGCTGGTGTTCTCGACATTGCTGGTGGCGCTGCTGCTCTATCTGGCAGTGCGCCTGCTGCGCAGTTTCGCCGAGATCAACCGCGTCAATCGCGCCTTGCAGTCGGCCAACGAAACCCTGGAGCAACGGGTGGAGCGGCGCACGCAACAACTCAAGGATGCCCAGAGCGAGCTGCTGGACAGCGCCCGTCAGGCGGGCATGGCGGAGATCGCCACCAACGTGCTGCACAATGTCGGCAACGTGCTCAACAGCGTGAATATCTCCGCCGACCTGGTCAGCCGCACACTGCGCAGCAGCAAGGCCCTGGGCCTGGGCAAAGCCATGCAATTGATCAACGCGCATCCGGGCGACCTGGGCACCTTTCTCACCGAGGATGAAAAAGGCAAATTGCTGCCGGGCTACCTGAACCAGCTGGTGGACGCGATTGCCATCGAGCAGCAAGGCATGAGCGACGAGCTGGCGCAACTGCACAAAAGCGTCGACCACATCAAGGACATTGTCTCGACCCAGCAATCCTATGCCGGCGCTTCCACCCTGCTGGAACCCCTGGAAATCGGCGCTTTGATCGACGATGCCTTGCGCATGAACGCCGGCGCGCTGAGTCGTCACCACGTCACGGTGGTCAAGCAATACGCGCCGGTGCCGCAGATGCTGGGAGACAAACACCGGCTCCTGCTGATCATGGTCAACCTGATCAGCAACGCCAAGTACGCCATGTCCGCGCTTTCCGAGCAGGCGCGGCAGATCACCCTGACCGTGGAGCGCACCGGTGACGATATGCTTAAGATCAGTGTGAAGGACGATGGCGAAGGCATACCGGCCGAGAACATGACGCGGATCTTCACCCACGGCTTTACCACCCGCAAGGAAGGCCACGGCTTCGGCCTGCACAGCTGCGCCCTGGCCGCCGTGCAAATGCATGGCCGGCTCACTGCGCACAGCGACGGGCCGGGCCTTGGCGCGGTATTTACCCTGACGATTCCCCTGACCCTTGCCGGAAGTACCTCATGAACCAGCCTCCCAACCGGCGCATTCTGCTGATCGATGACACACCCTCCATCCACGAGGACTTTCGCAAGATCCTCATGCCCAGCGCGCAAACCAACCAAGCGCTGGACGAGATGGAGGCGGCGCTGTTTGGCGAAAGCGCCACCCCGCAGGCCCAGGCGTTCGAGCTGCACAGCGCCTACGGCGGCGAAGAAGGCCTGAGCTTGCTGCGCGCTGCCATGGCGGAGCAACGCCCCTACGCCCTGGCGTTCGTGGACATGCGCATGCCCCAGGGCTGGGACGGCGCGAAAACCATCGAGCAATTGTGGAGGGTCGCGCCTGAGCTGCAAGTGGTGGTGTGTACCGCCTACTCGGATTATTCCTGGGACGACCTGCTGTCTCGCCTGCATGGCCATGACCGCCTGCTGATCCTGAAGAAACCGTTCGACAACATCGAAGTCCAGCAAATGGCCAACACCCTGTCCAACAAATGGGACATGGCGCGGCGTGCGTCCCTGCAGACCTTGCATCTGGAACAACTGGTGGAACAACGCACCCAGGCGTTGCAACTGGAGATCAACGAGCGCAAGCACCTGGAAAGCCAGTTGGTGCAGTCGGAGAAGCTCGCTTCACTGGGGCAACTCGCGGCCGGCGTCGCCCACGAGATCAACAACCCGGTGGGCTTCATTTCATCCAACCTCAGCACCCTCGACGGCTACTTCAACCAGCTGCAACAGATGCTGGAGGCTTATCAGCACAGCGAAGCGTCGATTCCTGCGCAGGACCAGCGCGACCGCCTCAAGGCGCTGCGCACAGAGCTGGAACTGGAGTTTCTCAAGGAAGACATTCCGGTGCTGATCCGCGAGTCCAAGGACGGCATTGGCCGCGTGGTGCAGATCGTCAAGGACCTGAAAAACTTCTCGCGGGTGGATAACGACCAGACCTGGCAGTTCGCCAACCTGCAACAGGGCATCGACTCAACGCTCAACATCGTCGCCAGCGAACTCAAGTACAAGGCCGATGTGGTCAAGCACTACACACCGCTGCCGGACATCGAATGCCTGGCCTCGCAGCTCAACCAGGTGGTGATGAACCTGGTGATCAACGCCGCCCAGGCCATGGGGCCGGAGCGCGGCACCATCACCATCAGCAACGGCGTGGACGGCGAGAACATCTGGCTGGAAGTGGCGGACAACGGCTGCGGAATAGCCCCCGAAGCCGTGCAGAAGATCTTCGACCCGTTCTTCACCACCAAGCCGGTGGGCGAAGGCACGGGCCTGGGGCTGTCATTGTCCTACGGCATCGTCAAAAAACACCGGGGGGCTATCTCGGTGAGCAGTGAGCTGGGCAAAGGAACGACGTTTCGGGTGGTGCTGCCGATACGGCAGACGGCGGCGTAGGGCCGGCCGGCGTCCTGCACACCAGCGGCCGCCTTTCGCTGATCGGTTCCACCACCTGTGCCTGTGCAAATCACGTCCCAGAGCCTTCGCTCCTTGTCCCGTGTTTGCGTACAGGCGCAGAATGGCGGATCGACCTCGAGAGTCCGAACCAAGGAAAACCGTATGAGCCTGTCGTTACTAAGCCGTTACGCGTTCTTTGCCGTCTGCATCCTGTTCACCTTCGCCAGCCTGCCCTTTATCCAACACGAATGGCTGTGGCCCATCACCCTGGTCACCGGCATCCTCAGCCTGATCGGCATCTTCGACCTGCTGCAAAGCCCCCACGCTGTGCGCCGCAACTACCCGATCCTGGGCAATATCCGTTATCTGGTGGAAGCCATCCGCCCGGAAATCCGCCAGTACCTGCTCGAATCCGACAGCGATGCCCTGCCCTTCTCCCGGGCCCAGCGTTCGCTGGTGTATTCGCGCGCCAAGAACGAAACCGCCGACAAGCCCTTCGGTACCTTGATCGACGTCTACCAGTCGGGCTTCGAGTTCATTGGCCACTCCATGCGGCCCGCTCCGTTGAGCGACCCCAGCGCGTTCCGCGTGATGGTCGGCGGCCCGCAGTGCACACAGCCGTACTCGGCCTCGGTGTTCAATATCTCGGCGATGAGTTTCGGCTCGCTGAGCGCCAACGCTATCCGCGCGCTGAACCAGGGCGCCAAGCTCGGTAATTTCGCCCATGACACCGGCGAGGGCAGCATCAGCCCCTACCACCGCGAAAACGGCGGCGACCTCACCTGGGAACTGGGCAGCGGTTACTTCGGCTGCCGCACCAGTGACGGCCGCTTCGACCCGGAACGCTTCGCCACGCAAGCGCAAAACCCGCAAGTGCGCATGATCGAAATCAAGATGAGCCAGGGCGCCAAACCCGGCCATGGCGGGATCCTGCCCAAGCATAAAGTCACCCGGGAAATCGCCGACACCCGCGGCATCATGATGGGTGAAGACTGCATCTCGCCGTCACGCCACAGCGCATTTTCCACGCCGATCGAAATGATGCAGTTCATCGCCCAACTGCGCGAGTTGTCCGGCGGCAAACCGGTGGGTTTCAAGTTCTGCCTGGGCCACCCGTGGGAGTTCATGGGTATTGCCAAGGCCATGCTCGAAACCGGCATCCTTCCCGACTTTATCGTGGTTGACGGCAAGGAAGGCGGTACCGGCGCCGCACCGGTGGAGTTCACCGACCACATCGGCGTGCCGCTGCGTGAAGGCTTGCTGTTCGTGCACAACACCCTGGTGGGCCTGAACCTGCGCGACAAGATCAAGCTCGGCGCCAGCGGCAAGATCGTCAGCGCCTTCGACATCGCCAGCGTGCTGGCCATCGGTGCCGACTGGGCCAACTCGGCACGCGGTTTTATGTTTGCCATCGGCTGCATTCAGTCGCAGTCATGCCACACCAACAAATGCCCGACCGGCGTCGCCACGCAGGACCCACTGCGCCAACGTGCGCTGGTGGTGCCGGATAAAGCCCAACGCGTGTTCAACTTCCACCGCAACACCCTCCACGCCCTGGCGGAAATGCTCGCCGCCGCCGGGCTGGATCATCCGTCGCAGCTGTCGGCCAAGCACCTGGTGCGACGCATGTCGGCGACCGAGATCAAGCTGTTCTCGCAGTTGCATGTGTTCCTCAAGCCGGGCGAGTTGCTTACTGGTGAGGTGAATGGCGAGTTCTATTCGCGCATGTGGCAGATGGCGCGGGCGGATAGTTTTGAGGCGCATGAGGCTTCTGTAGCTTAATCAGACATGATTTTTTTTACTCGATTCTGCAGGGCCAAGTCGTTGCTGGCTTCCGGAGGAGGACAGACAGCTCCCTTTGGGTCAGGTGCTGTCTGGAACAGGCGCAGGTCCATGGTTCCCATAGGCCGTTCGGACAGTTGCTGCCAACTATCTGGAAACACTGTGCTTCCTCCTCTACGACCCAACCACCAAACACGGCAGTTACCTTCAGGAATAAAAGCCATATCACTGAGATACACTTGAGCCGCCGACGGCATGAGAATAGTAGAAGAACCTAAGCCTGAGTCTATACCTCGATGCAACTGCGGCAAGGAAGGCAACTCATTGTAATAAAGGACACTGAAATACCAGAGACCGTCCTCAACCACCATACGGTCGCCCGGCATTGAAGATTGGGCAACATAAGTTGCCATTTCGTCAAAGGGCAAGGCCTGGCGGTTGCGATTCCCATCAAGATCTTCACGCTGAATGTAAACGGTGCGTAGCCCAACGCACTCCAGCGCAATGAACAACAGCAGAGCCCCCCACTTCAACGCCTTATAAGGCACACTTTCCAACAAAAGCACAATTACGATGGGTAACGCCATTAGCGAAAAAAACAGATAACGCTCCATGAACATTGGTTTTACCAGGGAGAGTAGGAAAACCAACACAAGTGGCACATACGTATAGATAATCAACGCAGAGGGGAATTGATATCGGCTACGGTCCTTCAGCACCAAACCGATAGCCAGAATAAACATGACCGCAGGCACTCCAAGATATAGCGACTCAAATAGAGCTTTGCCGTTCGCTGCCATCAAGGTTCTCCAGTGAGCTGACGGCAATGTGCCAAGCGTCACACCCGCTATCCAGCCCATCGAGCCCGTTTGATTAACTACATCGCGGGCGCTGAGCCTGTCCCATAACGTATAGAGCCAAGGCGAATAAGCGACAATGATGGCAACATTCGCTAACCACCAAGCTAACCGGCGTATCAAGACAGGCGTGTAAATACCGCGCGCGCCCAACAGCCCCATATAGCACCAATGCGCTACAACACAAATTGCACTGAAGTAATGCGTATAAAAACCTGCACTCATCAGCAATACATACACCACTAAAAATCGATATTTGCTCGGCTGTCTAACCCAACAGAACAGTGCAATTGTCGAAGCGAACATTAGCGACGCCATCAATGCATACATGCGCGCTTCTTGGCTGTAACGCACAGTAATGGGTAGTATGGCCAGCATCACGCCCGCCCAAACAGCAGCTTTGCGGTTCGCCGCCAGCTCGGTAAGCCAAATACCCAACGCGACCCCCACCACACCCATAACAGCACTCATGGATCTAACAGCAAAAGGGCTGTCCCCCCAGAGCATCATCCAGTAATGGAGCAGCTCATAGTAAAAAGGCGGATGCACATCAAAGGCAGTATGAACCCAGATAAAAGCAGGCGAGTGACGACTTAGAAGAACGCTGAAAGCTTCGTCAGCCCAGACAGAGGGATCGCTCAATCGGTAAAAACGAATAGCCGTGGCCAAGCCGATTATAAACAGCCAGCTAATAATCCAAGCCGTTCCATTGAATCTGATTGCTTTCATTGCGGGCACTCCTTGCCTTGCTTATTTACCCGAGCGCCTTTGCGTATTACATCTCTAACCACATACTTCGGCCGGTGCTTCGCTTCCATATAAATGCGCCCCACATACTCTCCCAATATCCCAATCCCAACCAGCTGTACCCCACCCAAAAATAAAATCGCCGTCATTAACGACGGGTACCCTGGCACGTCATTACCAAACAACACTTTGTCCACGATCAAATACCCGGCGTACAGCAACGCCAACAGCGAAATACACCCGCCGATATAACTCCACAACCGCAATGGCAACGTACTGAACGAAGTGATGCCATCCAACGCCAGGTTCCATAATTTCCAGCCATTGAACTTGCTCTGCCCCGCCGTTCGAGGGGCACGGTCATATTCGACGATGGCAACAGTAAACCCTGCCCACGACAACACGCCTTTCATGAAAAGTTGCTGTTCCGGCAGTGCCTTGATCACCTCCACGACCTTGCGGTCCATCAACCGGAAGTCACCGACGTTTTCTTCAATATGGGTGTAGGCGATAAGGTTGAGCAGACGGTAGAACAACGCCGCACTGTGGCGCTTGAGGTAGCCGTCGCTGGAGCGGTCACGCCGCTTGGCGAGCACCACGTCGGCGCCCTCCTGCCATTCGGTAATCAGGTGCGGAATGACATCCACCGGGTCTTGCAAGTCCACATCCATAGGCACAACCGCGTCACCTGTTGCGTACTCCAACCCGGCGAACAAGGCAGCTTCCTTACCGAAATTGCGTGAGAAGTTGATCAGGATCACGTCGCGGTCGGCCAACACCAGCGTTTCGACGGCCTTGGCGGTGCCGTCGGTGCTGCCATCGTTGATGAACACAATCTCAACGGTATGGGTTTGCAACGATGGCTCTTGCCGAACCGCGCGATAAAACCCGGCTACGGTCTGTTCCTCATTGAACAGAGGCACCACCAGCGAGATCCTCATTGGCTACGCTCGGCAAACACCACCCACCGGGATAGCAGAAAACCGCACACCAGGCTGACCAGCGAAAACACCACTACGGTGATGATTCCCGGCATGCGCAAATAATCGCCCAGCGCCCCCACCCCCAGGCTCAACCCGCCCATGCAGCCCATGAACAGCAGGTAGCGGCCGAAGGAGGCTGGCATGGCAAACGTGAAGAGGGCATTCATATAAAAAGAGAAAGACGCCGCCGCGCAGAACGCCAGCAAATTACTCAACGCCTGGCTCAACTCAAAGGCTGCTCGGAGTACGAAAAACAGCTGCCAATGAATCACCGTATTGGCGGCACCAATCACTGTGTAACGGGTAAAACCTTTCCATAATTGGGCCATACCATCGTCCTTTGCGGTTGCCCCCTAAGCAAGCCACGACCCGCCTGCAGCGTCTACTGTCAGAACTAACAGGTAGCCCCACCCACGACTGAGACATTCGGTAATACCCAGCCTTTTGCAATCGCTTACAAATACCGCCAACCTGCGCCCGCCCGATGTGCGGCGTACGACAACGCGCGCGCTCGCCAACCTTCAATCAACAACTTGTTCAAGAGCCCGCTGCCATGCTGAACGGACGCGACCCACGCATCGATTTTTTTCGGGGCCTGGCGTTGATCTTCATTTTCTGGGATCACGTCCCCCACAACCCCCTGGCCAATATCACCGTGCAGAACTTCGGGTTCAGTGATGCCGCCGAAATCTTCGTATTCCTGGCCGGTTACGCGGCGGTGCTGGCGTACGGCAAGATCCTGCAGCGTGACGGCTATCTTTATGCCTGTTTGAAGATACTGCGCCGGGTATGGACGCTCTATGTGGTGCACATTTTCCTGCTGGCGCTGTTGATGGGCATTGTGATTTTCGCCAACAGCCATATCGAAACCCGCGATCTGGTGCAGGAAATGGGCCTGGAGCATTTCCTCAACAATACCCAGCAGGCCTTGGTCGATGAGTTGCTGCTGCGGTTCAAGCCCAACCTGACCGACCCACTGCCGCTGTATATCGTGCTGATTCTCAGCCTGCCGCTCACGCTGCCGTTGCTGCTGCGTGTGCCGAGGCTCGCGGTGGCCATTTCCGTGGCGGTCTACCTGCTCGCGCCCTGGCAAGGCTGGAACTTGTCGGCCAGCAACGGCGGGGTCTGGTACTTCAACCCGGTGACCTGGCAGTGCCTGTTTATCCTTGGCGGCGCAGCGGCCTTGCGTTCGGCGCGCCCGGCTGAGCAGCGGCCGGTGTTGCGTCAACCGCTGTTCATGGCGGCTGCGGTTTATGGGGTGACGGCCTGCGTGATCACACTGTCGTGGCGCTGGCCCGAGGTGCACGATGCGTGGATGCCGAGCCTGATTGGTGAATGGTTGTACCCCATCAGCAAGACCGACCTGTCGCCGGTGCGCTTGCTGCACTTTCTGGCCCTGGCCTATGTCACGGCAAAACTGCTCCCCGGTGTTGGCTGGACGCAACACTGGCTGGCGCGGCAACTGGGGCGGATGGGACGCTACTCCCTGGAAGTCTTTTGCCTGGGCGTCGTGCTGGCGCCGCTGGCGGACATGGCCAATGCACTGACCGGTGACACCGTCGCCATGCAGATAGTCACCGCGCTGGTGGGGGCCGTTGTGATGGCCTTTTTTGCGGCGTGGCTGGAGTTCAACAAGCAGTTGGATCAGCGCAGGGCCATTGCGTCCCAGTCCCCCGCACATGGTTAGTGCCATGTGGAGGGGGCAAGCCCTTCCACATTGGTTTTGCGCTGCTTGTTCAATCAGGACAAGGCTGCAACCTCGCTGCGCCCAATCCTTCCCGCCAGCACAAATCGCAGCGTCGCTAGGGATCTAAAATGTGGGAGGGGGCTTGCCCCCGATGGCGGTGTGTCAGCTGCACATTATCTGGCTGACACACTGCATCGGGGGCAAGCCCCCTTGTGTCTTGAGCCAGGATTAGACTGAGGGTGAGAGCGGTGAGTAGCAAGCTGAATGCCCCGAGTGCTTAAAGCACGTGTGGGAGCCCACGCTGCTACTCACCTCTCCGCTCTGGACATGAGCCCGAACAGTTGAACGAGCCCACCTCGAACAGTTACAAGCGTGGGCCAAGCCAGAGCGCTCTCACATTAAGTGTAAGAGGATTTGGCTATGTTTTCCTATCCAGCAGGTATTGATGTTTCCAAGGACAGCCTTGAGGCTCGAGTTAATCAGGTTGACGTTGGGGTAAATTGCGCTAACGCCGAAGAAGATTTCCCTGGGTTGATTGGGTGGCTATTGCTTCACCAGGTTGGTCGCGTGGTATTGGAGGCTACTGGCGGTTATGAGCGCAAAGTCATGAAGGCGCTTCAGGCTGCGGGCCTTGATGTCATCTGCATCAATCCGCACCGAGCCAAGAGTTTTTCCAGGGCGATGGGCAAACAAGCCAAAACCGACCCGATAGACGCAAAGTCTCTTGCGCACTATGCAGCTGTTCTAGACTCGCCAAGCGCCCGAGTTACAAGCCCGGAGCACGATAAGCTGCGCGCGTTGGTCCAGCAGCGGGAGCATTTTGTTCAGCAAAGAGATGACGACAGACGACGCCTGAAAACAGCTTCCTGCGATGCGGTAAAGCCTGCATTACAGAACCATATCGACTATTTGACCGTGGCAGTGGAGGCGATAGATCAACTGATTCGTCAAAGTGCGAACGAGTTAGATAGCGAAAAGGTGGCTCGACTGTGTTCAGTCAAAGGAATCGGGCTGGTTACTGCCACCAGTCTTATGGCTTACCTGCCTGAGCTGGGAGAGATTGGAGGGCGCCCTATCGCGGCACTAGCGGGCCTCGCTCCGTACAACAACGACAGCGGAAGGCATAAAGGTGCACGCCATATTAGTGGCGGAAGGTTTTCAGCCCGTCGCTCACTTTACATGGCCTGTTGGGTGGTTATCCGTGACCAGCCAGAATTCGGGACTCGATATAAGGCGCTACGTGATAAAGGGAAATGCGCCAAAGTCGCGTTGATCGCCTGTATGCGCGTTTTGTTGGTACGTCTGAACGCGATGCTGCGTGACCGCACTGAATGGAAAGAGCGCACCGATTAGCTCGGTAGCAGCAATTTCCTTCAGCATTGCACGGCCTAAGCTGTGGGAGCTTTGCTGCCTATGAAAATGACTTCTGAATTGAATCCAATAAGACAGTTGCTCCCACATTGGTTTTGCGCTGCTTGTTCGATAAGGACAAGGCTGCAACCGCGCTGCGCCCAATCCGTCCCGCCAGCACAAATCGCAGCGTCGCTGGAGATCTGAAATGTGGGAGGGGGCTTGCCCCCGATGGCGGTGTGCCAGCTGCACATTGTCTGGCTGACACACTGCATCGGGGGCAAGAACCCTCCCACATTTGGCTCGACGCGGAGCGTCGCGGGAGGCATTCCCACGCGGAGCGTGGGAACGATCAGCGTGGGCAAGCCCATCAGGCTTGGGAATGCACCGCCCCATTGGTCGGCTGCAACTTGAACACGTAGAACAACACCGTCAGCAGCACCAGGAACGCCGGCCCGACATACAGCGCCACGCGGGTGTCCGGGAAGTACGCCATCAGGCCCACCACCAGCACCAGGAACGCCAGCGCGAGGTAGGAGCTGACCGGGTACAGCCACATGCGGTACTTGAGGCCCGCCTGCTCGGCCGGGCTCAGGCCTTTGCGGAATTTGAGCTGCGCCAGCAGGATCATCAGCCAGGTCCAGATCGCACCGAAGGTGGCGATGGAGGTGACCCACACGAACACCTGGTCCGGCACCAGGTAGTTGAGCAACACCCCCAGCAGCAAGGCGAAGATCGACAGCAGCAGCGCTTTGCGCGGCACGCCGTTGCTGGATGTGGTGCCGAACGTCGCGGGAGCCTGGCCGTTCTGCGCCAGGCTGTAGAGCATGCGCCCGGTGCTGAAGATGCCGCCGTTGCACGACGACAGCGCGGCGGTGATCACCACGAAGTTAATAATGCCCGCTGCGGTCTTGATGCCCAGACGCTCGAACGTCATCACGAACGGACTGCCCTGGGTGCCGATTTCGTTCCAGGGATAGATCGACAGGATGACGAACAACGCGCCCACATAGAACAGCAGAATGCGCCAGAACACCGAGCCGATGGCGCTGGGGATGGTCTTCTGCGGATTGCGCGCTTCACCGGCGGTGAGGCCGATCATTTCCACGCCCAGGTAGGCGAACATCACCATCTGCAGCGACATCAACACGCCTTGCACGCCGTTGGGCATGAAGCCGCCGTGGGTCCACAGGTTGGAAATGCCCAGCGCCACGCCGTCATTGCCGAAACCGAAAGCGATGATGCCGACGCCGCCGATCACCATGGCGATGATGGTGACGATCTTGATCAGCGCGAACCAGAATTCGAACTCACCGAAGGCCTTGACCGCGATCAGGTTGATGGTACCCATGCTGATCAGCGCCGCCAGGGCCCAGATCCAGCGCGGGGTGTCGGGGAACCAGACGCCCATGTACACCGCCACGGCGGTGATCTCGGCGATACAGGTCACCAACCACAGGAACCAGTAGTTCCATCCGGTCAGAAAGCCGGCCAACGGGCCGAGATAATCCTGGGCATAGCGGCTGAACGAGCCGGCAACGGGGTTGTGCACCGCCATTTCACCGAGGGCGCGCATGATCACCAGGATCGCCAGTCCACCAATGATGTACGACAGCATGATCGCCGGGCCGGCCATTTCAATGGCCTTGGCCGAGCCGAGGAACAGGCCGACACCGATGCAGGCGCCGAGGGCCATCAGGCGGATGTGCCGCTCACCGAGTTCGCGTTTGAGCGGGCCGCCTTGAGCGGTCTCGCCAGGGGGCAGTGGTTTGCCGACAGGCATAGGAATACAACCTCATTTTTATTGGAGTTAGCCAGCGAGTCTCGGCACATAAGCGGGTGGCCCATGGGCCGTCTTGACCGGGCCTGCCTCGTGGGCAGCCCCGCCAGGCCGTGGTCAACGGCCGGGTCAGCGGGCATGCAGTATAAAAAGCTCCGGATAGGGCTTTTCACTCAATAAACAGCAAAATTTGGCGATATGCCCCGATAAAAAGCCAATCGACGGAGGACGGCTCCAAGCGTCTAAACCGGCCTTCACGGTGCAAAACGGCGCAGAGTATTACATATCAGCACGGCAGCGGCCCGCCGTGATACGCCTGAACGGCGCCTGTGGTCGTGCGCCCTTCTCGAAAAACCTCAGGGCGCCTCGTGGCGCAGGCAATCTGCGTCTACGCTTCAGACAAGTCCGATCAATCTGTAGGAATGGATCAATCGACTATGGGCGCTCTGTGGCAATCCGGTCCCGTCAAGGCTGAAGTCGATCATGACAGCCCGTCACCCGCGCCTTTGCCGAAAAAAACCACACCAAGCCGCCCCTGGCGCCGATTGTTCTGGCTGATCGGGTTGATGGCACTGCTTGCCCTGGGCTATGCGGCCATGCGCGAGATGCAGAGCGCTCATTGGCAGTCTCGCCTGCTCAGCCAGTGGGCGACCCAACTGACCTACACCGTGGCCCCCGGCCCCAGCGATGCCATTGTGTATCCCGGCGCCGGCCCGTTTGATCGGCGCCTGGGCTACAGCGCCCTCGGCGAGTGGCTGCCACGCCTGCTCAAGCGCAATTACGTGGTGCAATCCCAGGCGCGCTTCTCCGAGGCGCTGATGGACTACAGCCGCCACGGCCTGTTCATACCCTATGCGGAGAAAATACAGGCCGGGCTTTCCATCACCGATTGCCGCGCCGCGCCGCTGTACCAGTTCAATTACCCTGCCCAGCTGTACAAACGCTTCAGCGACATTCCACGGCTGATGGTCCACAGCCTGCTGTTCATCGAGAACCGCGAGCTGCTCGACTCCGACCCGCCCCAGGCCAACCCGGCGGTGGACTGGCCGCGCTTTGCCAAGGCGGCGTGGTCGCAGGTGGCGCGTCAGTTGCACCTGCCGGGGCAGACGGCGGGCGGCAGTACCCTGGCGACGCAACTGGAAAAATACCGGCACTCGCCGGACGGCCTGACCCTGTCGGGCGACGAGAAAATTCGCCAGATGCTGTCGGCCAGTGTGCGCGCTTACCAGCAAGGCCCCGACACCCTCCTCGCCCGGCAAAACGTCGTGCGCGACTACCTCAACAGCGTGCCCTTGTCGGCCGTACCCGGCCACGGTGAGGTGCACGGCATGGCCGAGGGGCTGCGGGTGTGGTACGGCGCCGACTTCGCCCAGGTCAACCAGGCGCTGGCCGACAGCGCAAACACCCCAGCCAGCCTGAGCGCACGCGGCCTGGCGTTGCGCCAGGTGCTGTCACTGATGATCGCCCAACGTCGGCCCTCCCATTACTTGAGCAATGGTCGTGCTGAATTGGCGCAGCTCACCGACAGCCACCTGCGCCTGCTCGCGCAAAATGCCGTGATCGATTCCGCGCTGCTCAATGCTGCCCTCGCCGCGCGCGTCACCTACCGTGACTGGCAGCAGCAGCCGACACTGCAGCCGATCGACACCAACAAGGGCATCAGTGTCGCCCGCAGTCGTATCGCCGCCCTGCTCAACCGCCCGCTGTACGACCTCGACCGCCTGGACCTGGCCGCCACCAGCACCTTGCAGGCCCAGTTGCAAACCCAGGTCACGGCCTACCTCAAGCAACTGGCCGACCCCACCTTCGCCGGTCAAACCGGGCTGCTCGGTGAACGCTTGCTGACCGCCGCCAGCACGCCCCAGGTGCGCTACAGCTTCACCCTGTTCGAACGGACCGCAGAAGGTTCACGGGTGCGTGTGCAAACCGACAACACTGACCAGCCTTTCGACATCAACGAAGGCAGCAAACTGGAACTGGGCTCCACCGCCAAGCTGCGGGTACTGACCACTTACCTGCAAATCATCAGCGAGCTGCATGATCGCTACGCCGCGCAAGCGCCCGCCGCGTTGAAAAAAACCGATATCGCCGAGCAGGACCGCCTCAGTCGCTGGGCCGTCGACTACCTGATTCAGGCCCCGGACAAGTCACTGACCAGGATGCTCGAAGCGGCCCTGGACCGCACCTATTCAGCCAGCCCCAACGAAGGCTTTTTCACCGGTGGCGGCATGCATTACTTCCACAACTTCCGCAGCCAGGACAATGGCCGCAACCCCACGCTGCGTGATGCGTTGCGCGAGTCGATCAACCTGCCGTTCATTCGCCTGATGCGCGACCTGGAGCGTTACGTCACCTACGCCGGCGCCAATAACAGCGCGCAATTGCTCAAGGATGACGGCGACCCGCGGCGCCAGGAGTACCTGGCCAAATTCGCCGACCGCGAAGGCACCACCTTCCTGCTCAAGTTCTGGAAGAAGTACCAGAAGAAAGACACCCCGGCGCGCCTGGACACTTTCCTGGACAGCCTGCACCCCACGGCCATCCGCCTGGCCGCTGTGCATCGCTACCTGTTTCCCGAAGCCAATCCGGATACGTTCAAGCGTTTTGTGCGTTCACATCTGGGCAGCGCGAAAGTCACCGACGAACGCCTGGAGCGCCTGTACACCGATTACGGCCCCGGCACCTACGATCTGCCCGACCAGGGCTATATCGCCAAGGTCCACCCGCTGGACCTGTGGCTGCTGGGATACCTGCTCAAGCACCCCGACGCCACCTTCACCGAGGTGGTCAAGGCCAGCCAGTTCGAACGCCAGGAGGTCTATGGCTGGCTGTTCAAAAGCCGCCATCAGGGCGCACGCGACAGCCGCATCCGGACCATGCTGGAGGTCGAAGCGTTCCTGGATATTCATCAGCGCTGGCAGGCCGTCGGGTATCCCTTCGACCACCTGGTGCCGTCCCTTGCCACCGCCATCGGCAGCTCGGGCGACCGCCCCGCTGCGCTCGCCGAACTGATGGGCATCATTCTCAACGATGGCGTACGCGGCAAAGTGGTGCGCATCGACAGCCTGCATTTTGCCGCCGACACCCCTTATGACACCCGGCTGGTCAACAACCCCGACCCGGGTAAACGAGTGATGCCCTCCGAGGTGGCTGCCGCGTTGCGCGGTGCCTTGTCCCAGGTGGTGGAAGCCGGCACCGCCAAGCGCGTGTCGGGCAGCTTCAAGCTGGCCGACGGCACGCCGATGGCCATGGGCGGCAAGACCGGCACCGGTGACAACCGCATCGAAGCGATGGGCGCCGGTGGCCGGGTGATCAGCTCGAAATCGATCAACCGCACCGCCACCTTTGTGTTCTACCTGGGCGAGCGGCACTTCGGCACCCTGACCGCCTTCGTACCCGGCAACCAGGCCCAGCAATTCACCTTCACTTCGGCACTGCCGGTGCAAGTGCTCAAGGGCATGGCACCGATTCTGCTGCCGTATTTGCAGCCGGGCGGCCAGACGCTGTGTTTGCCCACGACAAGCATGGGTGTCCTATCGCACTGACGCCCCGCGGTCCACATGTGGGAGGGGACTTGCCCTAACGCCAACCAGTTAAGCGAACGTTCACTGTAGGAGCGAGCTTGCTCGCGAAAAACGCCCAGGCAACGCGTTCATTCTGGATAAACACGGGGCCCCTGAGTTCTTCGCGAGCAAGCTCGCTCCTACAAAAAGCCCTACTGACTGGCATTAGGGCAAGCCCCCTCCCACATTTAGATCTTCACAGGTTCAGGGCGCCAGAAAATCGAAGACCAGGTGCACCGTGCCAAAGTAATCCCCACCCTGGTAGCCGCCCTCGGGCTCGATGGCGGCGATGTCCAGCACCGCACGGGTGCCCGAGCGCGCCACGTCGGCGCTGATCACTTCGGCGGCGTCCAGGCTCAACGGCACTTGATTGAACCGCACACGCAGCTCGATACGGTCGCGGGGGCTGGCCAGATAGGGCGTGTCCCCCAACCGCGCAGCGACGCCGCCGGCGAGGTTTTTCACGTCGAAGTTCTTGCGCAGGCGCCCCAACTCGGCACGCGCCAGGTTCCAGGGCAGCAGTTGGTCCTGGCCCATCCAGTCGGGTTCCGAGGGCAGCACATAAGCCTCGTGCACCGGGATGGTCACCGATATGTCGAAGGTCTCGCGCTCCTGGATCGCCCAGGCTGAGGTGGCGCCCATCAATAGCGCCGCCAGTGTCAGTTGCTTGAACATCAGGCTCACCCGTTATCGTTGACGGTCATCAGTTTTTTGTCGCGCCCCTCGACCATCTGGAAGCTGAACTGGCGGTCGGGTTTCTTTTCGAACACCAGCTCGCGGCCCGGCAGGATATGGTGCTTGGTGGTGGGCAGGCAGTCGGACTTTTTCGCCTTGGCACAATCGCGGAACTCATCGAGCACCACCACGCTGTTGCCCGCGTTGCGCAGTCTGTACTGGCTGGCGCCGTCGCTGATTTGCGTGTCGAAGCGCGTGTCCTTGGGCCTTACGAAAAACACCGTGCCGTAGCCGGCCATGATGTTCACACCGGCGGCCAGGCTGTCCTTGTAGTCGGCACGCTCCTGGTCGGTCACGGCAAAGTCATCGCTTTTTTCCGGTACCACCGGGATGAACCGCACGCGAAAGTAACGCTCCTTGTCCCGCTCGCCCATGTACAACAGGCGCGTGCCCTGGCGCCCGTTGGCCGGCACGATCATGCGCGCCGGGCTGGCCATCAGGCCGTCGCGGCTGGTGGTGACGCCCTTGTCGTCGGTCAGCGAGGCCACCGGCACTTCCCTGGAGGTGCCATCGGCGTTGTAGATGATTTCCAGCACATTGACCTTGATGAACGCGGTGCTGGTGCCGCCGTTGAATACCCGCTTGAGGTAGGAGCTGCGATCACCTTCCAGGTAGTCGTACACCACGCCGACATTGATGGCCGGCCCGGCGTGGGCGCTCAGGGAACCCAGGAGCAGAATGCTCCATAACACTGCATGCTTCATGTTTGCTACGCCTCATTGATTGAACGCGGCCTCCACGGGGAGGCCGGTGCTGCGAATACTGGCTGGCTAGACTTCCGAATCCCAGATCACCGTGGCCGTCCCGGTATAGGTGGTGCCTGGGGTCTTGAGCATCTCGCCGACGTCGTCCCTGCCCACCTCGAAATGCAATTTCGCCGGTCGGTTATCCAGGTAATAGACGGGCTGGAGCAGCTCGGTGCCCACACCGTCCAGGCGCAGCGGCAGTTTGTTCACCGGCTGGTCGTACTGGTCGCGCACGCCGTACGGCAGGCTGACGGCGATCTGCACCGGCACCTGGTCGCCTGCGTCGTTGCGCAAGCCGCAGGTGTTACCGATCACCAGCCCGCATTCCAGGTTCATCTTGAAGCGCGAGCTGGCCGAAAGAGTGAAGGTCTGGTCGCGAAACAACCGCGCCGGGCGCCGCCCCTGGTTGAGCCAGGCTTGCCAGCCGCCTTCGGGCAGCAGCTCGATGCGACTGCCGCCGGGTGGCAGGTCGACCTTGAGCACGTGTTCCACCGTCAACGAAAAATTGAAGGTCAGCACCTCGTCGTTCGGCATGTAAATGTCACCGAAATCGAAATCCTTATACGGCCCGATGCTATAAGAGATCGACCCCGTGTACTGCCCCGTCCTCATACCCAGAGGATTGGGTGTGCGCAATTCATACGCATATTCAAGCATGCTGAAGTTGGAGGTGGGGACCCGCTCCGGCGTCGGCATGCTGCAAGCCCCCGCGCCCTCTGGAACGATCCAGAACCATAATCGAAGCGTATTTCCCGCCGCCCACATGCCCGTGTATTGGCAGGGAGCAGGTGGATGCGTCCAGTTCGCCGGCAACGGGCTCCAGATATGCACTCCGGGCGGGTTGGTGGTATTGAAACGGCTGCCAACCCCGGAGATACGCATCTCCACTATCTCGCGATCACCCTGGGCCGAGACCACTTCAAAACTGCGCCACTCGGAGGGCACCTTGAATGTCAGCCCCTGACGGGGGTCTGCGTGGTAGGGCTCAATCGGGCCGACGCTGGCAAAGGTGATATCCGTGGTGCGGATGCTGAATATCCCCAATGCCTCGCACCTTGCCGGCATATGCCCAGGGCACACCCCGCTTTGCGGGGTGGTATTGGTGAACTTGTTGACCATCGGGTTGGTAGGATCGGGGCGAAACTGCGCCGTGATGTCCTGCACGGCGGCCGAAGCGAAGTGTGTCGCCAGGCACAAGGGCACAGCCAACAACGCCGCTCGCCAAGATGTGCCTGTGGTTCGAGTGTTCATACACATTCTTCCGTTTTAGAGTCTTGCCCTGACATTCAGCTGGCTGCCTTGGGCACAGGATTGAGTTCAGCCAGGGTCTCCGGCGTACACCGCAGGTCGCCGATCATCAGCACGTCGTTTTCACTCGGCGCGTTGGCGGGATCCAGGCGGAACTGGCAGAGCAACTGGTTCTGGTAGCGCACTTCCAGGGTCGGCGCGCTGGCGCTCATTTCCATGGAGAAGAACCCGTCCACTTCGCTGACCCCACGGCTGGCGTGGTTGATCACCTGATGGCCGCGCAACGGCGCGCCCTGTTCATTGAGCAAGCGCCCCAGCACCGTCACGGTTTTCATCACGGTGACCTTGCGGTAGTCCACGCCGCCCTTGTTCAGGTGGTAGGTGGAACGTGCCGGCTGGATATTCGCCGCCGGTGGGTAGTTGCCCTCGAAGTCGAACGACACGGTGCTGCTCTTGTACGGTGACACCGGTACATAGTTGCGACCGGGGCGCAGCACCACGCTGCCGCCGCTCAAGTCATCGGCGCGCAGCGTGATCGCGTCCAGGTCGGTCTCGACGTCGACGATCATGCCGGCACCGTTGCCCTGGTACTGGCTGCTCAGCAAGACCTTGCCGGCCCCGGCAACCAACGTGCTGTTGAGGTTCAGGCCACCGGTGAACTCGCCGTTAAAGGAACTGCGCTGCACGAAGCCGTCACCGCTGACCGCCTCAGTGCTGAAACTGGCCATGCTCGACAGGCCCACGCCGTAGGTGTCGGTGATCGCCGTCGCCGAAACGCTTTGCAGCACGTGGTCGGTCAAATCCTGGCGAACCGTCACCGAGGCGTTGTTATCCCGGCCACCGTCACGCGCGGTGCGGGTACCGATGCTGCCGGATATTTGTCGGCCGTCGGTGCCCAGGGCCAGGCTCAAGGTTACGTCCACGCCACGGTTGCGTCGGTCATTGGTGCTGCCGCTGCCGGGGCGATCAAACAGCGAGAAACGCCAGTTGGCATCACTGCCCAACAAAATGTCGCGACGGTTCCAGCCCAGGTCGATACCGGCGCCTTCCACATTGCCTGTGCTGTGGGAGACGCGCATGTTCACCGAGTTTTTCGCGTCAATGCGATGGTTGACCGACAGCGCACTGTTGCTGGTCTGGCCGACGAAGGTATTGCGCCGCAGACGGGTGCCGTCGGGCAGGGTTTCGAAGGTGTCGCGGGTGTCGAGCCAGCTGCGGTTGTGGCTGAACACCAGGTTGGTCGCGCCAAAGGTGTAGAGCCCTTGCAGGTCCATGCCGGTGCCATGGTCCCTGGTCTGGAACACGTTGGCGTAGACGTTGATGTTGTTGGCGACCGACCAGTCCACCGAGCCGCCGTATTGCAGTTGCTCACGCACCTCGCGTGCCGACAGCCCCAGAATCACCCTGGGATGCAGCAGGTAGTTGACGGACGCACCGGCGGTGATCGAACCCGAAGACTGTTCTTCCCAGTTGCTGAACAACTTGGTCTCACGCCCGGCAAATACGTTGTAACGCCAACGGTCTTCGGCATTGCGCCAGTTGCTGGGCTTGTAGACCAGCTCCTGGGTGGTACTGACGGTCAGGCCGTCTTCGATCAGGCGCACTTCCACCTCATAGATACCGCCGGGCAGCGGGCGCGTATCCAGGGTCTGCAGACCGGCCGCCACCGCCTGGGTGTTGATCAACAGGCCGTTGCGATAGATCTCCACCGCCGCCTGGCGGTTGGCCGTGACGTAGATCGGGTAGACGCTGGGCTTGGGATTGTTGATAGCCAGACTGTCGGAACTGCCGTACATCGCGCCCACCGCCGTGTCGGGGCTTGCGCCGAAGCTGCGCAGTTGTCGGGTGAGGCCATCGGAATTGGGGGTGAAATGGCCCAGGCGAAAGAAATTGCCTTCCAGTTCACGCTGGGTGTACAGCTCATGGATAGCATGGCGCATGGGTTCATCGGCGCCGCTCTGGCGCGCCAGTTGCAAATTGAAGACCTGGCTCCAGTTGCCGATGCTGGAACTGGCCTGCAGGCCGTAACGCCCGCCCAGGTCCTGTTCCTGGCCGCCGTTGAGGTTGAGCTGATTGTTGATGATCAGGCCCAGGCTGCCGTTTTCGGGCTGCGCGTAATAACGCGGCGCGTCGTCGGTGCGCTCCACGTTCTGGGTGATGATCGACAGCTGTGAGCTTTCCAGGTTGTAGAAGGCCGATACCAGTTGCTGCGGGCACGACTGGGTACACGCGCCCAGGGCCACGCCTTTTTCCAGGATCGCCTGCCAGGTGTCGCGGGTGACGGCCGGGACTTTGCTGTCGGCGGTGTCGGTAAATTCCAGCAGGCTGACGCGGTCATCCTGGGTCAATACGATCAGCGCTTCGCCCAGCGGTTGCTGGTCAAGGTCGATGCGCACAGCCAGCGGCACATCGAAAAAATGCTCGGCAAAACCCGAGGGCAAGCCTTGGGCCTGGGTGATCAGACTACCGGGAGTCGAGGCGGCGTTGGCCTGGGCTGCCAGTGCACTCGTACCTATCAATAGCGCAAGCGTCGCCGCGATGTGAGTCATCGGGAACATGAACGGAATACTCTGAAGGCCAAGAGACGGGTTGAAAACCAGGCCGGCGGGATGGAGGAGAGGGACCCCACCGGCCTGTAAATGACCCGCAAGCGTTCGCTCAGCGGGTCTGCATCCACATCAAGGCGCTACAGGCAGTACCGCATCGAATACCACCGGCATTACTGCGGTATAGGAACCACGCTGGGTAGCGCTCGGCTTGGCGGCAGCGATGCGCATTTCAGCGCCAACACCTGGCGTGGAGTCGGCTTCGTTGACCACTTCCTGTGGGGTACCGGTCAGGGTGACGCCGTTGAGGGTGGTGGTCAGCGGGATGTTTTGCGCAGCGTCACCGTTGAACAACACGGCCGGGCCGCCTTCGATGTAGGCATGCACCGAACCGTTGGTGTTGCGAATGTCGTAGATCGCGCTCAGAGGCGACAGCTCACCACTCACCAGGTTGTAGTTCATGGTTTCGTCACGGCCCCAGTTCGGATCACGCGGTTGGGCGTGGAACACGGTGGTCGGGATGTTTGCCTTGAGGTTGACGGTGTGGCTGGCCTCGCCGGCAGCGAACGCCGGCGAGGTGCTCAGCGCAATAGCAGTCAGGGAGGCAGCAAATGCAAACTTCTTGAACATGGTCAATACCCGTAGTTGTAAACAGTGAGTGACTCGTCGGTAAGTTTAATAAAAGCACTAGGCTTTAGAGGACTTACAACGAAACCGCGTTGCGCTCAGTTAGTTGAGTCGCCGCAACGCCAGACAATGATCCACTGAATTCAAATGCGGGTATGCAAGGCACTTCCTGTTGAACCGTAGCCCAAAGATACTGGGCTCGAAGGAAAAAGATGGCACTTTGCCAAAACTTAATTTATGGCTGTAAGAAACCACCTACATAGACTCATCGTTAACAAATAAACCAAAAACTCATCTGTAAGAAGTGGGTGGAAGACGGAGCGTCATGCCTAGGCTCACGGCCACTTAAAGTTCAAACACAATATATTTGGAACAACTGAGCAGTTACTCTAAATAGTTATACGCTTACTTCAAATAATTGCAATTGACAGGACGACCGCCAGTCGACTCAGCGTTGACGGTGCCGGAGCAACCGTCGGTCCGGAAGGCTTGCGCCAGCGATAAGATATATCTTAAGTTGTATCTAACCCTATCGAAGAGCGCAGAAAACATGAGAGAGCACCACCCCCACGACAGCCGCGACGGCTTCGACAAACGCATCGGCCGCGAACGCGGCGGGCGAGGGCCACGCGTCTTTGCCCCAGGCGACCTGAAACTGCTGCTGCCGGCCTTGATCGCCGAACAGCCCTGCCATGGCTACGACCTGATCCGCCGGATCGAAAGCCTGTTCGACGGCGCCTACAGCCCCAGTCCCGGCGTGATCTACCCCACCCTGACCTTTCTCGAAGAGAGCGAGTTGATCAGCGGCGATGCCGAAGGCGGAAAAAAGCGCTACACCATCACCGACGCCGGCCGTCTCTTCCTAAGCGAGCAAGCCGTTGCCCTGGATGGCGTGCGCATGCGCATTGACGTCAGCAAGCGCTCGCTGCGCGGCCAGGACCGCCCCCCGCAAATCCATGAGGCGGTGCACAACCTGCGCCATGCCTTGCACTCGCACCACGGGCGCTGGAGCCCTGAAGAAATCACGCGTGTCGCGGCGCTGCTCAACCGCACCGCGCAAGCCATTGCCGACGGGAAAGACCAATGAACACACCCACCATTCATCGCGTGACCCACGAAATCAAACGCCGCCGCCTGCAAGTACTGCGCGTGGAGGACATCACCCCGCGCATGCGCCGCATCACCCTGGGCGGCCCGGAACTGGCGGGCTTTGTCAGCCTGGGCAGTGACGACCACATCAAGCTTTTATTCGCGCAGAACGCCGCCGAACAAGCGGCGCTGGAAAGCCCGACGTTCACCATCAAGGGTGACGGCCCGCAACCGGCGATGCGCGACTACACGCCACGGCGCTTCGACCTGAGCATTGGCGAACTGGATATCGACTTCGTGCTGCACGGCGATGGCCCTGCCTCCACCTGGGCCGAACAGGCGCAGGTCGGCCAGCACCTGTATATCGGCGGGCCACGGGGCTCGATGATCGTGCCGGATATGTTCGACAGCTACCTGCTGATCGGCGATGAAACCGCCCTGCCCGCGATCGGTCGCCGTCTGGAAGAACTGCCCGCCGGGCGCAAGGTGCTGGCGGTGATTGAAATTGCCGATGCCGCCGAACGCCAGGTGCTGCAAAGCGCTGCGGATGTCGAAATTGTTTGGGTGGTGCGCGGCCAGGACGACCTGCTCGACGTGGTGCGTAACCTGACGCTGCCCGGCGGCACGCTGTACAGCTTTGTCGCAACCGAGAGCAAGCTGTCGCGCCAGGTGCGGCGGGTGTTGCTGGATACGCACAAGGTCGATGAGCAATACCTCAAGGCCGCAGGTTACTGGCGGGCCGAAGGCAGTGAAGAGGAACCAGCCTGACGCGGTCAAAATGTGGGAGGGGGCTTGCCCCCGATGGCAGTTTGTCAGTCACTGATGCATTCACTGACATTCCATCGGGGGCAAGCCCCCTCCCACATTGACTGTGCCCACTTTAAAATTCAGGGTGATTTCAAGCGGTTATCCAGCCCTACTACCGCCAGCGCAATCACGATGAACCCCAGCAAAATCCCCCCGGCATTCACGAACACCTGTGGATAACCCAGGCTGTCCACATCGATGAACGGGTATTGATACTGCCCCAGCAGATGCCCGCGCAGCAGCACATAGGCGAAGTACACCAAGGGGTAAATCACCCACCCGGCAATGTGCTTGACCCGCAAGCTGCCCTTAGGCACGCACCGCCACCAAAAGATCAGAAACAGCACCGGCATCACGTCGTGCAGCAATTCATCGGCGATGAATTGAAACCCCTCCGGGGTCCACAAGTGCCGCAGCAACAGGTTGTAGGCCAGACTCACCACGACGATGCTCACGGCAATACCGCTGCTGATCACAGGCGCGAGAAAAACCCGCTTGGCGGCGGACTCGCGCTTGACCAGCCAATAGCTCAGCACCACCACCACCAGGGTATTGGTCAGCACCGTGAAGAAACTCAGGAAACTGATCAAGCCGCCCAGCAGGCTGGCGCCGCTGGACCAGCGCGAGTACAAAATCAGGTACTGCTGGATCGCCAACCCCGCCCAACCGGCCAACGCGGCCACTGCGACAAAGCGCTTCACGGGTTCAATCCAACGGGCGTTTGGTGCGCATCAGCTTGACGTACAAGCCTTCGACTTTTTCTCGGGCCCAAGGGGTCTTGCGCAGGAAAGTCAGGCTCGACTTGATGCTGGGGTCGCTCTTGAAGCAGCGAATGTCGATGCGTTCGGCCAGGCCCGCCCATTCGTAGTGTTCCACCAGGGTGGTGAGGACGTGTTGCAGGGTCACGCCGTGGAGCGGGTCGTTGCTTGTCGCGGTCATGCCGGGCCTTTTGCGAGAGAGGAAATACAGCCGCGCACCTTAGCCGACGGGGCGTGACGGTGGAAGCTCTGCATTGAATATAGCGCGTCGGTAAAAGTTCCCCCTTCCAGCCAAAAAAGAGATGTTATATTGTAACGATACTTATCAAGATCCTGCCAAGGAATGTCCTATGTCCCTCTCTTGTCTCTGGCGCCTGTCGCCCCTCGCCGCCGCCCTGCTGATCGGGTCCGAAGCCCATGCCCTGGAACTGCAACCTCAAATCATCACCGGCAATCCGCTGGGCAGCGAGCAACTGGCCTCCCCCACCACCGTGCTCGAAGGCGATGACCTGACCCTGCAGCAAAAAGGCAGCCTGGGCGAAACCCTCAACAAGCAGCCAGGGGTGTCGTCTTCCTACTTTGGCCCAGGCGCCAGCCGGCCGATCATTCGCGGCCAGGACGGCGATCGCATTCGCATCCTGCGCAACGGCGTAGGCGCGCTGGATGCCTCGTCGCTGTCCTATGACCACGCCGTGCCGCTGGACCCGATCAACGTCGATCGTGTCGAAATCCTGCGCGGCCCGGCGGCCTTGTTGTACGGCGGCAGCGCCATCGGCGGCGTGGTCAATACCTTCGACAACCGCATCCCCACCGCAGCCATCGAAGGCATTCACGGTGCCGGTGAACTGCGCTACGGCGGCGCCGACACCACCCGCAGCAGCGCGGGCAAGCTGGAGGCCGGCGACGGTACCTTCGCCTTGCACCTGGACGCCAATGCGCGGGAATTCAACGACCTGAAAATTCCGGGTTATGCGCGCAGCCGCCATGCCCCCGAATCCGACGATGGCCCCGGCAAGCATGGCCGCCTGGGCAACAGCGATGGGCGCCAGGATGGCGGCGCGGTGGGCGGTTCCTACACTTGGGATGATGGCTACGCGGGGCTGTCCTACAGCAACTACGACAGCAACTATGGCTCCCCTGCCGAACAGGACGTGCGCATCCGCATGCAGCAGGAGCACTACGCGTTCGCCTCCGAAATGCGCAACCTGCAAGGCCCGTTTACCTCGGTCAAAGTCGACGCCGGCTACACCGACTATCAGCACCGCGAGATCGAAGGCGGCGAGACCGGCACCACCTTCAAGAACAAAGGCTATGAGGCGCGGGTGGAAGCCCGCCACCAGCCGATCGGTCCGTTCAACGGCGTGGTCGGCGCACAAGTGACCCGCAACGAATTCTCGGCCCTGGGTGAAGAAGCCTTCGTGCCCCAGACCGATACCAACGCCGGCGCACTGTTCATTCTTGAGGAGATGCAAGCCACCGAGCGCCTCAAGCTCAGCCTCGGCGGGCGCCTGGAACACACCAGCGTCGATCCGGATGCCAAGGGCAACGCGCGCTTCGCCACTGCCGACAAGACCAATGACTTCACTGCCGGCAGCCTGTCCTCCGGCGCGGTCTACACGCTGACGCCGGTCTGGTCATTGGCCGCCACCCTGGGCTACACCGAACGTGCCCCCACCTTCTACGAGCTGTACGCCAATGGCGCGCACGTTGCCACCGGCACCTACGAACTGGGCGATGCGAACCTGTCGAAAGAGAAAACCGTGTCCAGCGACTTGGCCCTGCGCTTCGACAACGGCACCCACAAAGGCAGCTTCGGTGTGTTCTACAGCCGCTTCTCCAATTACATCGGCTTGCTCGGCACGGGTCGTACGCTCAATGACGAAGGTGAAGAGGACGCGGGCGGTATTCCCGAGTACACCTACTCCGGCGTACGCGCACGTTTCGCCGGCTTCGAAGCGCAGGATCATTGGAAACTTGGCGAAGGCGCCTACGGCAAGTTCGCCCTGGAGCTGTCGGGCGACTACACCCGCGCCACCAACCTGGACACCGGCGAGGCCCTGCCGCGCATCGCGCCGCTGCGCTTGAACAGCGGCTTGCTGTGGGAGCTGGACCGCTGGCAGGCGCGTATCGACGTGGAACATGCCGCCGGCCAGGGGCGCGTGCCGAGCAATGAAAGCGGCACCGACGGCTACACCACCCTGGGCGCAAGCGCGGGCTACCACTTCACTGTCGGCAGCAGCCAATGGCTGGCGTTCGTCAACGGTGAAAACCTGACCAACCAGACCGTGCGCTACGCCAGCTCGATCCTGCGCGACATTGCGCCGGCACCAGGGCGCAGTGTGCAGTTTGGCGTGCGCACCACCTTCTAACCAGCGCTTGAAACCCCTGTGGGAGGGGGCTTGCCCCCGATAGCGGAGTGTCAGTCGGCACATTCCTGACTGACAGACCGCTATCGGGAGCAAGCCCCCTCCCACACTCTCATTTGCAGCGACTATCTGTCACTGTTACCAAATCTGAAATGATGCATCTTGCGATTCACCCTTTCTCTAAACGCCCCGCCGCATTATCCTTCGCAACAACCTGAAACGCTTCACCTCCCGGTCGACCCCATTTGCCGAATCTCCCTTCATGCAGAGACAGCGCTGTCTTAAATCGGCCTGCGCTCGGGGGTTTATTGCCCGCCCGTGGATAACCCGGTTATTCAGGGAAAAAACCAAAAAAAACGATGAACCAAGCCCGTGACGAATCGTCATCTACAGTGAAGCACGGGGTTACATAATTCCAACGTAACGGAGAAACACACTATGAGCACTGATGGTGCCTCAAGCCCAAGCCGCCTGCTGCCCAGGTTGCTGGGTGTCTTGCTGCTGATCATGGGGCTGGCCTTGCTGGCCGGTGGGGTCAAGCTGAGCATGCTCGGCGGCTCGCTGTATTACCTGCTGGCCGGTATCGGCATCGCCTTGACTGGCGTTTTGCTGCTGGCTACCCGCCGCGCTGCGCTGGGCCTGTACGCATTGGTGCTGTTCGCCAGTACCGTGTGGGCCCTGTGGGAAGTCGGCCTGGATTGGTGGCAATTGGTACCGCGCCTGGCCCTGCTGTTCGCCTTGGGCATCGTCATGTTGCTGCCGTGGTTTCGCCGTCCGTTGCTGCGTGGTCAAGCCGCGCCGCTGGGCACCGGCGCGCTGAGCGTGGCCGTGGTGCTGGCGGGCGCTACCGCCCTGGCCAGCCAATTCACCAACCCGGGTGAAATGGTCAAGACCGGCCAACTGGACCGCGATGCAGTGCCAGGCATGGCCAGCGCTGCACCGAGCCAGGCTGATGGTGACTGGAATTCCTACGGCCGTTCGGCCTTCGGTGACCGTTACTCGCCACTGGCGCAGATCACCCCGGAAAACGCTCACAAGCTGGTGCCGGCCTGGACCTTCCGTACCGGTGACATTCCTGGCGCGGGCGACCCCGGTGAAACCACCGCGGAAAATACCCCGCTGAAAGTCAACGGCATGCTGTACGTGTGTACCCCGCACAGCCAGGTCATCGCCCTGGACCCGGACACCGGCAAGGAAATCTGGCGTTTCGACCCGAAGATCACCACCCAGGGTGCTGAGAACTTCAAGGGTTGGGCGCACATGACCTGCCGTGGCGTGTCGTACCACGATGACGCCGTCTACGCCTCCGAGCAGAGCCCAACCGGCAGCGCCAGCCCGGCCGCCGCGCCAACCGCCTGCCCGAAACGCATCTTCGTGCCAACCGCCGACACCCGTCTGATCGCCCTGAACGCCGACACCGGCAAGATGTGCGAAGACTTCGGTGACAAAGGCCAGGTCGACCTGCGCGCCAACATCGGCAGCTTCGCCCCAGGCGGTTACTACTCCACGTCGCCACCGGCCGTGACCAAAAACCTGGTCGTGATCGGTGGTCACGTGACCGACAACGTTTCCACCGACGAGCCAAGCGGCGTGATCCGCGCGTTCGACGTGCACACCGGCAAGCTGGTGTGGAACTGGGACAGCGGCAACCCGGACGACACCACCCCGTTGGCCGAGGGCAAGACCTACACCCGCAACTCGCCGAACATGTGGTCCATGTTCGCCGTGGATGAAAAACTCGGCACGCTGTACCTGCCGATGGGCAACCAGATGCCCGACCAGTATGGCGGCGACCGTACCGATGACTCCGAGAAATACGCCGCTGGCCTGACCGCCCTGGACATCGACACCGGCCACGTGAAGTGGACCTTCCAGTTCACCCACCACGACCTGTGGGACATGGACGTGGGCGGCCAGCCTTCGCTGATCGACATCAAGACCGCTGACGGCGTCAAGCAAGCGGTGATGGCATCGACCAAGCAAGGCAGCATCTACGTGCTCGACCGCGCCACCGGCCAACCGGTCGTGCCGATCAATGAAATCCCGGTGCCACAGGGCGCAGTCGCGGGCGACCGCACGTCCCCTACCCAACCCAAGTCCGACCTGAACTTCATGCCACCGCCCCTCAAGGAACGTGACATGTGGGGCGTGACGCCATTTGACCAACTGATCTGCCGGATCGACTTCAAGTCGATGCGCTACGACGGCCCGTTCACCCCGCCATCGCTGCAAGGCTCGATCGTGTACCCAGGCAACTTCGGCGTGTTCGACTGGGGCGGCATCTCGGTTGACCCGGTTCGCCAGATCGCGTTCGTGAACCCAAGCTACATGGCGTTCAAATCGAAGCTGATCCCGGCTGCCGAGATCGCCAAGCAAGGCCCACGCGTCAGCGAAACCGAAGGCGTACAGCCGAACAAAGGCGCGCCATACGGCGTGATCCTCGAAGCGCTGCTGTCGCCGATGGGCCTGCCGTGCCAGGCACCAGCATGGGGCTATGTGGCCGCGGTCGACCTGACCACCCACCAAACCATCTGGATGCACAAGAACGGCACCGTGCGTGACAGCTCGCCGGTTCCGATCCCGCTGACCATGGGCGTGCCTAGCCTCGGTGGTACGTTCACCACCGCGGGTGGCGTTGCGTTCCTGAGCGGCACCCTTGACCAGTACCTGCGTGCCTATGACGTGAAAAACGGCAAGCAACTGTGGGAAGGCCGCCTGCCAGCAGGCGCGCAGACCACCCCGATGACTTACACCGGCAAGAACGGCAAGCAATACGTGCTGGTCATGGCCGGCGGTCACGGTTCGCTGGGCACCAAGCAGGGTGACTATGTGATGGCGTTCAAACTGCCGGATTAAGCGGTACCCGGCGGTAAAACAAAGGCGGCTACCTGCATGGGTAGCCGCCTTTTTCAATTGCTTACTGATGCACATCTACGCCTGCGTTACAGGTTCGTGCGGGATGCCGGTGGCTTGGCCATAGTGGTATCGGAACCAATATCAACCGGCACTTTGCCGCGAAACGGCAAGTAGTGGTTGAACGCAGTGGACAGGTGTTCCAGCTCCGCCTTGGGCAGGATGACGCCTTCCAGGTCCGGTCGTGCCGTCACCCAGCTTAGGTGATAGGCATCACCCATGTTCTTCTCCAGAACATCGTTCATCATGATGGGCCCAGTGATTTCGAAAATTCTCTTTTCATACGCATCGAATGCTTGCTGCTCCAGCGCGGTTGGACGATCCGGCAAATACGGTCGATTGCTGTCCAGCCACGCTTTGTTCGCTTTAAAGCGCTCGTACAACGTCGCACTCATTTCCTGAAGAACCGGGTTGTCTTTGTGACTGGCGAACACGCTGTTGTTATAGCCTTCAAACCCCACACTGTCCTTGTTCACATGCGTGTTCATCAACACTTGGCCAGGGGCCGCGTTGAGTTCAAGGCCGTCGACCTTGGCCATGATGATGTTATTGCTGTCGAGGTGAATGCCGCCGAACTCGTTATTCCACTTATAACGAAGCCAATCCGAAGCCGCCGCATAGTTTTCCTTGGGGCCATGTCGGAAATACTCGTAGACCTCGCCGCTCTCCGATGCCTTGAGCCGCGCGAAGACATCACTTTCATTCAAATTACGGACTTCAAGGTTGCTCGCCTTGCCTTCAAGTGCAACCTTGATTTGCTGGAACACCTCAGGGGTGTCCGCGTCCACGTTGACAACTGATTTGTAGCCGGGCGTTTTGTTGGCATTGTTTATTATGTTCTCCAACCGATGGGGCGGCAGCAGGCCGCCCATCCACAGGTAGTTGATCTCTTTGGGTATCGGTGCGACAGCATCGGGAATACGCGGCAGCGTGAAGTTGATGGTTTCAACGGTACTCGACTTGGGCAGCGTGTCCTTGGCTTTCAGGTACTCCTCCACCGAGCCGGACTCCCATTGATAAGGCCCTGTTCGCCAGCGCACCTGATTGCCATGCATTGCTCGCCAGGCGCCCAGCTCAACATCGAACCGCATCGTATGGCTGTCACTGGCACTGAATACGACCTGGCCGTCGGGCCTGATTTTACGCGTGACTTCTTCCATGGGCAGCTCGATGGAAACCCCCTTGGCGGTTACCGGAGTGCCCCCAGACAACCCCAGGCGCTGCCACTCGCCTGCCGCGTTGCGACCTATCACAAACTCGGTCTGCCGATTGGTCCTGGGATTGATGAGGCGCGCTTGTACCGTCGTTTGATCGGCCGCGCTGCCAACCTCGCGCACCTGAAAAACAGCCGCACGGCCGGATTCATCAACATTGCGGATGTACAGCCGGTTGTCCGTCGCTCGATAGATGCCCTGGCTGTCGGGAGTTAACCCGGCCACCCTCGCCGTGCTGACGGCGTAGCGATTGAACAGGGCATTATCGACAGCGTTCACGGCGCCCTGGCGCGGTTGGAGCGCGCGAAAGTCTTTCAGAGGCGGGCCGTAGACCTGCCCGGTTTTCAAATCGTAGGCATGCCATTGACCTGCGTGGCGCTTGGCCGTCACGCCCACTACACCGGAGGCTGCGCCGGCCACTTTCATCTCGCCGTCGACGACGCCAAAGGTCTTGGCGTAAGAAGCAATATTGCCGCCCTGCTGACGCAGCACCTGCAGCTCTCGAAACGTGGTTTGCAGCAGCGTTTTTGCTCCTTGCAGGCCCTTCAATGCAAGAGTGCCCAGACCATCGCCGGGGTTCAGGCCGCCAAACGCAGCCTTCAGTAAAACATCCGACGCCTTGAACGCACGCGTGCCAAGTTTTTCGCCGGCCCTGCCCAACGCCTTGCCCGCTTGGCCGACCCCTTTGCCAAACGGGATGACGAAACCGAAGATATCGAGTGCGGCGTCCTTGACCGCAGCACTGGTGTTGCCTTTAAGAACGTTCTCCATAGCACTCCAGAACGGCACCAGCCCCGTCACGAAGTTGTAGGCGGCGGTGATGCTGCCCTCTTCCTTTTCCACCTCTGTCACACCTTTGGCGGCGGCTTTGATCGCTTCTCGCGAGTGCAGCAGATGGTCGGCCACCACCGCGCCAATGGTTGCAAAACGCGCCTCGGCATCCGTCGCGGTACTCACTTGCTGCCCCGGCCTGAGTTCCGGCAAAGAAACGCCCTTGATCGCTTCGGTCAACAACCCGCCGGACCATTTTCCCACCTGCGGCGACGTGCCATTTTCATAGGCCTCGTAATCAACCGCGACGTCAACGCCTTTGGCCTGGGTCGTTTCATAGTTTTCGGGATTAGACACCCTGGGAGGCGGGTTCGGCAGATACCTGGGCAAGTCATGACGAGGACGGATCAGCCCTTGCAGGGGGAACACTTCGTAATAGACATAGCGGACGTTCTTGTGATCGCGGTCACTGCCGTTCGGGTCTATCTTCGACTTCACCCGCATCAGCAGGCCGTAACGTGCCTTGGCGGCTTGCGCCTCTGCTGCCGACTCTTCGCCTGCGGCTTGTGCGGCACTGGCTTTGCGCAAGGAAAAAAACTCGACGTGGCCCGACGCGATGGTTTTCTTGTCTGCGTCTGGAAGATCGGACTGCAGTTTTACAACGACCTGGGTGATGGCCTCCTTCATACCGCGAAGGTAATTATCCATCCGGCTGTCAAACATCTGATTGATATCGGGGAGCGGCCTGACCCGAAAATACTTTCTATTCGTGGAGCCTATCGAGAAATCAAAAAGGTGTCCCTTTACGATACGGTCCGTTTTACCCGCCATGTAGATATCCAGCAGCGAGTGGTACTCGCTTTCGTTGCCATTTGACTTGGCGATGCGGATATCGCGGACATCAAAGGGCCCATCAATGCCGAAGCTTTCTTTGAGTTGCTCAAGCGCCATTTCCCTGCGGTTTGGCATAGGGGCGCTCAGTTGGTCGTGGGCTTTTTTCTGCGCAGTGAGGCCCGCATTGAAGGCATCGCGAAGCGCCGCCACGGCCGCGGGCGTATAGGCGTCGTCCTCCTGTCGAGCAATTTTGCCCTTGGCAATTCCCCATTCGATCAATGCGTGGGCCTGGGCTTTGTCCTGGACAAGCGCCTGGGCCTCGGAGACCGGGCTGTGTTCGGCCCGCGCCATGAGTGTCTGAAAGTTTTCTTGCTCGGCAATACCTGGGCTCCACTGCTCGCAGGCCTCAACGGCTGCCGTCAACCTCGCCCAGGCTGCGGATCCAACCACCAGGTTGGCAGGCATGTCCGCGACGATGAACGCCGGCGCCGCCCCCATCAGCAGCAATCGGGCGGCGGCGGGCGCCATCTCGGCAGCGACTTGGTGCTTGTCCACCAGGTGTTGGACCAGACGCTCCGCTACCACCGAAGGGTGCACGCCCCAATTGGCGGGTTGATTCAGGTCATAGCCGGCCACTACACCGCGCTTGTCGCCAGCCTTGGCGTCAAGCTCCAGAACCATGGCGGTGAGAGCCCATTCGGTAGCGCTGTCGGGCGTCGAGACGCCATCAAACGCTGCCTCGAGTTTTTTGCCCAGGTCTTGCATCTCGGCGCTTTCGATCATCTTGGCCAGCGTTCCCGCCGTGCTCAGCCCTCTCGCTTCAGCGCCATGCCTGGCTTGAAATACATTGAACGTCCCCTGCCCGGGCGACAATTGCCCCATATGCTCGGCCACCATTGCTCGCAGCTGGGTTTTCTGTGCGCTATCAAGGGTGATGGGCCTGGACAACAGCCCCCAATAGTTGCCTCGCGATTTAGGCTCAGGCAATGGCCGGGCATTCACTTCGATCAGGTTTGCCAGTTGCTCGAGATTTTGCGGAACATACAGCTTGTTTTCACTCAGGTACCACGCGATGGGCACTTGCTCACCAGGCTTGATTTTATTCGCCTGCCCAAAGGTCGACAGCGAGTGAATATTTACACGGGTATTTTGCAACAACGTGGGCAGATCCAGCCCTGGATCTTTTTCGATGGCTTGCCGAATCTGGTTTAAAGCGCTATTCAAACTCACCAGGTTATGCGTGTTACCGGCCCGCTCTTTCCAGCGGTCCGCCAGCTGCGGGCTGGCTGGCGGTGTTTGGCGGGGGGCTGGACTCACAACTGGCGGCGTCACGTCGCTTGCTACGGCAGCCACACTGCGTCGAAGCCGCTGTACTGCAGGCCGGGCAGGGCCCGATGTGCTTTCGGTTTCGCTGGCCTGGTCTGGCTGCGACAGCGGTTCGTTGGGTACGGACCGGGGCAGGGGCAAATTCGAGTGCACAAATGAAGAATTAGGATTCGATGGAGGAACGTTCATATTCGTATCTCGCTGAGGATGGCGGTAGAAAAATCAACCGCCTCCCTTTGTGTTGACGCATGCGAGAAAAAGCGAAGAACACTTATTAGCCGATATGTCGTCGGATCTTTGAACAGGCACACGTCCACGCCTGCCGGGGTAGGCGCTTACAGGCAGCGCGCGCGCATGAAATCGCCCCAGCGGCGCACCAGATAGTTGTGCTCATCCATCACCGAATTCCACACGGCGATGTGCCCCATGCGCTGCTCATAGGAGCCACCGTCACGCACTTCGCCGATGTCGATCAGCGGCAGGCCATCGCTGCCCGGCAGCTCTTCGCGCGCGGGCTTGCCGGCATACCAGTAATCCCACTCGGCGCTGCTCAGGTGGTCGCGACTGCGCGCCGGGTTGCCGATGTAGTAACCCTGGCGCGCCATCACCGCACCCGGCCAGCCGGACAACCACCAATTGAGGTAGGCGTAGGCCGCATCCAGCACCGGGCCCTGGGCATGGCGCGACAACGACAACCCGCCGAACCAGGCGCGATAGCCTTCTCGCGGCACGGCAAGCCGGTATTTCACGCCGGCACGGTGCAGGCGCATCAAGGTGGGTGACCACAGGCTCTGGATGTCGATGCTGGGGCTGAGCATCAGTTGCGCGGCTTCTTCATCGTCGGACCAGAACGCCGCGAAGTGCCCCTCCTTTTGCTTGCGCACCAGAATCCCGGCGAGCACGTCGATTTCCTCGATGCTCATGTTGCCGATGTCTTTGAACTGCGCCAGCCCCGCACCCTGCACCGCCAGCGCGGCATCCAGCGCACCGATGGCGGCGTCACTTTGCAGCGCCGTGCGCGCGCGCCACGCAGGGTCCAGCAGCCATCCCCAGCTTTCATTGCCGTGGCAGAAGCCCACGGGCAGACGTTCCGGGCGATAGGCAAAACTGTCGGCGTTGTGGGTCAGCGGCAGCATGCTGATGCGCTCGGTCACGCTGCTGCCGAGGCTGCCGTCATGCTGCACGAACAGCCGCTCACTCGGCACGCTGCCGCTGCCCAGGCGGTCGCTGGGCGACAGTCGGCCGCGCTTGGGCAGATCGTTGATCTCATGCCACAGCGCGATGCGCCGCGTGTCGATGGGCTGGATCGCCCGCGCCGGCCACACGAAGTCGACGTTGTGGAACCATTGGTCGTACAGGTCGTAACTGTCGGGCTGCATCACCGCGATACGCTGGGCCTGTTCCACATCATGCACCTGGTACACCAGGCGAATGCCCAGCTCCTGCTCGGCGCGCACGCGCAGGCATTCGAGCAAGGTCACGGAGGTGCCGAGCACGCGCAGTGTGATCATGCTGCGAACCGCCGCGCGAACACATCAAAGGAACGGCGCAACAGCGCAGGGTCGAGGCCGCGCAGGATGAACACCAGGCGCGACTGGCGCTCGGTGCCAGGCCAGGCAGGCAGATGCACCGGGGCATGCAGGCAGTGCTGCACGCCATGAATGACGATAGGGGCCGAGCTTGCGTTCACGTTGAGCAGTCCTTTGACGCGAAGGATTCGTTCGCCGTGGCATCTTAGCAGCATCGACAACCACACCCCGAACCCGACCCAGTCCAGCGGTTGCTCGAAGGTCAGGCAGCACACCTGCGCCGCGCCGTGGCGGGCCGTGACCGGTTGATGCAGCTGCCAGCGACTGACCTCCACGGCGGGCTCGGCGCCGCGCACGCCTTCGCCGAGCAGCAGTTGATCGCCGCTGTGAATGGCCTGGGTCTCGAGGATCAACGTACCGGCGTTAAGGGCGTGCAGGTGCTCGCGCAGCGCGGTGCAATCGTCGACCAGGTCGGTCTTGCTCAACAGCAACCGGTCGGCCGCCGCCACCTGGGCCAGCCACTCCGGGTGCAGACGCTCTTGCAGGGCAGCATGGCTGGCATCGACCAGGGTGATCACCAGGCCGATATGAAAACGCCCGCGCAGTTGCACGTCGTTGTTCAGCGTGGCGAGGATCGGCGCGGGGTCGGCAAGGCCCGTGGTTTCCAGGATCACCCGCTTGAAGGCCGGGATTTCGCCGCGCTCACGGCGTTGCAACAGGCCCAGCAACGCGTCCTTCAACTCGCCGCGAATCGAGCAGCACACGCAGCCGCTGGGTAGCAGGACGGTGTCCGGCGCGACTTCTTCCACCAGCAGATGGTCGATGCCGACATCGCCGAACTCGTTGATCAGCAACGCAGTGTCGCCCAGGCTTTCGCCCTGCAACAGGCGCTTGAGTAAGGTGGTCTTGCCGCTGCCAAGGAAACCGGTGACGACATTCAGTGCAATACTCATTTTTTCTATCTCCACTGCCTCTGTAGGAGCGAGCTTGCTCGCGAAAATCGTCAACGATGACGCAGCGCTAACAGATGCTCCGCGTCGCCTGCTAGTTTTTCGCGAGCAAGCTCGCTCCTACAGTTTGGGGTGCTCCAAGTGGTCGAGCAGGATGGGGTCGAGGGGATCCAGCGGCCGGCCGAGCATGGTTTCGGCCGCCTGCCAGAGTTGATCCAGGCCGCTGGCCAGTGCCTGTTTGCCAGTGGCGCCGAGCAGCAGATAGGAGGCGCCCTGGAAGTCCTCGACCTTGAGCCGAAACACCGCCAGCACCTGGTTGATCGCCGCAATCCGGCGCAGGCGCTCGCGCCGTCTGGGCAGCGCGTCGCCCAGAGGGTCGCTCCAGTGCAGGTCTTCGCCGAGCAAGCCACACAGTCCGCACATGGTCAGGCCCCGCTCATGGCATGACATCGCCGGCGTTCGGGCCCAGGGTCTGGCCGACGAACAGATTGCCGCCCGGGGTACTGGCCAGCAGCACGGCGGCAGGCGCGACTTCGTCCGCCAGGCCGAAGCGGCCCAGCGGCAGTTCGGCGGCCTTGGCGCGTTTCCAGCTGTCGCTGATGCCGCCCACCAGCGGGGTTTCGATGGGCCCGGGGGCGATGGCGTTGACCAGTACATTGTCCTTGGCCACTTCCAGGGCCAGGGACTTGGTGAAGCCAATCACCCCGGCCTTGGCTGCCGCGTAATGGCTCAGTTCGGCACCGCCCTTGATGCCCAGCTGCGAGGCGACGTTGATGATCCGCCCCCAGCGCTGCGCGAGCATATGGGGCAAGGCACGCTGGCTGGCGACGAAGACGCTGGTGAGGTCGACACGCAGCATCTCGTCCCACATAGCGATGGTCAGGTCGACGCACCGTGCCTGGGTCAGCATACCGGCGTTGTTGACCAGAATATCGATACCGCCGAAGTGCTCGACGCATCGGTCAACGCCGGCCTGGGCGCCTTCGACGGTGCCGACATCGGCCAGGCACTCGACCACCTCCGCCCCGAGGTTGCGACAGGTGATCGCGATTTCAGCGAGGCTCGCCGCGTTGCGGTCGGCCAGCACCAGGCGTGCGCCTTCAACCGCGTAAGCCTGGGCGATGGCGGCGCCGATGCCGCTGCCGGCACCGGTGATGACGGCGCGGCGATTAGTCAGTTGGAGCATGGCAGTTCCTCCATGGTAAAACGCGGTCCTTGTGGGAGGGGGCTTGCCCCCGATAGCGGTGGTTCAGCCACTGCTGGCTTGCCTGAGGCACCGCCATCGGGGGCAAGCCCCCTCCCACATTTTTGGGTTGAGTAGAGTCAGTGGGAACAGTGAGCCCCCTCCCACACTTTTGGGTTGAGTACCTTCAGTCAGGCCAGCGCACGGTCAAGCCGCCGTCGATGATGATGCTTTGCCCGGTCAGGTAGCTCGAGGCGTCGCTGGTCAAAAACTGCACCAGCGACGCCACTTCATCGGCGCGCCCTACCCGGCCCAGCGGGATCGCCTTTGCAGCCTTGGCCAACCCTTCAGGCCCCAGCGAATTCTTCGCATCCAATGACTGCGGCGTCTCGATCAACCCGGGGATCACCGCATTGCACCGAATGCCCTTGGCCGCCAGCTCCACCGCCAGCGAACGACACAACCCCGGCACCCCGGCCTTGGCCGCCGCGTAGTGGCTGTGGTCCTGCCAGCCATATACGCCACCGGCAATCGACGAAATGGCCACCAGCGCGCCGCCTTCGGTCATGTGCCGCGTGGCGGCGCGGAAGGTGCGCATCACTCCGGTGAGGTCGACATTGAGCATCTCGTCCCACAACGCATCGCTCATTTCCAGCAACGGCGCACGACGCAACAACCCGGCATTGGCCACTGCATAATCGAGGCGTCCGAAATGCCGCACCGCGTGCTCGGCCAGGGCGTCCACCGAGGCGCTGTCGCCCACGTCCAGCGCCAGCATCAGGCATTCGCCACCGGCTTCTTCCACCAAGGCAACGGTGGTGTGCGGGTCGTGGGGGTCGGCCGGGTAATACCCGCCTGCCACCGCCACGCCGCTGCGCGCATAGGCCACGGCAAGGGCCTGGCCGATGCCGCTGGCGGCACCGGTAATCAAGGCAACTTTACGGTTCATCGGCAACTCCTTACAGAACGGTTTCCGGACGCACATGGCGTGCGGCAAACATCAAGGCGCCGGACAGAAAGCACGGCAGCGCGCCGAACCACAGCGCGGCGGTCTGCCAGTCACTGCCGGCGGACAACACCTGAGTGGCGCCAAACCCGGCCACCACGGCGCCGATCGGCCCCATGGCATGGATGATCGCGCCACCGGTGGCGCGGATGCTGGTGGGGAAACTTTCGCTGATGAAGAACAGCGCCGCCGAATACGGCCCGATCAGGAAGAACAGGCCCAGGCTGTACAGCCCGACCACCGTCGGCATATTGCTCGGGCCGAACAGCATGCCGGCGAATGCCAGGCCGCCGAGCATCCAGCCCAGGCCGATCACGTTGCGTCGGCCGATCTTGTCGCCCATCCAGCCGTGGCTCAGGTAGCCGCAATAGCCCACCAGGTTCGACAGCACCAGGATGATCAGCGAGTTCTCGAACGAGATGTGGTGCACGCTGACGATCACCGAAGTGCCGAGCACGCTGAACACCTGGATCGCCGCCCAGTTGAGCAGCAGCGCGGCGCCGATCACCAGGGTGGCGCGGCGGGCCGGGCCACGGAACGCGGCCTTGAGGCCGGCCTTGCTGTGTTCGTCATAGTCCACGCCGTAGGTGGCGGCCACGTTCTGCGCCTCGCTCACCGCGCCGCGTTTACGCAGCTGGCTGATGCGCTGGTGAATCTGGAACTGCGGGCTCTCCTTGAGCTTGCGCGCCATGATTGCAATCACGATGGCCGGGATCGCGGCGAAGATGAAACAGCCCTGCCAGCCGATAATCGGCAGCAGCAGTGCAGTGAGTCCGGCGGCGATCAGCGCGCCGACCGGCCAGCCGCCCTGCACCAGGCTGTAGATGAACCCGCGACGCTTGGTCAGTTTCGGGTCTTGCGAGGCGCCATACAGCTCACTCAGGTAAGTGGCATTCACGGTTTCTTCGGCATACCCCAGGCCACCCAGCGAGCGAATCAGGATCAGCGGCGACTTGCCCCACGCCCCGCCAATCGCGGTGAGCGCCGAGCACAGCGCGGAACCGGCCACGGTGAAGATGATCCCCTGACGCCGCCCCAGCCTGTCGACGATAGGCCCGATGGCAAACGCGACCACCGCCGTGCCCACCGCCACCCAGGTCGCGATTTGCGCTTGCTCCACTTCACCCCAGCCAAAGTGTCGGCCGATCTCCGGCAGCAAGGTGCCGAACAGGATGAAGTCATACACCGCGAACACCCAGGCAAAAAACGCGATCCAGGTGGCGAAGCGCACTTCCTGGGACGTCAATTGCCGGGGTTTCCAGCCAGTCAGGTCAAGCTTGTTGTAGATAGACATGGAGCGCGCCTCAAGGAATTGGGATTGCCCTCCCTGTAGGAGCGAGCTTGCTCGCGAAGAATCCATGAGCGCCGCGAGCATCCAGACTGCCCGCGTCGTCATTGACGATTTTCGCGAGCAAGCTCGCTCCTACAGGGTTCAGGGTTGGGGTCAGGTGCGGGGTTGGCGGCGGATGAAGTCGTCGGCGATTTCGTCGAAGGTGACAAAGCGCACGCCGGCATGGCTCTGGATGTGTTCGATCAGGCGCTCAAGCATCAGCAGCACCTGCGGACGGCCGGACACGTCGGGGTGGATGGTCATGGTGAATACCGCGTGCTCGTGTTCGCGGTAGACCCAGTCGAACTGGTCGCGCCACATCTCTTCCAGGTGACGCGGGTTGACGAAGCCATGGCTGTTGGGGGCTTTCTTGATGAACATCATCGGTGGCAGGTCGTCGAGATACCAGTTGGCCGGGATTTCCACCAGGTCGGTTTCCTCGCCGCGCACCAGAGGTTTCATCCAGGTGTCGGGGTGCTGGCTGTAGTCGATCTTGGTCCAGCTGTCGCCCTTGCGCACGTAGTAGGGGTGGAAGTCGTTGTGCATCAGGCTGTGGTCATACTTGATGCCTTTTTTCAGCAGCAGCTCGTTGGTCACCTTGCTGAACTCCCACCATGGCGCGACGTAGCCGGTGGGGCGTTTGCCGGTGACCTGGGTAATCAGTTCGATGGATTTATCCAGGACGATTTCCTCCTGCTCGGCGGTCATCGCGATGGGGTTTTCGTGGCTGTAGCCGTGCACGCCGATTTCGTGGCCGGCGTCGGCCACTGCCTTCATCTGTTCGGGGAAGGTTTCCATCGAATGGCCGGGGATGAACCAGGTGGTGCGCAGGCCGTAGCGCTCGAACAGTTTGAGCAGGCGCGGCGCGCCGACTTCACCGGCGAACAGGCCGCGGGAGATGTCGTCTGGCGAGTCTTCACCGCCGTAGGAACCGAGCCAGCCGGCGACGGCGTCCACGTCGACGCCGAATGCACAGAGAATGTCTTTAGCCATGGTGTGTCTCCTTCAAGGGTTGAGGGCGGTTTCGACCGACAGCGCGGCCCTGAGCAGGCGCGCGTCCTCGCCACAGGGGGCGCTGAGCAGCAGACCGGTGGGCAGGCCGAGGGCATCGCGGCCGCTGGGCAGGCTGACCCCCGGCATGTCGAGCAGGCTGCCGGGCATGGTCAGGCGCAGGGTCGCAAGGTTGGTGCTGACGAACAGTTCGTCGTCGGCTTCCAGCGGTGCCAGCGCCGGGGCGACGTGGGCGACCGTCGGGGTGATCAGCAGAGCGCCGTCAAGGTCGTCGCTCAGTTGGTGCTGCAGGCGCCGGCGCGCATCGGTCAGGTGGATCAACTGGCTGGCCGGCAAGGCCCGGGCGGCTTCGAGACGTCGGCGCACACGCGGGTCGAGTTGCTCGGCGTCACGGCTGTCGAGCAAGGCCTGGTGCAGGGCGAACGCTTCGAAAGCGCCGAGCCAGCCGTGCTGACGGATCAAATCGAGGGTGCCCTGGAACGTGGCACAGGGCCGCTCGTCCACCAGCGCACCGCAGGCCCTGAGCTGGTCCGCCGCGCGCAGCAGGTTGTCGCGCACGGCTGGCTCGACGTCTTGCAACACGCCTTGCTCAAGCACGAAACGCTGGCCCTTCAGGCTGCGGGCGATATGGGTTCGCACGCGGCCATGGAGCAGGTCGTCGATGACCAGTGCATCGCGCACGCTGCGGGTTAGCGGGCCGAGACTGTCGAGGCTGCGGGCCAAGGGGAATACGCCGTCGCGGCTGTAGCGGCGGCAGCTGCTGCGGTAGCCCACCACGCCATTGAGCGCGGCGGGAATGCGGATCGAGCCTGCGGTGTCGGTGCCCATGGCAATCGGCACGATACCGGCCGCCACCGCCACGCCCGAACCTGATGAGGAACCGCCGGGAATCCTTGGCTGATCGCGGCTGTTCGGGTTGTGGGGCGTGCCGAAGTGCGGGTTCAGGCCCAGGCCGGAATACGCCAGTTCACTGAGGTTGGTCTTGCCGATACTGACCATCCCGGCGCAGCACAACAGCCCCACGCTGGGCGCATCGAGCAAGGCGGCCGGCGCCTGGCGGCGATAGCCAGCGCCTGCGGTGGTGATGCTGCCGGCCACGTCGAACAGGTCCTTCCAGGCCAGGGGCACGCCGTCGAACGCACTCAACGGTTGGCCGGCACGCCAGCGTGCCGCGGACGCTTCGGCTTCCCGCCACGCACGCTCGGTGGTCAAGGAGATAAACACGCTGGGCGCCGTGCTCGCGTGCACGAGCGCCTGTTCAAGGACTTGCACCGGGTCGCTGCGACCACTGGCGAACGCTTCGGCCATGGAGGTGGCGTCTGACATCGAGATCACCTTAAAACGTATATATTTATAAAATGTACGTTTTAAGCAGGCAGCTTTCGTGCCAGTCTCTTGTCGGACCCTGCCTCGTTGACTGCGCGCCTTACCCATAACCACGGGATAGAAGCCTTCAAACGACGCAAAATAATTAGAGGCAGGTGCTGAGCCAAGCCTCTAGGGAAATAATGTATCTTTTATTAATAAATACATTTTGGTGCAAAAAGGTAACAGGCTGGCGCGAAAGGCCCCAGAAAAGTGCCACCGACGTGGCGCAGAGTGACAGGCCCATCTATGAGAGAATCCCGGGCTTCGCCACGCCTCAGAATTCTTGACCCAGAGATGCAGATGAAAACAGTGTCCGCCTCGGCCTCCCGTTACGCGATGATTCACACGGTGATGCGTGACGCGATCGTCAACGGCACCGCGCGCCATGGGCTTGTGCTGCTGGAAGCACCGCTGGCCGAGCTGTTCGGCACCAGCCGCGTGCCGGTGCGCAAGGCGCTGGACCTGCTGCACGAGGAGGGCCTGATCTGCCGCTTCAACGGCCGCGGCTACCTGATCAATCCTGAAGGCTTGGCCGTCGAACCGTTGCGCCTGCCCCTGAGTCCTGCACATCTGGGTCTTAATGGCGAGGGCGATCTGGTGGACACCCGGCCATTGGGCGAGCGCATCGTCGAGGAAATCGGCGCGGCACTGTCCACCTGCATCGCCTTCGGCCATTACCGCCTGGACGAACAAGCCGCCGCCGACCTCTACGGCGTCAGCCGCGCCGTGGTGCGCGAGGCCTTGATGCGCCTGCGCGACCGTGGCCTGGTGGAGAAAGAGCCCTACTCCCAATGGCTGGCCGGGCCGTTGACCGCGCGGGAAGTCATCGAAGACTACGAACTGCGCGCCTGCCTGGAACCCGAGGCCCTGCGCCAGAGCGCGCCGGACCTCGACCGGCACGCCCTCCAAGCCATGCTGCAGCGGGTCATGGACGCTCAGGAGAACCCGCACTGCAGCCTGGAAGCCATCGAACAGATCGAAGAGGACTTGCACCAGCGCTGCCTCGCCGGCCTGCAGAACCGCAAGATCGCCGCGCTGATCCGCCAGGGCCAGAGCCCGATGATCATCAGCCGGATCTTCCATCGATTGCTGGGCATCGGCGCCGATCCGGCGATGCTGGCTGAACATCGGTTGATTCTGGAGCTGCTGTTGCATGGCGCGTTCGATGCGGCGGCGTTGAACCTGCGTGAGCATCTGCAGCGGGCAAGCCAGAGGATGCTGCAGCGGTTGAAGGTGCTTTCGGTGTTGCCGGAGCAGCCCCTTCCCGCGTACCTGCACAAAATCAGCTGACTCACAGGCCAAATGTGGGAGGGGGCTTGCCCCCGATGGCGGCGTGGAAGCTCGTTCCCACGCTCCCGCGTGGGAATTGAGCCCGTGACGCTCTGCGTCACCCATGCGCAGTGTTGGCGGGACGCGGAGCGTCCAAGGAGGCATTCCCACGCAGAGCGTGGGAACGATCAACAGCTGACGCTACGCCGGCCACTCAGTAATTATATGCAATATGTTGCTATCTCACCCCTGCCATTGAAACCACCACTGCCCTGCCCCATCTAAGCTGCATACTTCCTTATGCAGGTGCCCCATGAGCGACCAGCAAGACGTCCCCGATTACGACCTGAACGACTACGCCGACCCCGAGAACGCAGAAACCTCGTCCAACACCGGCCTGGCCCTGCCTGGGCAAAACCTGCCGGACAAGGTCTACATCATCCCGATCCACAACCGGCCCTTCTTCCCGGCGCAAGTGCTGCCGGTGATCGTCAATGAAGAACCCTGGGCCGAGACCCTGGAACTGGTGAGCAAGTCCGACCATCACTCCCTCGCGCTGTTCTTCATGGATACACCACCCGAAGACCCGCGCCATTTCGACACCTCGGCCCTGCCGCTGTACGGCACCCTGGTCAAGGTGCACCACGCCAGCCGCGAGAACGGCAAGCTGCAGTTCGTCGCCCAGGGCCTGACCCGCGTGCGCATCAAGACCTGGCTCAAGCACCACCGCCCACCGTACCTGGTGGAGGTCGAATACCCGCACCAGCCAAGCGAGCCGACCGACGAGGTCAAGGCCTACGGCATGGCGCTGATCAATGCGATCAAGGAACTGCTGCCGCTCAACCCGCTGTACAGCGAAGAGTTGAAGAACTACCTCAACCGCTTCAGCCCCAACGACCCGTCACCGCTCACCGACTTCGCCGCCGCGCTGACCTCGGCCACCGGTAACGAGTTGCAGGAAGTGCTGGACTGCGTGCCCATGCTCAAGCGCATGGAAAAAGTGCTGCCGATGCTGCGCAAAGAGGTCGAAGTCGCGCGCCTGCAGAAAGAACTCTCCGCCGAGGTGAACCGCAAGATCGGCGAACATCAGCGCGAGTTCTTCCTCAAGGAACAGCTCAAGGTCATCCAGCAGGAGCTGGGCTTGACCAAGGACGACCGCAGCGCGGATGTCGAACAGTTCGAGCAGCGGCTGGAGGGCAAGGTGCTGCCGGCCCAGGCGCAGAAACGTATCGATGAAGAACTCAACAAGCTGTCGATCCTGGAAACCGGCTCGCCGGAATACGCCGTCACCCGCAATTACCTGGACTGGGCTACCTCCGTTCCGTGGGGCGTGTATGGCGAAGACAAGCTCGACCTGAAACATGCGCGCAAGGTGCTGGATAAACACCACGCGGGCCTGGACGACATCAAGAGCCGCATCCTCGAGTTTCTCGCGGTCGGCGCCTATAAGGGCGAAGTCGCCGGCTCCATCGTGCTGCTGGTGGGCCCGCCGGGCGTGGGCAAGACCAGCGTGGGCAAATCCATCGCCGAATCCCTCGGGCGGCCGTTCTACCGATTCAGTGTCGGCGGCATGCGCGACGAGGCCGAGATCAAGGGCCACCGCCGCACCTACATCGGCGCCCTGCCCGGCAAGCTGGTGCAGGCGCTCAAGGATGTGGAGGTGATGAACCCGGTGATCATGCTCGACGAGATCGACAAGATGGGCCAGAGCTTCCAGGGCGACCCGGCCTCGGCCCTGCTCGAAACCCTCGATCCCGAGCAGAACGTCGAATTCCTCGACCACTACCTGGACCTGCGCCTGGACCTGTCCAAGGTGCTGTTCGTGTGCACCGCCAACACCCTGGACTCGATTCCCGGCCCGTTGCTCGACCGTATGGAAGTGATTCGCCTGTCGGGCTACATCACCGAAGAAAAAGTCGCCATCGCCAAGCGCCACCTGTGGCCCAAGCAGCTGGAAAAAGCCGGCGTGGCGAAAACCAGCCTGAGCATCAGCGATAGCGCCTTGCGCGCGTTGATCGATGGGTATGCACGGGAAGCCGGTGTGCGCCAGTTGGAGAAACAACTGGGCAAACTGGTGCGCAAGGCGGTGGTCAAGCTGCTGGACGAGCCGGATACGGTGATCAAGATCGGCCCCAAGGACCTGGAAAGCTCCCTGGGCATGCCGGTGTTCCGCAATGAACAAGTGCTGTCCGGCACCGGCGTGATTACCGGCCTGGCCTGGACCAGCATGGGCGGCGCGACCTTGCCGATTGAAGCAACGCGTATCCACACGCTCAATCGCGGCTTCAAGCTCACCGGGCAACTGGGTGAAGTGATGAAAGAATCTGCGGAAATCGCCTACAGCTTTATCAGCTCCAACCTGAAGTCGTTTGGCGGTGATCCGAAGTTCTTCGACGAAGCCTTCGTGCACCTGCACGTACCGGAAGGCGCCACGCCGAAAGACGGACCGAGCGCGGGCGTGACCATGGCCAGCGCATTGCTGTCCCTGGCACGCAACCAACCGCCGAAAAAAGGCGTGGCAATGACCGGTGAACTGACACTGACCGGGCATGTACTGCCGATTGGCGGCGTGCGTGAGAAGGTGATTGCGGCGCGGCGCCAGAAGATTCACGAGCTGATCCTGCCGGAGCCCAATCGCGGCAGCTTCGAGGAATTGCCGGAGTACCTCAAGGAAGGGATGACGGTGCACTTTGCCAAGCGCTTTGCGGATGTGGCAAAGGTGCTTTTCTGACAGGTATGTAGTGCCTGAACTGGCGCTATCGGGGGCAAGCCCCCTCCCACACTTGAATGTATTCACAATTCAAATGTGGGAGGGGGCTTGCCCCCGATGAGGCCAGAATTGCCAACACAGCCCTCACCTGTCACACCTCGCCCCATCTTCGGTTATGCTCGCCCTTCGTCGTGTATCAACGGAGCCTCCATGACCGCAGCCCGCCTGCTTCTCCCTCTAAGCCTTGCCCTGCTGGCCGCGTGCGCCAGTGCGCCCAAGCAAAACATCACCGTGGACGACCAGAGCGCCTGCCCCCTCCAGCTCAAATCCGGTCAGAACCTGATCCTCACCCTGCCCAGCAATCCCACCACCGGTTACCGCTGGGCCATCCAGGATTCCGCCGGCGGCGTGTTGCGTGCGCTGAGCCCGGAGGTGTACAGCAGCAGCGAGTCCGGCGTGATCGGTGGCGGCGGCCAGTCCACCTGGCGCTTCCAGGCATTTGCCCCAGGGCAAGGCCGTCTGCGCCTGACCTCCCAGCAACCGTGGGAGCCAGAGGCAGAACCTGTCGAGACCTTCGACTGCGCCATTACCGTGAACTGATCAGCAGATCCCTGGCGATTGCCGCTGCTCGGCTTTCCATCAGACAACCCGCGCATCCGAGGGCCAAGTTGGCTAAAATGCCGGCCTTCCCCCCTCGTCGCCGGAACAACCGTGAGCAAAGAACCCGATCGCCTATTCGCCCAGCCCCTGCCCCAGGTGCCGGACTTCGCCTTTAACGAGGACGTGGTGCGGGTGTTCCCGGACATGATCAAGCGTTCGGTGCCCGGCTACCCGACCATTGTCGAAAACCTCGGCGTGCTTGCCGCCCAGTTCGCCCAGCCAAACAGTGTGCTGTACGACCTGGGTTCATCCCTGGGCGCGGTGACCCAAGCGCTGCGCCGCCATGTGCGCACCGAAGGCTGCCGGGTGATCGCGGTGGATAACTCGACGGCGATGGTTGAACGCTGCCGCCAATACCTCAATGGCCAGGATTCGATGTTCCAGGAGTTGCTGCCGGTGGAGGTGATCGAAGGCGATATCCTCGCCCTGCAATTCCAGCCGGCTTCAGTGGTCGCGCTGAACTTCACCCTGCAATTTATCGCCCCCGCTGAACGCCTGGCGTTGCTCGGGCGCATCCGCCAGTCGCTGCTGCCGGGCGGTGCCCTGATCCTCTCGGAGAAGCTGCGCTTCAACGATGCCCAGGAACAGGCGCTGCTGACCGACCTGCATATCGCGTTCAAGCGCGCCAACGGCTACAGCGAACTGGAAATTGCCCAGAAGCGCAGCGCCATCGAAAACGTCATGAAACCCGACAGCCTCGAAGAACACCGCGAACGCCTGCTGGCGGCCGGGTTCTCGACAGTCGTGCCGTGGTTCCAGTGTCTTAACTTTGCCTCGTTGATTGCCTTGCCATGATTGATCTGTCTCCCCTCGCCCGCCATTTGGTGGGCACTCCTTTGGCCGTGTGGGCCCAAGGCCTGCAAGCGCAGCTCGATAGCAAGATGGAAAAGGGCCACGGCGATCTGGAGCGCTGGCAAAGTGCTTTGGACGCATTGCCGAAGATCCAACCCAGCGAAGTCGACCTGCTCACTGGCCTGGTGCTGGACACGGACTGCGATGACGCCACCCGCGCACAGATGCACACCGCGCTGATGGGCCTGAGCCCGTGGCGCAAGGGGCCGTTCCACCTGTTCGGCGTGCATGTGGACACCGAATGGCGCTCGGACTGGAAGTGGTCGCGGGTGGCGCCGCACCTGGACTTGAAGGGCAAGCGCATCCTCGACGTGGGCTGCGGCAACGGCTACTACATGTGGCGCATGCTCGGCGCCGGCGCCGACAGCGTGATCGGCGTCGACCCGAACTGGCTGTTCTTCTGCCAGTTCCAGGCGGTGCAGCGTTACCTGTCCGAACCCAAGGCGTGGCACCTGCCGTTCCCGTTCGAAGACCTGCCGGCAAACCTGGAAGGCTTCGACACGGTGTTTTCCATGGGCGTGTTCTACCACCGGCGTTCGCCGATCGAGCATTTGCTGGCGCTCAAGGACACCCTGGTCAAGGGCGGCGAGCTGGTCCTGGAAACCCTGGTGGTGGCAGGCGACCAGCAGCAGGTGCTGGTGCCTGAAGATCGCTACGCGCAGATGCGCAACGTGTGGTTCCTGCCCTCGGTACCGGCGCTGATGCTGTGGCTGCGCCGCGCCGGGTTCAGTGATGTGCGCTGCGTGGATGTGAGCGTGACCACCATTGAGGAACAGCGTGGGACGGCGTGGATGAAGTATCAGTCGCTGAGTGATTTTCTGGATCCTGAGGATCACAGCAAGACCATTGAAGGGCTGCCGGCGCCGATGCGTGCCGTTATCATCGCCAAGAAGTGACCCCGATCTCCCTGAAACAACAGGGATCCAAATGTGGGAGGGGGCTTGCTCCCGATAGCAGTGTGTCAGTCAGCATAGTTGTAGCTGAGCCACCGCCATCGGGAGCAAGCCCCCTCCCACATTTGCTTATCAGTGTTCTTTAGAGCGGTGGTTTGGCGCGCCGGGCCTTGAAGAATTCACTTAGCACCGTACCGCACTCTTCGGCCAGCACGCCGCCTTCGAACAGTACCTTATGGTTGAGAAAACCCTGGGTAAAAAACTGCCCCTGGCTCTGCACGATCCCAGCCTTAGGCTCCAGCGCGCCATACACCACCCGCGCGACCCGCGAATGCACGATCAGGCCCGCGCACATGCTGCAGGGCTCCAGCGTCACATACAGCGTGCTGCCCACCAGGCGATAGTTGCTGATCGCTTGCGCAGCGGCGCGGATCGCGACCATCTCGGCATGGGCGCTGGGGTCATTGCCGCTGATGGGGCAGTTGAAACCGCGGCCGATGATCTCACCGTCCTGCACCAGGACCGCGCCCACCGGCACTTCACCCAGCGCGGCGCCTTGGGCGGCAAGTGCCAGGGCTTCACGCATGAAGTCCTGGTCGCGGCTGCGGTCGATGATCGCGGGGCGAATCTGGCGCATCACGCCACCTCGATGGCGGCCATGAGGCCGGTTTCCATATGGTCGATCACATGGCAGTGGAACATCCACACCCCCGGGTTATCCGCCACCAGCGCCACGCGGGCGCGTTCGTTCTTACCCAGCAGGTAAGTGTCGGTGAAATACGGAATGACCTTGTGGCGGTTCGACGCAATCACCTTGAAGCTCATGCCGTGCAGGTGGATCGGGTGCTGGTACTGGGTCATGTTCTTCAATTCGAAAATATAGCTTTTGCCCTTCTCCAACTTGGCAATCGGGCGGTCGGCGCAGGTTTTATCGGTGATGTCCCAGGCCTGGCCGTTGATCTGCCACAAGCTCGGCGGCTTGCCGTTATCGACGTTGACCGACACCGACCCCACCCACTCGAAATTGAAGTTGAGTTTTTCCGCAGTGGCCAGGTCCGGTTCGGCAACCGGGTTGGCCGGCAGGGCCGGTGGCCATTCGCTCGGCGCGTCGCTGCTGGCAACCGAGCGGAACGTACCCAGGCGCACCGGGCCATTGCGGATCGACAGTTCTTCGCCCGCCGGCGGCGCCTTGATCGCCAGGCAAATACGCATGCCAGGGCCCAGCCAGTATTCCTTGCCCAGCGGGCGCGGCTCGATGGGGTTGCCGTCCAGTGCGTAGATCCGCGCTTCGACGTCCGGGATGTTGAGGCGATAGGTCAGGGTGTTGTCGAGGTTGAGCAGGCGCACACGGGTGATCTGCCCGGCCGGCAGGTCGATCACCGCCTGGGACACGCCGTTGATGGTGGACAAGCGCCCCGCCGTGCCGCCACGCGCCGCTTCACGGGGGATACTGAACGCGACAAAGGCGCCCTCTTCGTCCACGTGCCAGCTTTTCAGGCTGAGGGTGCGTTCGTGCTTGAAGCCGGTGGGCTCACGCTCTTCGATGATCAACGGGCCGACCAGGCCACGGCCGAGTTCTTCGCTGCTGTTCACATGGGGGTGATACCAGTAGCTGCCGGCGTCGGGCACGCGGAACTTGTAGTCGAAGTATTCACCGGGCAATACCGGCAATTGCGAGACGTAAGGCACGCCGTCCATCTCCAGCGGCAGGCGGATGCCATGCCAGTGGATAGTGGTGGCGACCGGCAGGTGGTTGATAAAGCGCACCCGCAGCCATTCGCCCTGGCGTACGCGCAATTCGGTGCCTGGCGCCGAGGGGCCGAACGCCCAGGCTTGGGTCTTATGGCCCGGCACCAGCTCCACGTCCAGCGGCGCGGCAATCAACTCGTAATCGTGCCCCGCCTCGGATTCGGCAACCTTTCCCAGCCAGTAGCGGTAGCCGCCACCGGCACCGACGCCCACTACGGCCAGGCCTGCAAGGCCACCCAGGATTTGTCGACGGGAAAAGGATCGGGACACAACAACCTCACGTATCTGCGGCAGGCCAAGGCCCGCAAAGGGCTGACACGATACACCCGCGCGGGCTAAACAGTAAGGGTTCGCATTGCCGCATTCATGAAATCACAAGAAATCAAATGTGGGAGGGGGCTTGCCCCCGATAGCGGTGTATCAGCCATAAATGGGTTGGCTGACACTCTGCTATCGGGGGCAAGCCCCCTCCCACATTTTGCGCGGCTGTGTGGCTTCACTCAGTGCTTGGCGGCGGCCAGGATCAGGGCTTTCATTTCGGCCACGGCGCCTTTGAAACCGACGAACAGCGCGTGAGCCACCAGCGCGTGGCCGATGTTCAGTTCGTTGATGCCCTTGATGGCGGCTACGGCTTCGACGTTGTGATAGTGCAGGCCGTGGCCGGCATTGACGATCAGGCCTTCGCGAAGGCCGCAGCTCACACCGTCGATGATACGTTGCAGCTCGTCGGCCACTTCGGTTGGCGTGGTGGCATCGGCGTAGCGGCCGGTGTGCAGTTCGATGGCCGGGGCACCGACACGGCGGGAAGCTTCGATCTGGCGCTCGTCAGCGTCGATGAACAACGACACTTCGCTGCCGATCTTCGACAGACGCTCCACCGCCGCCTTGATCCGCGCTTCCTGGCCGGCCACGTCGAGGCCGCCTTCGGTGGTCAGTTCCTGGCGGGTTTCCGGCACCAGGCAAATGTGCGCCGGACGGATGCGCTCGGCGAACGCCATCATTTCCTCGGTGACGCCCATTTCGAAATTCATGCGGGTCTGCAGCACGTCTTTGAGCAGCAGAACGTCGCGCTCCTGGATGTGACGGCGGTCTTCGCGCAGGTGCACGGTGATGCCGTCGGCGCCCGCTTCTTCGGCGTCCAGCGCGGCCTTGACCGGGTCAGGGTAACGGGTGCCCCGGGCCTGGCGCAGGGTGGCGACGTGGTCGATGTTGACGCCAAGAAGAATGCGGTTGCTGGTGGTCACGGAAGCGCTCCTGAAAAGGGAAAGAATCGGTGCACAGCATACACGGGGATGTCAGGGCTTTCGAAACAACTCGCGACTGACCAGTGGCCGCCCGCCCAGGTGCACGGCCAGGGCCTGACGCATCAAACGCTTGGCGGCGGACAAGGCCCCGGGGGCCGTCCAGTCCGCGTCGCTCATGGCCAGCAGTTCGGCGCCCTGGAACAGGCCCGGTTGCAACAAGTAGACGCGTTCAAGGCCCGCGTCCACTTGCAGCCGGTACATGCCGTCGGCGGCGACGGGATCGCCGTGCAGGTCGTTGTGCAGTTCAAAGCCGTAGCCCAGATCATCCAGCAGGCGCCACTCAAAGGCGCGCAGCAGCGGCTCAAGGGGACGGCCTTCAGCCAGGGCAAGCAACGTGGCGGCGTAGTGATCGAAGATGCCCGGATGCGGGTCTTCGGCGGGCAACAGGCGGATCAGCAATTCGTTGAGGTAGAGCCCGCTGAACAGCGCATCGCCAATCAGCCAGGCAGAGGTGCCGACGCTTTCCAGGCGGCCGACGTTCTTCAACTCGCCCTTGCCACGAAACTCCACGTCCAGGGCCACGAAGGGCCGCGCCAACGTACCGGCCTTGCCCCGCGCGCTGCGCAAAACCGCGCGCAGACGGCCTTGCGGCGTGAGGAAGTCCACCAGAGCGCTGGTCTCACGGTAGGCGCGGCTGTGCAGGACGTAGGCGAGCTGGCTGGTGGGCGGGGATTGGGACATGGGTTCTCGATCTTGAAAACAACATCAACCTGATGTGGGAGGGGGCTTGCCCTAATGCCAGTCAGTTAAGGCTTTTTGTAGGAGCGAGCTTGCTCGCGAAGAACTCAGGCACTCCGCGTTTATTCAGAATGAACGCGTCGCCTGGACATTTTTCGCGAGCAAGCTCGCTCCTACAGAGGTCCACTTTCGCTTAACTGACTGGCAAGCCCCCCTCCCACATCCAGCCCTGCGGTGTATTCAAGGCCTTACAGGTCGCCGTAGCCCAGGGAGCGCAATGCACGCTCGTCATCGGACCAGCCACCCTTAACCTTCACCCACAGGTTGAGCATGATCTTGGAATCGAACAGCAACTCCATGTCCTTGCGCGCCTCGGTGCCGATGCGCTTGATGCGCTCGCCCTTGTCGCCAATGATGATTTTCTTCTGGCCGTCACGTTCAACGAGGATCAACGCGTGGATGTGCAGGGTTTTGCCCTGCTGCTTGAACTCTTCGATTTCAACGGTGATCTGGTACGGCAGCTCGGCGCCCATCTGGCGCATGATTTTCTCGCGTACCAGTTCGGCGGCGAGGAAGCGGCTGCTGCGGTCGGTGATCTGGTCTTCCGGGAAAAAGTGCTCGTTTTCCGGCAGGTAGCCGGCGATCACACGCTCCAGGGCTTCGAGGTTGTGCCCGTGCTGCGCCGAGATCGGCATGATCTGGGCGTTCGGCAGTTGTTCCTGCAGCCAGGTCAGGTGCGGCATCAGCTCGGCTTTGTCTTCGATACGGTCGGTCTTGTTCAGCGCGACGATTAACGGGCCGGTGACGTACTGCACGCGCTCGAGAACCATCTGGTCTTCGTCGGTCCACTTGGTGCGGTCAACCACGAAGATCACCACGTCGACGTCTTTCAACGCCGCCGAAGCGGTCTTGTTCATGTAGCGGTTAAGCGCCTTTTCACCGCCCTTGTGCATGCCCGGGGTGTCCACGTAGACCGCTTGCACGTTGCCTTCGGTCTTGATGCCCAGCATGTTGTGGCGGGTGGTCTGCGGCTTGCGCGAGGTGATCGCAAGCTTCTGGCCGAGGATGTGGTTCAGCAGCGTGGACTTGCCCACGTTCGGACGGCCGACGATGGCAACATAGCCACAGCGTGTTGCGGTTGAATCAGTCATGGCCATTCTCCACGCCCAGGGCAATCAGTGCTGCAGCGGCCGCTACCTGTTCGGCAATACGACGGCTCACACCCTGACCTCGGCTTTTTTCGTTCAGTAAGGTGATTTCACATTCCACGAAGAACACGCGGCAATGCGGCTCACCCTGGATATCCACCACTTCGTAGCGTGGCAGTTCACAACCGCGGGACTGCAGGTATTCCTGCAGGCGGGTCTTGGGGTCTTTGTTGGTGTCCACCAGCGTCAGGCTCTCGATTTCCGAAGCCAGCCACGCGACCACGCGCTCCTTGGCCGTCTCCATCCCTGCATCGAGGTAGATCGCACCGATCAATGCCTCCAGGGCATCAGCCAGGATCGACTCGCGACGGAACCCGCCGCTTTTCAATTCACCGGAGCCCAGGCGCAGGTACTCGCCCAGGCCGAAACCCCGGGCCAGCACGGCCAGGGTCTCGCCTTTCACAAGGCGCGCACGCAGGCGCGAAAGCTGGCCTTCGCGGGCTTGCGGAAAGCGCTCGAAGAGCGCCTCACCGGCGGCGAAATTGAGGATGGCATCACCGAGGAATTCCAGGCGCTCGTTATTGCGCCCTGCAAAACTGCGGTGTGTGAGGGCAAGGACCATCAATTCCTGGTCCTTGAAGGTGTAGCCGAGCTGGCGCTCGAGACGACTTAGAGAAACGGTCACGGTTTATCCATATCTAGTTGGTGGCACCGGCGGCCATCGACGATTGACGCAGTGTTCAAATTCAAATCCTGATAGCTGCTGCAAGGAGCCGGAAAATGTCCAAGCCCCAGAAAAGCATTCGGCGCTGTGATCACAGCGCCGCCTGTATTACCTGATCAGCCCCACCCGCGAGAAGTTCGGCAGATGGCTGAGCTTGGGTTCTGGCCAACTCATCCAGACCGCGAAGGCTTTGCCGACGATATTCTCGTCGGGCACCATGCCCAGCAGGTCCTTGGGAATATTGGGGTCGTCCCAGTAGCGGCTGTCGTTGGAGTTGTCGCGGTTGTCGCCCATCATGAAGTAGTGCCCGGCAGGCACTTTCCACTGGCCATCGGGCATCGCGCGGTAGCGGCTCATTTCCTTGCGGATCTGGTGCTCTACCGCACCGAGTTTTTCCTGGTACAGCTCGGCGCTGCCCAGGGTATTGGGCTCGGCGCCCAGCAACTTCTCGGCCACCGACTCACCATTGATGAACAGGCGCTTGTCGCTGGTATAGCGGATCACGTCGCCCGGCAGGCCGACCACGCGCTTGATGTAGTTGACGTTCGGGTCGCTTGGGTAGCGGAACACCATCACGTCACCGCGCTGCGGGTCACCGACCTCGATGACTTTCTTGTCGATCACCGGCAAGCGGATCCCGTAGGAAAACTTGTTCACCAGGATGAAGTCGCCCACGTCCAGGGTAGGCTTCATCGACCCCGACGGGATCTGAAACGGCTCCACCAGGAACGAACGCAGCACCAGCACGATGAACAACACCGGGAAGAACGACTTGCCGTATTCAACCAGCAAGGGCTCTTTGTTCAGCTTCTCGACCACCACCGCATCGGGCTGGCTGACGCTGCCCTGATACGACGCGATAGCCGCCCGCCGACGCGGGGCGAAGAACACCAGATCGAGCAACGCCAGGAAACCGCAGACGGCAACGGCGATGACCAGCAACAGCGGGAAATTTAGCGACATAGGACCTAACTATCCAACCTGAGCACCGCAAGGAAGGCTTCTTGTGGAATTTCCACGTTGCCCACTTGCTTCATGCGTTTTTTACCGGCCTTTTGCTTCTCAAGCAGCTTGCGCTTACGGCTTACGTCACCGCCGTAGCATTTGGCCAGCACGTTCTTTCTGAGAGCCTTGACGGATGTCCGCGCAATGATCTGCCCGCCAATGGCGGCCTGGATCGCGACGTCGAACATCTGGCGCGGAATCAGTTCTTTCATCTTTTCGGTCAACTGGCGACCTTTGTAGTGCGCGTTGTCCTTGTGCACGATCAGTGCCAGGGCATCGACCTTGTCGCCGTTGATCAGCACATCCAGTTTCACCAGATTAGCCGACTGGTAACGGTCGAAATGGTAATCCAGCGAAGCATAGCCGCGACTGGTGGATTTGAGACGGTCGAAGAAGTCCAGGACGACTTCGTTCATCGGCAAATCGTAGGTCACTTGCACCTGGGTACCGAGGAACAACATGTCGTGCTGCACGCCACGCTTTTCGATACACAGGGTGATGACGTTGCCCAGGTGCTCCTGCGGAACCAGGATATTGGCCCGCACGATCGGCTCGCGCATGTCTTCGATGGACGACAGATCCGGAAGCTTGGACGGGTTGTCGACGTAAATCGTTTCACCGGTTTTCAGCGCCAGCTCAAAAATAACCGTTGGCGCGGTGGTGATCAGGTCCAGGTCGTACTCGCGCTCCAGGCGCTCCTGGATGATTTCCATGTGCAGCATGCCCAGGAACCCGCAACGGAAGCCGAAGCCCAGGGCGTCGGAGCTTTCCGGGGTGTACTGCAGCGACGAGTCGTTGAGGGTCAGTTTCTGCAGGGCTTCGCGGAAGTCTTCGAAGTCGTCGGAGCTGACCGGGAACAGACCGGCGTAGACCTGCGGCTGGATGCGCTTGAAGCCTGGCAGCACGTCAACGTCCGGCGTGGAGCTCAGGGTCAGCGTATCACCCACCGGCGCACCATGAATGTCCTTGATACCGGCGATGATGAAGCCTACTTCACCGGCTTTCAGGTCAGTGGTGGCGGTGTGCTTGGGGTTGAATACACCAACGCTGTCCACCAGGTGGATCTTGCCGGTGGACTTGACCAGGATCTTGTCGCCCTTCTTCACGCGGCCGTGGCGCACGCGCACCAGGGAAACGACGCCCAGGTAGTTGTCGAACCAGGAATCGATGATCAACGCCTGCAGCGGATCTTCGTAGTTACCGGTTGGCGCGGGGATGGTCTTGACCAGGCGCTCGAGCACTTCATCAACGCCCAGGCCGGTCTTGGCGCTGCACTCGACCGCGTCGGTGGCGTCAATGCCGATGATTTTTTCGATTTCTTCTTTGACACGGTCCGGATCGGCCTGGGGCAGGTCGATCTTGTTCAGCACCGGCATGACCTCAAGGCCCTGCTCGATGGCGGTATAGCAGTTGGCCACGGATTGGGCCTCGACGCCCTGACCGGCGTCGACCACCAGCAAGGCCCCTTCACACGCCGCCAGCGAGCGGCTGACTTCGTAGGTGAAGTCAACGTGGCCGGGGGTGTCGATGAAGTTCAGCTGATACTTGATGCCGTCTTTGGCGGTGTAGTACAGAGTAACGCTATGGGCCTTGATGGTGATCCCGCGTTCACGCTCGAGGTCCATGGAGTCCAGGACCTGGGCTTCCATCTCACGCTCGGCAAGGCCGCCGCACATCTGGATGAACCGATCGGCCAGCGTCGACTTGCCATGGTCAATGTGGGCGATGATGGAGAAATTGCGGATATGACTCAAATCACTCACGGATCAACACTCAAAAAGGCTGCAGGCAGATTGCCCGCTGAAAAATAGCCGGGAATTGTACCTGATGCTCAGCCCGGGCGTCATCTTTGCTGACCAGAACAAAAATGCCCCGCGGGGATGAGCGGGGCATTTTTTGTGCATAAGCGCGTAATCAGCCGGCTCGGCGCAACAACCAGAACCCGGCGACGGCGCAGATAAACGTGGGCACCAGCACCGCAAATAACGGCGAGAAGCCAAATACCAGGCTCGATGGCCCCAGCAGGTCCTGGGCGATGCGGAAGGTAAAGCCCACCAGCACGCCGGTGAATACCCGCTGACCGAGGGTCACGGACCGCAACGGGCCGAAGATAAAGGAGATCGCCATCAGCACCAGCGCGGCGGTGACCACCGGTTGCAACACCTTGACCCAGAACGCCAACCAGTAGCGGCCGTTATTCAGGCCCTGCTCCTTGAGGTAGTGGATGTAGCTCCACAGCCCCGAGATGGGCAGGGTTTCCGGAACCATGATGACCGTGTTGAGCAGTTCCGGCTTGAGCGCGATGTCCCATGTCTGGGTGGGTTCGTTGACCACTTCGGTGCTGGCCTTGATGCCCTCGCCCACATTGTGGAAGAGAGTGGTAGTGACGTCGCTCAGTTGCCATTTCTCGCCATCGTACTGCGCGCGCTTGGCGAAACTGGAGCTGAGCATGTGCCGCTCCTTGTCGAACGTGTAGCGCGTCACCCCGACCAACAGCCCGCCGGGCTGCACGGCGTTGATGTGGATGAACTGGTCACCCTGGCGGTGCCACAGGCCGTGCTTGGAGCTTTGCGCATCGCCCGAACCCTGGGCCAGGGCGCGATTGGCCTGGGCGGTGGCTTCGGACGGCGGCGCGACGTATTCGCCGATCAGCACGCTGCACGCCATCAGCAGCAGCATGGGCTTCATCACCGCCCAGACGATACGGCCGATGGACACGCCCGCCGCGCGCATGATGGTCAGCTCGCTGTTGCTGGCCAGGGTACCCAGGCCGATCAGGCAACCGATCAGGCCGGCCATCGGCATCATGTCGTAGAGACGCCGCGGCGCGGTCAGCGCCACGAAGCTCAGTACGTCCATGACCGTGTAGGTATCGGTGACGTTGCCCACTTCGTCGATGAAGGCAAACAACGAGGCCAGGCCCAGGATAATGCCCAGTACCGCCAGGATGGCGATCAGTACGCTGCTACCAATGTAGCGATCGAGCTTAGCCACGAGCCAACTCCTTCAGGCCACGACGGCTCTTCATTTTCAAACGGATAGGCTCCCAGTACAGAAGTCCCAGGCCGATCACCAGGAAAATCCCGTGCACCCACCACAGGCCCAGGGCGGGCGGAATCTTGCCCTTCTCCAGGGAGCCACGGGCGGAAATCAGGATGGTCAGGTAGGCCATATACAGCAGGATCGCCGGCAGCAGCTTGAGGAATCGACCCTGGCGCGGGTTGACGCGCGACAGCGGCACCGCCATCAAGGTCACGATAAACACCAGCAGCGGCAGCGACAGGCGCCATTGCAGTTCGGCGATCGAGCGCAGTTCCTGGCTACCGAACAGCGACGCGGTCGGCAGCGCATCGCGGTCGGTGACCTCGTCGCTGATGTCCGGCTTGGGCAGCATCACCCCGTAGGTGTCGTACTTGATCACGCGGTAATCGGCCAACCCGGGGCTGCCATCGTAGCGATAGCCATTGTCCAGGATCAGGTAGCGGCTGCCGTCGGGGCGTACTTCCTGACGACCGCCGTCGGCCACCAGGATCGAGATGCCGCGGTCTTTCTGGTCGGCGCCGAGGTTTTTCTGGGAAATGAACACACCGCTCAGATTGGAACGGTCTTCGGTCATCTCTTCGGTGTAGGTCACTCGCGTGCCGTCGTTGAGCGCCTGGAAACGCCCGGGTTCGAGGGTGTCGAACTCGGTCATCGCGTCCTGCTTGTTCAGCAGCAACTGGAACTGCATGGCCCCTTGAGGCGCCAGGCTCAGGCTCAACCACGCCACCACCAGGGCCACACCGGCGGCCGGCACCATGGTCATGGCCAGCAGACGCTGCTGGCTCATGCCGGTAGCCGACAGCACCGTCATCTCGCTTTCGAGATACAGCCGGCCATAGGCCAGCAGAATGCCAAGGAACAGGCCGAGCGGCAGGATCAGCTGCAAAAAGCCTGGCAGGCGAAAGCCCATGATCAGGAACAAAGAGCCCGGATCCAGGGCGCCCGAGGCGGCCTGCGCGAGGAATTTGACGAAACGACCACTCATGATGATGACCAGCAATACCGCACTCACGGCACTCAGGGTCAACAGGACTTCGCGGGATAGATAACGGAAGACGATCAAACCAGACACTCCAGGGTTGTCAGGCTAAGGCGGCCAAACAAGCAAGCATACCGAGTCGACCCGTTTGCGCGGGCCGGCTAAAAAGATGGCGCATTATCCTGTGATTGACCGCGCCTGTCACTGCGCAACCTCATGCGCGCGCACAAAGCGTGCTTGGAGGGTTGTCAGGCTCCGCCGGCGAGGTTCAAACTGCGGCCTTTGTCGCTGGCGGTTTACAACGCTGCCAAGCTTTAAAGCCTGGGTACAAACGCCAGGCTCACCGACCTTTATAAGGGACCCGAAAATGGAATTGGTTGTAAAAAGCGTTAGCCCCGAAACGTTGAAAACCGCCACCCTCGTGGTCGCTGTCGGCGAAGGCCGCAAACTGGGCGTCGCCGCCAAGCAACTGGATGAACTGAGCGGCGGCGCCATCAGCGCCGTGCTCAAGCGCGGCGACCTGGCCGGCAAGGTCGGCCAGAGCCTGCTGCTGCAGAGCCTGCCCAACCTCAAGGCCGAGCGCGTATTGCTGGTGGGCGTGGGTAAAGACGCGGAGCTGGGCGACCGCCCGTTCCGCAAAATCATCAGCGCCATCCTCAGCACTCTCAAGGGCCTGGGCGGCACCGATGCGGCACTGGCCCTCGATGAAATCGTTGTCAAAGGCCGCGACAGCTACGGCAAGACCCGCCTGCTGGCCGAAAGCCTGGTGGACGGCGGCTACGTCTTCGATCAGTTCAAGAGCCAGAAAGCCGAACCCCGCGCGCTGAAGAAGATCACCCTGCTGACCATCAAGGCCGCCCAGGCTGAAGTCGAGCGCGCCGTGACCCACGCCCAGGCCATCGCCAAGGGCATGTCGTTCACCCGCGACCTGGGCAACCTGCCGCCGAACATCTGCCACCCGACCTTCCTCGGCGAACAGGCCAAGGCGCTGGGCAAAGAATTCAAGGGCCTGAAGGTCGAAGTGCTGGACGAGAAGAAGATCAAGGACCTGGGCATGGGCTCGTTCTATGCCGTGGGCCAGGGCAGCGACCAGCCGCCACGCCTGATCGTGATGCAATACAACGGCGGCAAGAAGTCCGAGAAGCCTTACGCCCTGGTCGGCAAAGGCATCACCTTCGACACCGGCGGCATCAGCCTCAAGCCGGGCGCCGGCATGGATGAGATGAAGTACGACATGGGCGGCGCCGCCAGCGTGTTCGGTACCCTGCGTGCCGTGCTGGAACTCAAGCTGCCGATCAACCTGGTGTGCATCCTGGCCTGTGCCGAGAACATGCCGAGCGGCGGCGCTGCCCGTCCAGGCGATATCGTCACGACCATGAGCGGCCAGACCGTGGAAATCCTCAACACCGACGCCGAAGGTCGCCTGGTGCTGTGTGACGCGCTGACCTATGCCGAACGCTTCAAGCCGCAGGCAGTGATCGACATCGCCACCTTGACCGGTGCCTGCGTGGTCGCCCTGGGCGCTCACACGTCGGGCCTGCTGGGCAATAACGACGAACTGATCGAGCAACTGCTCAGCGCCGGCAAGGCCGCCGACGACCGCGCCTGGCAGCTGCCGCTGTTCGATGAGTACCAGGAACAACTGGACAGCCCGTTTGCCGACATCGCCAACATCGGCGGGCCGAAAGCCGGCACCATCACCGCCGCGTGCTTCCTGTCGCGGTTCGCCAAGAACTTCAACTGGGCGCACCTGGACATCGCCGGCACTGCCTGGACCAGCGGCGGCAAGGACAAAGGCGCCACTGGCCGTCCGGTCCCCCTGCTGACCCAGTACCTGCTGGATCGCGCCAAGGCCTAAGCGCCCCCGGCCCTTCTGTAGGAGCGAGCTTGCTCGCGAAGATCGCCAACGATACCGCGCCCACCCTGGATGAACGCGGTGTCCTCTGGTTTTTCGCGAGCAAGCTCGCTCCTACAGAACTGGCGGGCCAGCACCAGGAACCGCAATGACCCAAGTCGACTTCTATATATTGCCCAGCGCCGACCCGTCCGCGCGCCTGGACTTTGCCTGCAAGCTCACCGAAAAAGCCTGGCGCATGGGCCATCGCATCTACCTGCATTGCAGCGATGCCGCCCAGCGCGAGGACCTCGATGCGCGCCTGTGGCGGTTCAAGGGCGAAAGCTTCCTGCCCCACGGCCCCGCCGAATCTGAACCCGACAGCCTGGTAGTGCTGGGCCTGGGAGACCATTGCGGCGATCACCATGACCTGCTGGTCAATCTCGACCTGAAGGTACCGGCCTTTGCCAAGGCATTCGCTCGCGTGGCGGAAGTGGTGGTGGAAGACCCTGCTACTCGTCAGGCGGCACGGGAGAGTTTCCGTTTCTACCGCGAACAGGGCTATCCTCTGCAGGATCACCGGCTGCAACGACTTTGAGTACATGATGGACACACCCAACCCGCTGAAAAAAGACGATCACCTGCTGGACGACCTTGAGTCGATCCGCCAGTTGCTGGGTGATGATGGTTTACAACCGCCGCTGTTGACCGAACCGGTCGAGGGCGAGGTACAGATTCCGCTGTTGTTCGACATGGTCGGCAATAAGCCTGCTGCACCGGAGCCTGTGGTGCCACAAGCCGCTCCCGCCGCAGAAAAAGCCCCCGACGCTTTACTGCTGCACCTGGACAACGAACTGCGCGCCGCCGCGCAATTGATCATGCAAGACGTGATCGACGACTTTGCCCCGCATATCGAAGCCGAGATCAAGCGGCGGATGGATGCGCGGATGGAGCGACTGTTGAGCCAGTACCAGTCCTGAGCCAGACATAAATCCTCTGTGGGAGGGGGCTTGCCCCCGATAGCAATGTGTCAGTCAGTGATGTTGTGACGGATGCACCGCTATCGGGAGCAAGCCCCCTCCCACATTCGATCGCGTGCACCTCAAGCCTGTCTTCGCCTCGCCCTTCGCCCTATCCCCCGTTATACTTGCCGGCTTTCCTGAATAAATGCCAACTAGGGTCCCGCCGCGCATGGATAAGACCTATCAGCCCCACGCTATCGAAACTTCCTGGTACAACACCTGGGAGTCCGAGAACTATTTCGCCCCACAAGGTGCGGGCGACTCCTACACCATCATGATTCCGCCGCCGAACGTCACTGGCAGCCTGCACATGGGCCATGGCTTCAACAACGCGATCATGGATGCCTTGATCCGCTTCCGCCGCATGCAGGGTCGCAACACCCTGTGGCAACCGGGCACCGACCACGCGGGTATCGCCACCCAGATGCTGGTGGAACGCCAACTGGAAGCCACCGGCCAAAACCGTCACGACCTGGGCCGCGAGAAATTCCTGGAGAAAATCTGGGAATGGAAAGACCAGTCTGGCGGCAATATCAGCCGTCAGATCCGTCGCCTGGGTTCATCCGTGGACTGGAGCCGCGAGCGCTTCACCATGGACGATGGCCTGTCGGAAGCGGTGAAGGAAGCTTTCGTGCGCCTGCACGAAGACGGCCTGATCTACCGCGGCAAGCGCCTGGTCAACTGGGACACCAAGCTGCACACGGCGATTTCCGACCTCGAAGTGGAAAACCACGACGAGAAAGGCTTCCTGTGGAACCTCAAGTACCCGCTGGCTGATGGCGCCAAGACCGCTGAAGGCAACGATTACCTGATCGTCGCCACCACCCGTCCGGAAACCATGCTCGGCGACGCCGCCGTCGCGGTTAACCCGAACGACGAGCGCTACCAGGCACTGATCGGCAAGTTCGTCGAGCTGCCGCTGGTGGGCCGCCGCATCCCGATCATCGCGGACGACTACTGCGACCCTGAGTTCGGCACCGGCTGCGTGAAAATCACCCCGGCCCACGACTTCAACGACTACGAAGTCGGCAAGCGCCACAACCTGCCGCTGCTCAACATCTTCGACAAGAACGCCGCCGTTCTGCCGGCCTGCCAGGTATTCAACCTGGACGGCACGCTGAACGAGAGCATCGACGGCAAGATCCCGGCCGAATACGCAGGCCTGGACCGCTTCGAAGCGCGCAAGCAGATTGTCGCTGCCTTCGACGCTGCCGGTTTGCTGGTGAGCGTGGATGACCACGGCCTGAAAGTGCCGAAGGGCGACCGTTCCGGCACCGTGATCGAGCCATGGCTGACCGACCAGTGGTACGTGTCCACCAAACCGCTGGCCGAGCCGGCGATTGCCGCCGTGGAAGACGGCCGCATCGCCTTCGTGCCTAAACAGTACGAAAACATGTACTTCTCGTGGATGCGCGACATCCAGGATTGGTGCATCAGCCGTCAGCTGTGGTGGGGCCACCGGATTCCGGCCTGGTACGACGAGTCGGGCAAGGTCTACGTAGGCCGCGACGAAGCCCAAGTGCGTGCCAAGCACAACCTGCCTGCGGACCTGGTGCTGAATCAGGACAACGACGTACTGGACACCTGGTTCAGCGCCGGCCTGTGGACGTTCTCCACCTTGGGCTGGCCGGAAAAAACCGAGTTCCTCGAAAAATTCCACCCCACCGACGTGCTGGTCACCGGCTTCGACATCATTTTCTTCTGGGTTGCCCGGATGATCATGCTGACCATGCACCTGGTGAAGAACGACGACGGCACCCCGCAGGTTCCGTTCAAGACCGTGTACGTGCACGGTCTGGTACGCGATGGCCAGGGCCAGAAGATGTCCAAGTCCAAGGGCAACGTCCTGGACCCGCTGGACATCATCGACGGTATCGAACTCGAAGCGCTGGTACAGAAGCGCACCTCGGGCATGATGCAGCCGAAAATGGCGAAGAAGATCGAGAAGCAGACCCGCGACGAATTCGCCGACGGCATTGCCAGCTACGGCACCGACGCCCTGCGCTTCACGTTCTGCTCGCTGGCCTCCACCGGCCGCGACATCAAGTTCGACATGGGCCGCGTCGAAGGCTATCGCAACTTCTGCAACAAGATCTGGAACGCCGCACGCTACGTGCTGGATAAAGGCGAAGACTGCGGTCAGAACGGCGAAGCCTTCGAGCTGAGCCTGGCCGACCGCTGGATCATTTCGCAGCTGCAGCGCACCGAAGCCGAAGTGACCCGTCAGCTCGACCAGTTCCGTTTCGACCTGGCCGCACAGGCGCTGTACGAGTTCATCTGGAACCAGTATTGCGACTGGTACCTGGAACTGTCCAAGCCAGTGCTGTGGGACGAAAACGCGCCGGTCGAACGTCAGCGCGGCACCCGTCGCACCTTGGTGCGTGTACTGGAAGTGGCACTGCGCCTGGCGCATCCGTTCATGCCGTTCATCACCGAAGAAATCTGGCAACGCCTGGCGCCGCTGGCCGGTATCGAAGGCAAAACCATCATGCTGCAGCCTTGGCCGGTGGCCAATGAAGCGCGTATCGATGAAGCCGCCGAAAGCGATATCGAATGGCTCAAGACCCTGATGCTCGGCACGCGCAACATCCGCGCCGAGATGAACATCGGCCCAGGCAAGCCGCTGGCCGTGTTCGTCAAGAACGCCAGTGCCGAAGACCAGCGTCGCCTCAGCGAAAACGATGCACTGCTCAAGAAGCTGGCGAAGCTGGAGTCGATCACCGTATTGGCTGCAGGCGCCGAAGCACCGCTTTCCGCCACTGCATTGGTGGGTGAGATGGAAGTACTGGTGCCGATGGCCGGCCTGATCGACAAGGGTGCGGAACTGGCTCGACTCGATAAGGAAATTGCCCGCCTGCAAGGCGAAGTGCAGCGCGTGGGCGGCAAGCTGTCCAACGCTGCGTTCGTCGACAAGGCGCCGGCGGAAGTCATCGAGAAGGAACGCGCCAAGTTGGCCGAAGCTGAACAGGCTTTGGGCAAACTGGCCGAGCAACATGCGCGGATTTCCAGCCTGTAAGCGGGCAACCCGTGTAAAAAAAGAGACCTTCGGGTCTCTTTTTTTTGCCTGATCGTTCCCGATGTCCTGCTGGCAATGCAGTCAATGTGGGAGGGGGCTTGCCCCCGATGGCGGTGGGTCAGTTAACAGATAATTGACTGACACACTGCCATCGGGGGCAAGCCCCCTCCCACATTTGACCGAGTTATCCTCGGGAATGTGTGACAATGGCCGCCACTTTGAGCCAACACCAGAATCATCATGACCGCCCCCACTACGCCCAAACCTCCACGCAAGAAGCCCAAGACTGCAGCCACGGCCAAACCCGTCGTGCCACGCAAAGAGGCTACCCTGCATCCGCGCAACCGCCACACAGGCCGTTACGACTTCCCGGCGCTGATCAAGACCACGCCCGAGCTGGCGAAATTCGTGATCATCAACCCCTACGGCAAGGAAAGTATCGACTTTGCCAGCCCGGATGCGGTGCGGGTGTTCAACCGGGCGTTGCTCAAGTCGTTCTATGGCATCCAGCACTGGGACATCCCCGCCGATTACCTGTGCCCGCCGGTGCCGGGGCGTGCCGACTATGTGCACTTCCTTGCCGACCTGCTAGCCAGCGTCAACGACGGCAAGATTCCGCGCGGTTCCATCGTCAAGGTGCTGGACATCGGCATGGGCGCCAACTGCGTCTACCCGCTGATTGGCTACATGGAGTACCGCTGGAACTTCCTGGGCTCGGAAGTCGACCCTATCGCCGTGGCTGCCGCCAGGGCCATCGTGCAGTCCAACGACCTGAGCAAGGTCATCGAGCTGCGCCAGCAGCCCAATCCCAAGCAGATCCTGCTGGGCCTGCTGGAGCCGGGCGAGCGTTTCGACCTGACCATGTGCAACCCGCCGTTCCATGCCTCCATGGATGAAGCGACCAAGGGCAGCGAGCGTAAATGGCGCGCCCTCGGCAGGGCCGACCCCAAGCGCAAGTTGCCGGTGCTGAATTTTGGTGGCCAGTCGGCCGAGCTGTGGTGCGAGGGTGGTGAAGCGCGTTTCGTCACGCAACTGATCGCTGAAAGTGCGCACTTTGCCCACAAGGTGTTGTGGTTCAGCACCCTGGTGTCAAAAGCGTCAAACCTGCCCGCGATCGAGACTGCGCTGAAAAAAGCCGGCGTGCTGGAAAGCCAGGTGGTGGAAATGTCCCAGGGGCAGAAGCAAAGCCGCTTTGTGGCCTGGACCTTCCAGACCAAGAACGAACAGCAGATCTGGCGCCAGCGCTGGGTGCGATAGCACCCACCTGTAGGAGCGAGCTTGCTCGCGAAGATCTCGTAGGCACCGCGTACATCCAGGATGACCGCATTATCGTTAACGTTTTTCGCGAGCAAGCTCGCTCCTACAGTTAAATGCCAAATCGCAGACAACAAAAAACCGTGCCCGGATCACTCCGGAGCACGGTTTTTTTACTGCGTCTTACTTGTTAACAGCGTCGGTCAGGCCTTTGGCCACAACCAGCTTGATAACTTTCTTGGCAGCGATTTCGATGGCAGCGCCAGTCGAAGGGTTACGGCCAGTACGGGCAGGACGCTCGGTCACTTTCAGCTTGCCGATACCTGGCAGAGTGATTTCGCCGCCATTTTCCAGCTGATCAGCAACGATCTGGCCCAGTTGGTCCAGCGCTGCGCGCGCGGTGGTTTTTGGCGCGTCGATAGCTTCAGCGATATCAGCGATCAGTTGGTCTTTAGTCAAAGCCATTGTGGTGTTCCTTCCCTATCAAATTCATATGGATTGCAGAGTGCAGTGTCAGCCGTCGAGCCCGACCGTCGTGGGTCTGGCGCCCCGGCTATAACCTCGGAGAACGGGGTTATAGATGCTTGAAACGGGGATTGGTTCGACCTGACAAATGCTGAATGCACGCTTAACGCCGAGACTTGGCGTAAGACGGGGCAAAACTAGCACAGCGACGGGGAAATATCCGCCTCAACATACCCATTTGGTCAGCTTTATCGCTCTAAACCGTGAAAAAAAGGCATATGCCCGGTCGGAGAAGGTCCAAAACGCCCTTCCAGGCGCGTCTTGACCAATGGGTGCGGTACACTGGGCAACTTTTTGGGGGAGGCTCACCGCTCCCCTTCAACCAGCCGAGAAGCCTATGCCGATCCGTCATTGCATCGTCCACCTGATCGACAAAAAACCCGACGGCACACCCGCAGTTCTGCATGCCCGTGATTCGGAGCTGTCCGAATCCGCCGCCATCGAGAACATGCTTGCCGACCTCAACGAGAGCTACAACGCCAAACAGGGCAAGGCCTGGGGTTTCTTCCATGCCGAGTCCGGCGCGCACCCGTTCAGCGGCTGGTTGAAGGAATACTTTGACGGTGGCCTGGACTTCACCGCGTTCAGCCGCACGGCCGTGGAGCATCTGCAGAAGCTGATGGAAGAGTCCAACCTGTCCACCGGCGGGCACGTGCTGTTCGCCCACTACCAGCAGGGCATGACCGACTACCTGGCGATCGCGCTGTTGCACCACAGCGAAGGCGTGGCGGTGACCGATGAGCTGGACGTGACCCCCTCGCGCCACCTGGACCTGGGCCAACTGCACCTGGCAGCGCGGATCAACGTCTCCGAGTGGCAGAACAACAAGCAGTCCAAACAGTACATCTCGTTTATCAAGGGCAAGAACGGCAAGAAGGTCTCGGAGTACTTCCGCGACTTTATCGGCTGCCAGGAAGGCGTCGACGGCCCGGGCGAAACCCGCACCCTGCTCAAGGCGTTCAGCGACTTCGTTGAAAGCGAAGACCTGCCGGACGAGTCGGCCCGCGAGAAAACCAAGACCCTGGTGGACTACGCCAGCAGCCAGGCCAAGCTGGGCGAGCCCATGGGCCTGGAAGAATTGTCCGGTTTGATCGATGAAGATCGGCCCAAAGCGTTCTACGACCACATTCGCAACAAGGACTACGGCCTGTCGCCGGAGATCCCTGCCGACAAACGCACCCTCAACCAGTTCCGCCGCTTCACCGGCCGGGCGGAAGGCTTGTCCATCAGCTTTGAAGCGCACCTGCTGGGCGACAAGATCGAGTATGACGAAGCCGCCGGCACCTTGATCATCAAGGGCCTGCCGACCCAGCTGACCGACCAGCTCAAGCGCCGTAACTGATGCTGGGCGGCGTGCTCAAGAAAGTCCTGCTGGTACTGCTGGTCGTGGTGGTGGTTCAGAACTGGGGCAAGATCGAGCGGCTGTTCAACCCCTCGCAAGTGGTTTCGGAGCAGGTACGCGCCTCGGCGCGCGTGGTGCTCTACGCCACCGAGTGGTGCGGCTACTGCAAGCAGATCCGTCGCTTCCTGGACCAGAAAGGTATTCCTTACCAGGCCTTCGATATCGAAAAGGACGCCCAGGCGCGCAAGGCGTATGAGGCGTTGGGCGGCGGCGGGATTCCGTTTGTGGACGTCAATGGCACCCTGATACGCGACTACAACCCCGAGGCGATCATGGCGGCCCTGAAGTAACTCAATTTGTGTCACACAGCGGATCAAATGTGGGTAGGTGGCTTCCTGACCGCTTGCTCAGGAACCCAGGGATGATCCACGGCACGTGTAACCGTTTGGTGACAGGTTGGGGTGATTGCGATGAAGGTTCGGTGAACGGATGCGGGCCTAGCGCAACACGATCATGCGGCCCAGCAACGTGTGCTGTTCAAAGCCCAGGACCGCTTGCAAGGCGTTCAACACGGCGACCGGGTCTTTGCTTGGGAAGCTGCCGCTGACACGTTTGGCGCCGATCTCGTTGTTGAGCAGCAGGATGCGGCCGGGGTAGTAGCGCGCCAGGTCGTCGATCACCTCGGCCAGCGGTGCCTTGTAATAGTTGAGCCACCCCTCGCGCCAGGCCAGGCGTGCCTCGCTGTCGACCGAATGCAACGGCTCGGCCACCCCATCGGCGTAGGCCACTTGCTGGCCTGCCGTGAGAATTTGCTGCGACGCCTGACTGGAGGGCGTCACACCCACCCGGCCGGACAACACGGTCACCTGTGCGCCCGCCGGTTGCAGGCGCACTTCGAACTGCGTGCCCAGCACCGTCGTCGCTCCACTGCCCGCTTCGACTACAAAGGGCTGCCCGGTGTGGACAACCTGAAAAAAACCAGCGCCTCGACGCAACTGGATATGCCGCTCGCCATGGCTGAAATCCACGGCGATGGCGCTGTCGGCGTCGAGGGTGACGTGAGACTGATCGGCCAGGGTGACGGTCCTCACCTCCCCTGGCGCCGTCACGTAGTCGGCGCCCAAATCATCGACCCAGCGCGACGGCTGCCAACCGGCGCCCATCGCCACCATCAGCAACAGACACGCGGCCATGGCCAAGGCGCCGGACCAGCGCAGCCTGCGCGAGCGCCCCGCACCGCTCATCGCATCGAGATAACCTTGCAAGGCCTGAGCGTCTTCGGTCGCCAAGCTGCGCGCCGGTACTTCGCTCAACTCCCACAGCACCTGGGCCTGGGCGTAGGCTTCGATGTGGGCGGGGTCGGCCCGCAGCCACTGGCTGAACGTGGCCTGGTCGCCGCTGCTGGGCTGGTCGTGCAGCAGGCTCAGCCAGGCGAGCGCGGCCTGTTCCTGGGCGGGGGTGGGCGTGACGTTCACGGTGCTTTCCCTGGCGTGCGTGGCGGCGGTGGTTCGCGAAGGCTGGCTTTGCAGGCTTCGAGGGCACGCATCATATGTTTTTCCACGGCGCTCTGGGACAGGCCCATCGCCTTGGCGATCTGTGCGTATTTGCGACCATGGATGCGGTTGAGCAGGAATATCTGCCGGGTGCGCTCGGGCAAACTGCGCAAGGCGGCTTCGACGTGGCGCAGGTCATTGCCCGCTTCGAGGGCTGCCTGGGGCTCGTCGCCCTGATTGTGCTGTTGTTCCGGCAGCCAGCCTTCGTTGCTGCGCACGCGGGCGCCTTCGCTGCGCAAATGGTCGATGGCGATATTGCCGGCGCAGCGCAGCAGGTAAGTGCTGAGTTCTTCGACCTGCACCAGCGGGCGACGCCAAAAGCGCAGGAACAGGTCCTGCACCAGGTCAGCGGCGGTGGCACGGCAACCGACACGGCGGCTGACCAGCGCTTCCATCTGCGAACGCTGGGACAAAAACACCTGCAAGAAATGCGCACGCCCACCGGCCGCATCGGGGTGCGAACTGTCCTGGGGGTTGGGCGGCGGGCTGATCATCGTCGGCAACTCAAAAGAGGCCGAAGGCCGCGACCGGGCTGGCCAGCAGGCCAGCGCCCGCCAGCATCAGCGCCAGCCGTGGCCGATACGGCAACAGCAGCACCAGCAGCAAGGCGCTAAGCATCAGCACCGCGTACCACTCCACCAGGCCCTGGCCCCAACCCGTGGTGGCCACCGCCGGCCAGGGCGACAGCGTCAGCAGCAACCAGCCGACCCCGCGCAACACCAGACGCCGTGCAGGCGAAGGTTTGCGGCGCAGCAACTCGCCGTGATGACGGTCGGTCGACAGGCACAGCGCGGTAAACCCGGCGTAGCACAGGAGCAGCGCGAGCAGCATTCAGCCGGCCTCCTGCTTGAGCGTCAATGAACGGGCGCGTTCAGCCTGGGGCTGAGACGCCGTGCGACACCGCATCTTCCAGGCTGCCCAGGCCAGGAACAGGCCGCTGGCCAGGCACGTCAGGTCGAAGCAGGCCATGGCCCAGTCGCCCTTTACCAGTGAAACGCCCAGATGCTGCGAAGTGGTCAACGCATTGACCAGCGGGATGGCGACAAACAGCAGTGCAGCCAGGCTCAATTGCTCGACCCACGCCTGACGACCGTGACGCACCAGCGCGTGCAGCAGGCTCAAGGCCCAGGCGATAAAGAAGGCTTGCACCTCCCAGTCGGAGCGTTCGGCGAAGCTCACCGGCAACCAGCGGTTCGCCCAGAAGAACGCTGCGATGGCGATCACCAGGCCGGACATGCTGGCGATATTCAGCACTTGCACCAGGCGCAGCTCAAACGGCATGACGCCGGTTTTGGCGTGCTTGAGCTGGCGCTTGCCGAGCCATATCACCAGCCCGGTGCCAATCATCGCCGTGCCTGCCAGCCCGCAGATAAAGTACAGCCAGCGCAACACCGGGCCGGCGAAATGACCCATGTGCAAGCCGTAGAAACTGCCGCCAATCACCGCCGGCAAGGACGGCTCGCCACTGACCCGCAACAGCTCGCCGGTGGTGCCGTTGAACGACACGCTGCTGCCGAAATCATGCACCAGGCTGTCGGACCCGGCGCGGAACACATTCACCGAGGCGTTGACGTCACTCGGATTGTTCACCGCCAAGCGCCCGACATGCCCGCCTGCCCACTGTTGCTGCGCCTGTTGGTACATCGGCCATAACGGCAGCAAGGTGCCCGGCTGGCCGAGGGCCGGCGCATTCTCGGAGCTGGGAAACACCTCATTGAAGAACGCACGGCTGTCGTCGCCATAGGAGGCCAGAATCGGCGCCGGCATCACCATGTTCATGAAGATCACCAAACTGCTGTAGGTGATCATCAAGTGGAACGGCAACACCAGCACGCCCACCGCGTTGTGCCCGTCCAGCCACGAACGCTGGCCTTTGCGCGGGCGGAAGGTGAAGAAGTCCTTGAAGATTTTCTTGTGGGTGATGATGCCGGTGATCAGCGCGACGAACATCACCATGGCGGCAAGGGTGGCCAGCCAGCGGCCCCACGGGTAAGGCATTTGCAGCTGGAAGTGGAAACGGTAGAAGAATTCGCCGCCCTTGCTCTCGCGGGCCTGGACTGCTTGGCCGCTGACCGGATCGAGGACTTTCTGGATGAAGGTGCCGCGCTTGCCGGGCTCGACCTTGTCTTGCCACATCACCGACAGGCCGGGGTCGCGGTGGGTGGGCAAGGTGATGAACCAGCGCGCGGCCGTGGGCGCCTGTTGCTGCAGATAGCGTTGCGCCACGGCGAGGCTGCGTGCGTCGTCCAGCGGATGGGCCTGGACTTCGGGCTGCATCCAGTGGGTGATCTCATCTTTGAAATACGCCAGGGTGCCGGTCAGGAAAATCGCGAACAACAACCAGCCGAAGATCAACCCCGCCCAGGTGTGCAGCCAGGCCATGGCTTGGCGAAAGCCTTCTTTCATGTGCGCACCATCCACAAACCCACGCCCGCCAGGATGGCAAGCAGCGCACTGGGCACGATCACCCCCGCCCACGCGCGCCATGCCGTGCGGCAGGCGAAACACCACAGCACCGCCAGCAGGTAGAACACGAACGAACTCATCATGCCGGTGATCACCGCATCGGCGCGGGAGGTTGGCAGCCACAGCGCGAGGCAGATTGCGGCCAGCGAGGCCATCAGGTAACCACCGATCACAGCCGCCAGCACACGGGAGGTGACGGCGAGGCGATAAGAGGCGGGCAATGAGGTTTTGCTTTTCATGCGGCAGGCGCCAAGTTCATCAGCGCGCAATATTAATGATAAATATTCTCATAAGCAAAAGAGAACGGATGAATCACCGACCACGGCCGATTGCCGAACCGCGTCCCCGGCCCTACAATGCGAACAATTCTTGTTCTCTAAAGCATGCCGATGCTGATGGAGTGATCACTTGCCGCCGTCCAACACCGTCGAAGTTCTTTACAACGACCATCACCACTGGCTTACCGGCTGGTTGCGACGCAAGCTCGGCTGCCCGGAAAGCGCGGCCGACCTGGCGCAGGACACCTTCATCCGACTGCTCAGCGCCCGCGAAGCGCCAACACTGAACGAACCCCGCGCCTTTCTCGTCACCGTCGCCAAGCGCGTGCTGTTCAACTTCTACCGTCGCCAGGACCTGGAACGCGCCTACCTCGATGCCCTCGCGCAAATGCCGCAGCACGTGGCACCCTCGGAAGAAGACCGCGCAATCATCCTGCAAACCCTGGTGGAACTGGACCAACTGCTCGACGGCCTGCCGGTGCAGGTCAAACGCGCCTTCCTGCTGGCCCAGCTCGACGGGCTGACCTACGCGCAAATCGGCGCGCAACTGGGCATCTCCATTGCCACCGTCAAACGCCACCTGACCAAAGCCGCCCTGCGCTGCTACTTCGCCTTATGAACGTTTCCTCTCAAGTCGCCGAACAAGCCGTGCACTGGTTGCTGGAAATGCAGCAAGGTCGGCTCACCCCGCGCCAGCAGTTGGCCTGGCAGCAATGGCTGGAGGCGCACAGCGAACACCAGCGCGCCTGGGACCAGATCCAGCGCGTCAACCAGCGCCTGCGCGGCGTGCCTTCGCCCCTGGCGCATGCGGCGTTGAATGCCCCCACATCCAACAGCCGGCGCCAGGCGCTCAAGCTGTTGTTGATCCTCGGCGCCGGGTCGGCGGCAGCCTGGAGCCTGCGCCAGCAACATATCCTGCCGCCGTTGACGGCCGACTACCGCAGCCCGGTTGGTCAGCGCCGCACCGTGCAGTTGGCCGACGGCAGCCAGTTGCAGCTCAATACCAGCAGCGCGGTGGATGTGCATTTCGATGGTCAGCAGCGCCTGGTGCGCCTGCTCGAAGGTGAAATCCAGCTGACCGCCCGCACAGGCACCACGCCGCTGCGCGTACTCACCGGCCAGGGCCTGCTCAGCAGCCAGGCGGCGCGCTTGAACGTGCGGCAGTTCAACGACCATACCCAACTGGCGGTGCTCGACGGCCATGTCGACGTGATGCCCAACCACTACAGCGGCCTGCCGCTGAGCGTCGTGGCCGCGCATCAGGTCAACTTCACCCGCAAAGGCTGGGACAGCCCTCGCCCCACAGACGTCAACAGCGGCGCTTG